>JAJXUA010000053.1 GCA_021783275.1 Pseudomonadota bacterium
GCGCCTCGCCGCCCGGGGGGCTGTCATCGGTGCCCCTTCGGCGCAGTTGTATTCGAACTGGCTCTTCCGCCAGGGCAGTCTGGACAGCACAGGCGCGGCCTATGACGTGCAGCCTGCGTGGTGGGTGCGCTTCGATCAATTTCAGCAGGGCGTCGCGAGCCTGGGCGGCGGCGACGTAACGGTGATCGCGGGTGGCGGGATCACGAATCTCTCGGCCAGTGCGGCGACCCAGGCATACACGGCGTCGAATCTCGTCGCAGACGGTGCGCTGGTCAAAACCGGCGGCGGCGACGTGCGTGTGCAGAGCGGCGGCGACCTGCTGGGAGGACAGTACTATGCCGATAACGGTCACCTGAGTGTGCAGTCCGCAGGCAATATTTCCAGTGGCCAGACCGTCGGCGCGGGCGTGAACGCCAAACCGTTCTACACCGTACTCGCGCTGGGTGATACCCAGGCCGACGTGCGTGCGGACGGCAGGCTCGATATTCAGGCGATCCTGAATCCGCATCTGGTCGTGCAATCGTCGGGGGCGCTCGGCAATGTCTCGGGCGCTGCTGATGCCCGCTGGAGTCTGTTTTCGACCTATGGCGACAGCAGTGGCGTGGCGCTGCAAACGCTCAAAGGTGATATCCATTTCCACAACGTGACGCAAACCGCGACATCGACCGTGGCCAGGTTCAGCGACGCGTACCGGACACCGTTGAACTTCGGCATCAGCCCGAGCCTGTATACGGCGAATCTGCTGTCTGTCCTGCCGCCGTCACTGGCGACGACGGCTTTTCAGGGCAGTGCCACGCTGGATGGACAAACTGCGACGCTGAGCCCCTCGCCCAGCGGCAATCTCAACGTGCTTGCGGCGCGTGATGTGAACCTGCCGGTGCGGCTGGTGCTGAGCGATACCGCCCCGTTGCCTGACGCCCTGCGTCCCGGCGACACCGACGATCAGTTTCTGGCCGCAGCGAGCACGCAGGCGCGGCTCGCGCATGCGGTCGTGCCGGTGCATGCCGACGGCGGCGCGCCGGTGCGTATCCACGCGGTCGCAGGCGATGTCGTCGGTGGCTTCAATGACCTTGCGCTCAAATTCGCCAAGTCGGTGCAGGTGCGCGCCGGACGTGATGTCGTCGATCTCGGACTCGATATCCAGCATACGGCGGCGTCCGATGTCAGTCGTGTCGAAGCCGGGCGTGACATCCGTTTCGAACGCGGCGAGAGCCGCACCCCGAACGCACGCATCTGGGTCGGCGGCCCCGGCAGGCTGGAGCTGACTGCCGGGCGTGACATCGATCTCGGTACCTCGGCGGGGATATCGAGCCGGGGCAACCTTGATAACCCGGCCTTGCCGTCGGGTGGCGCGGATATACACCTCGCAGCCGGAGTCGGTAGCCAGGGCATCGACCCGGCGGCTGCGCTTGCCCGCCTGATCGCGCGGCTCGAAACCGCGCCGCCCGGCGACATCGATCTGTGGCTCGCCCGCTGGCTGAGCGACGACGACACGCTGGCGGCCGACGCGGCACTGGCCGCAGTCAAAGCTGTGGCTGCGCTCGACGAAACCGGCCAGCGCGAGCGCGTGCGCGACATGCTGTTCACCAGCCTGCGCACGACTGGACGCGATTCACTTGACGCCGAAAGCCCCTATGCAGCGGATTACGCCCGAGGCTACGCCGCACTCGAACTGGTGTTCCCCGGCGTTGGCAGCACGACGGACAATCCATATCAGGGCAGCATCAACCTTTTTGCCAGCCGGGCGCGCACCGAGCGCGGTGGCAACATCGAGTTCCTGATTCCCGGCGGCAGTCTGGTGGTCGGTCTGTCGAACACACCCGACAGGCTCACGAACCTGGACACCGTCACCAATTCCGGCGACAAGAGTGCGCTCGGGCTGGTCACGGTTGCGGACGGCACGATCCAGGGCTTTGCACGCGACGACATGTTGATCAACCAGTCGCGCATCCTTACCGTCGGCGGCGGCGACATCCTGCTGTGGTCGAGTGAAGGTGACATCGACGCGGGGCGTGGCAAGAAAACCGCCGCAGTTGTGCCGCCGCCCATCATCCGCGTAGACAGCAACGGCAACGTCACGCTCGAAGTCCAGGGCGCGGCGACCGGCAGCGGTATCGGGGCGCTGACGCCGGTCGCAGGAACGGCCGGCGATGTCGATCTCGTCGCCCCCAAGGGGACCGTCAACGCCGGCGACGCCGGCATCCGCGCGGGCAACCTCAACATCGCCGCGCAGGTGGTGCTGGGGGCCGACAACATCTCGGTGACGGGCACCTCGACCGGCATACCGATTGCCGACACCAGCGCGGTGACGGCCGCTTCCAGCGGAGCCAGCAATGCGGGGGGCGACGTATCTTCGACCACGGCCTCACTGGCCAACAGCCTGTCGGAAGCGGCTGCGGCCGCCGAAAAGCTGAAAGACGCCTTGAAGCTCACCTTCATTTCGGCCGAGGTGATCGGGCACGGCGAATGATCCTGGGCAATCATCCGGATATGAGCCATTCGGCTCATATCCGCCCTGCACCGGCCTCGCAGCGTTTGCGATGGAGTCATTCGTGAGTACCGACCCAGGTCAGGTGGTGTTTTTCGACACACTGAGCCGTACCCAGAATGGTTCGGCAATCACGGTGGGCGCGCTGCCCGACATGCTGACCTTTACGCCGGACGGCAGCCTGCTGCTGGTGGCGAACGAAGCCTCCATCAACGGCGCGATTAACCCGGCCGGCAGCGTGTCGATCATCAACGTGGGCAGCCGCACAGTGACCGCCACCGCCACCGCCGGCTTCGGCGGTGTGCCCACCTCGGGCAGCGCCATCCGCACCTTTGCCGACATGGATTTCGAGCCGGAATACATCGCCGTCAACGCGGCTGGCACGCAGGCTTTCGTCACCCTGCAGGAAGCCAATGCGATCGGCATCCTTGATCTGCAAACCCAGCAATTCACCAGCGTGGTGGGGCTCGGCACCAAGGATTTCAACACCGCGGCCAACGGCATCGACGTGAATCGCAGCAACGGCGCTGGTCCGCTGGTTCCCGTTGACGTGCGCGGCCTGTATCAGCCGGATGCCATTGCTGCCTACGCGGCCGGCGGACAGACTTTCTACGTCATCGCGAACGAGGGCGACACGCGTGAGGACGAAAGCGACGAAATCGACGCCGAGGATATTGCCGGTATCCGCCTCGGTCAGATTCCGGCGGGCGGTGGCAAGCTCACCGTGTCCGCGCCGGACTCCACTGCGGATGATCTGGTGGCGTTTGGCGGGCGTTCGTTCTCGATACTGGATGCCGGCGGCAATCTCGTCTTCGACAGTGGTAATTCGCTCGAAGCCGAAGCCATTCTGCGCGGCATCTACGACGACGGCCGCAGCGACAACAAGGGCGTTGAGCCCGAAGGCGTCGAGTTGATGGAAATCGGCGGCCGCATGTACGCCTTCATCGGCCTGGAGCGCACCACCAAGGCTGCGGTGGCGATCTATGACATCACCGATCCAGCCATGGCGAGCTTTGTCGACATGATCGTCACCGACGGTGATGTCGCTCCGGAAGGTCTGAAAGGCTTCAGCATCGGCGGCATAAGCTATCTGGCGATTGCCAACGAAGTGTCGAAGACCACCTCGGTCTATCAACTGGCCGCCGTGCCGGAACCGGAAACCTACGCCATGCTGCTGGCGGGTCTGGCGCTGGTGGGCTTGATGGCGCGTCGCAAAAACCGTCCGCTCTGAAAAGCTCGGCACCATGAAACCCGCCCCGGCGGGTTTTTTTGCGCCCGGGTTTATGCCATGGCCCATTCGGCTCATTCCGGCTTCGACGCGCTGTCATCGCCGCCCGGGATAATTCGCCGCTTGATTGACCCCGGCTGAATATCCATGCGTTTCCTTGCCCCCGTGGTGGCCTTGTGGCTGTCTCTGCTGTCTGCCTCCAGCCATGCCTGGTGGAACGAAGACTGGATCGCGCGCAAGTCCGTCACGCTCGCCAATCCGGCAGGCGAGGTGACCGATGCACCCGTGCTGATACGTCTGCACACCGGCAATTTCGATTTTCTGTCGGCCAATGAAAATGGCAGTGACCTGCGCGCGGTGGCGGGTGACGACAAAACCGAACTCAAATTCCATATCGAAAAATGGGACGGCATCAACCAGCTTGCACTGGTGTGGGTGAGAGTCCCCAAACTGACGGCGGCAACGCAGGCCTGGCTGTATTTTGGCAATCCAGCGGCGGCACCGGCATCCGACGCCAAGGCCACCTACGACGCGGCCAGCGCGGCGTATCACTTTGCCGAAGCCGCAGGCAATCCGGCGGACAGCGGGCCGAATGCGCTGAATGCCACCGCGTTTACCGGCGAGCGTGTCGCGGCGTCATTCGCCAACGGCGGGATCAAGTTCAACGGCAGCCAGAGCCTGAGTCTGCCTGCGATCAACCCGGCCAGCGGAGTCAGTGTGGCGATGTGGCTGAAACCGGCAGCGCTGGACGGCACGCTGATGCAGTCGGACGGCTTCAATGCCACACTGACGGCGGGTGTGCTCACGGTGCAGGCGGGTGCGGCCAGCGTCACCGCCAGCGTGCCGCTCGTCGCCGCGCAATGGCAGCATCTGGCGATTGCGGTGGACGACACCGTGAAGGTGTATGTGGACGGCAAGCTGGCGGGCGAAGCGGCGGGCGCGAGCCTGCCGGGCGGCGGGCTGACACTGGGCGCAGGTTATAGCGGCGAGCTCGACGAGGTGCAGCTGGCCGGCGCCGCGCGCGACGCGGCCTGGTTTGCGGTGCAGGCGGCGCAGGGGCAGGGGCAGGGCGGCAAGCTGGTGACGCTGGGTGTGGACGAATCGACCGAAGGCGGCGAAGAGGCCGGCATCTGGGGCACGCTGTTTGCCGCGCTGACGTTTGACGGCTGGGTCGCCATCGGCATCCTCGCAGTCATGCTGGTGATCGCGGTGTGGATCATGGTCGTTAAAGCGCAGTACGTGAACCGGGTGGATAAAGCCAACCGCCAGTTCATGCGCAAATTCCGCGAACTCTCCACCGACCTCGGCGCCATCGACAAGGCGCAGGGCATGGCCACCGAGTTCAAGCACTCGTCGCTGTACCGGATTTATCACATCGGCGCGGTCGAGCTGTCACACCGGTTCAAGGACACCGACGCAGCCCACCTGCGTGACAAGAACCTGTCTCCGCAGTCGCTCGAAGCGATTCGCGCCAGCCTCGACACCGGGCTGATCAAGGAAACCTCGCGCCTGAATCAGTTGATGGTGCTGCTGACGATTGCGATTTCCGGCGGACCCTTCATCGGCCTGCTCGGCACGGTACTGGGGGTGATGATTACCTTTGCCGTGATCGCCGCGACCGGCGACGTCAACGTCGCCTCGATTGCGCCTGGTATCGCCGCGGCGCTGATGGCGACCGCAGCGGGCATGGCGGTCGCGATTCCGGCGCTGTTCGGTTACAACTATCTGAATTCGCGAATCAAGAGCATCACCACCGACATGCGCGTGTTCAACGACGAGCTGATTACCAAGCTGGCCGAGAACTATAGCCGCTGAGCGTGGGGATGATGATGATTGAAAACCGCTCACCACAGAGACATAGAGACACGGAGAAAACCTTGATGGGTTCTCTCTGTGTCTCTGTGCCTCTGTGGTTATTAAAGGATTTGCACTAAATGCAAGTCCAGGAAGACAACGAACCCTACGACCAGATCAACGTCGTGCCGATGCTCGACCTTGCTTACGTGCTGCTGGTCATCTTCATCATCATGACGACGGCGTCGGTGCAGGGGATCAAGTTCAATCTGCCCAAGGCTTCGGACACGCCCAGCCTTGCCAAGCCCAAAACCAAGGCGATCACCATCGACCAGGCCGGGCAGGTCTATCTCGATGCCTATCCGGTTTCGCTCGACGAACTGCGTACGCAGCTCACCACACTGAAAGCGGCCGATCCCGAGTTGCCGGTCGTCGTGAAGGGCGACTCGGCGGTGAACTACGGCAAGGTGATGGAAGTACTCGAACTGCTGGGTCAGCTCGACATTACGCAACTGGGTCTGGTGACGCAGAAACTGGTGAAGTAGGTGATCGAGGACGACGGCGACGCACCCGGCAAACCGGCCTGGATCCGCTGGGGTGCGGTAGCGCTCGGGCTGGTAGTCGCGGTGCTGCTGGCGCTGTGGTTGAAGGACATGCTGAGTTCGGGCAAGCCGTCCAAACCGATGAAAGTGCAGCAGATCACGCTGATGCGTCCGCCGCCACCTCCACCGCCGCCGCCCCCGGAAGAAAAGCCGCCGGAGCCCGAAGTGGAAGAAAAGGTGGAGCTGGAAGAACCCGAGCCGACCCCGGAGCAGGCGGAAGCGCCGCCGCCCGGCGCCGATCTGGGGGTGGATGCCGACGGCAGCGGGGATGGCGACGGCTTTGGACTGGTCGGCAAAAAAGGTGGCAGCGACCTGATCGGCGGTGGCGGCGGCAACCCCTGGGCGCGCTACGACGCACTGCTGAACGAGGCCATGAACAGCGCGTTCCAGCAGGCGCTGGCGCGCGACAAGGCACTGAAAGGCAAGAACTACAAAGTCGTGGTGAAAGTGTGGATCGACGGCAGCGGCAAGGTGACGCGCGCCGCACTGGTGGACAGTACGGGCGATACCCGCGCCGATGAAGTTTTGAAAGACGCGCTGCGTGACATGCGTGCGCTGCGCGAAGCGCCACCGGCCGCCATGCCGCAGCCGGTCAAAATCCGCGTGACTTCACGCGCCTGAGGATGGACAAGAGAAATACGATGATGATGCGAAAAAAATGGCTGGTGCTGGCTGTGGCTGCGGCCTGTAGCGCGCCGGCGCTGGCAGCCGATGACGGTCGTGCGCGGATCGACGAACTGCACGAAACCACGCTCAATCTGATTGAGTTGCTGGTCGAGCAAAAAGTGCTGACCCGGGAAGCCGCCGACGCCATGCTGACAAAAGCGCGCGCCCAGGCTGCCGAAAAAACCGCGCAGGCGGCCGCCGCCGAGGCCGCAACGGCGCAGGCCGACAACGCCAAAGACGTGGTGCGCGTGGTCTACGTGCCGGAAACCGTCAAGCGCGAAATCCGCGAGCAGGTGCGCCAGGAAGTGGTGGCGCAGGCCAAGCTCGAACGCTGGGGCGATGTGAATGCCGTGCCGGAATGGCTGGACCGGCTGAAGTGGGAGGGTGACATCCGCTTGCGCTACCAAGGTGATTTCCTCTCGCCGGGCACGATTATTCAGGGTGGTATCCCGCGCAAGATCAACGAGGCCGATTTCGCTGCGTTCGGACAGAATGTTGATTCGGTGGAAGACCGCCACCGCGAGCGCGTGCGCCTGCGTCTGGGCCTCAATGCCAACGTCTCGGGCGGCGTCGATGTCGGCGTGCGCATCACCACCGGCAACACTTCCGACCCGGTTTCGACCAACCAGACCCTGGGCAATACCGGCGGCAAGTACAGCGTGGTGCTTGATCGCGCATTCCTCAAGCTGACGCCGATTGACGACCTGACGCTATGGGGCGGCCGTCTGCCGAATCCCTTCTTTTCGACCGACCTGGTGTGGGACGACGATCTGAATTTTGAAGGCGCCGCAGCGAGCTATGCGCCCGGCGCGCTCGATCCGCAGCGCATCCTCAAACCCTTCGTGACCGCAGGCGTGTTCCCGCTGCAGGAGATTGAGGAAAACGCCAGCACCCGGGTGGATGATAAATGGCTTTTCGGCGCGCAGGCCGGTGTGGAATGGGCTCCCAGCACCCGCATGCGTTTCCGGCTGGGCGCGGCGTATTACCAGTATGAAAATGTCACCGGGATCGCCAACCCGACGATCAATGACACGTTCAACAATGCATCGGCTCCGCAGTTCCGGCAAAAAGGGAACACGCTTTTCGATATTGATCAAAATGCGACCAGCGAGCTCTGGGCACTGGCCTCCGAATTCCGTATCGGCAACGTGACGCTGGTCGCCGATTTTGCGGACTTCTATCCCATCCACGTGATCGGCACTTTCGACTGGGCGCATAACTTCGGCTTCGACGAAAACGAAGTACGCGCACGGGCGACCGCATACAACAGCCTGGATCTGGGCGCCGACGGCTATCAGGCCAAACTGACCGTCGGCCACCCCAAATTCACCTATCTCGAAGATCACGAATGGCAGGCGTATATCGGTTACCGCTATGTCGAATCCGACGCCGTGCTTGATGCCTTCACCGATTCGGATTTCCACCTCGGCGGCACCGGCCACAAGGGCTTCATGATCGGTGGTTCCTACGCGCTGTTCAAGAATACCTGGCTGACCGCGCGCTGGACCTCGTCCGACGATCTCAACGACCTGCTGGCCATCGATGTGTTCCAGCTTGATCTCAATGCCAAGTTCTAAGGGTCTGATTTTCGTGCTGGGTCTTATGCCCGGACTGGCCTGCGCCCAGCCGCTGGCCGACGGCGAACTCGGCTGGCTGGTTACCGAAGCGAACGAGCGTCCCCCGCGCGAAGCTAGGCTTCGGCCGCCGCCCGAGCGCTTTGCGCTGATTGCGAAAGACGGCAACGCGGTGTTGCCACCTGAACAGCGTGGTGAGGAAGCGCTGCTCATGGACGCTGCCCGGCGCGGCGACCTCGAAACGGTCAATGCACTGCTCAAGGCGGGAGCCAGCCCCAACATCGGCGACTACTGGCGCGACACCCCGCTGGTCGAAGCCGCCCGCCGCGAACATCTCGAACTCGCGCAGATACTGCTCGACGCCGGTGCGGTGCCGGACACCAAGGGGCGCGGGTACACGCCGCTGGGACTGGCGGCGAAAAACGGCAATGTGCGTCTGGTCGAAATGCTGCTGCGTGCCGGCGCGAATCCCGACCTGAAAAGCGACGACGGCGACACCCCGGCGCACGCTGCGGCGCTGATGGGCAAGCCCGAGGTGATTGTCGCGCTCGCAGCTGCGCGCCCGGACTGGCGTCTGTACAACCGCGAAGGCCTGTCGCCGCTGGCTGTGGCGGCGGCCAACGGGCAGTACGCTGCGGCTGAAGCGCTGGTGCAGGCCGGCGCGCCGCTGGAATGGGGCGATAAAAAATTTCACCCACCGCTATGGTGGGCGTTTTCGGTCGCCGACCTGGACATGGCGCGCCTGCTGGTGAAACTGGGGGCGGCACCGGGCGGGCTGCCGGTGGAGACCTTGCAATGAAATTTCATTTAGGGATTGGCCTTCTGGCCCTGACACTGGCCGTGCCTGCGGGTGCGGCGGACGAGAGCCGCGAAAAGCAGATGCTGCGCCGGATGCAGCAGCAATTGCAGCAGGTTGATCAGGCGCGAAACCAGGCCGAGCAGGACAAGGCCACGGCGCTGGCAGACAAGCATGCACTGGCACAGGAGGTCGAGGGGCTGAAGGCCAAAGCCGCCCAGTTGTCCGGCGAACGCGCCGCGCGCAGCCGCGCCGAGCGCGAACTGAAGACCCTGCAAGCCGAGCGGGACGCGCTGCAGGAAAAACTCGCCGCCACCGAAGCCAGCCTGCTGGCAAGCCAGACCCTGCAACGCGCCACGGCCGACACGCTGGCACAAACCGAAGCCGCCAGAAAACAGACCGAAGGGCAACTCGCGGACACCCGCCACGAGGTGCAGCAGTGCCGTACCCACAATGTCGCGCTGTATGGCCTATCACGTGAAATGATGACGAAATACCGCGACAAGTCCTGCCAGGACGCGCTCGCTCAGGCCGAACCGTTTACCGGCCTGAAAAAAGTCGAGGTCGAAAACCTGCTGGAAACCTGGCGTGACATGGCGGATCAGGAGCGCCTGTCCGGTGTGGCGACTCCCGCTTCGGGGACGGCGCAATGAGCGCCTGAAATATGGCCAGGGTAGCGCGCAGATCGATTTCAGACTTAGGATGCAGCTTTTCCAACGCCCAGGATGGTCATGATGAGTAAAACCCCAAGCGAGGAATATCTCGAACAAGCCAAAAAAATGAGCAAGGCGGACACGGAGCGCCTGCTGTCGAGAGTGCGCAAGAAACTGGTGCGCCGTCTGGAAGAAAAAGAAATGACGCTGCTGGAAGTGGCGGCAATCCAGCTCGAACTGGAAGATGAAGACCTGAATGCCTGGCGGGAGAAATGGGCAGAAATCAGCAAGAAACCCAAGGCTAAATAAGCGCCGGTCAGGATCAATCCAGCCCTCGGTACGGGTCGTGGCAACCGGCATATGGCCTGTTCAGGCCATATGCCGGTTCGGTGGCTGCCCCGGAAACGTCACAAGTCCGCGCTACACTCCTTTCACGATGCACCTGACCAATCCGGTTCAGGCGCATCGGTCCATGCAGTAGGCATATCCTCCGAGTAGTGACTTGGGCGGGGTTCATCCCCCGCCCATTTTTTTTGTCCTGAAATTTCAGCTGTCTCCTCGCTTTCCAGGGCCTGAATTTAAGCCCTACTCGTCACAGGCTTGAAAAATCCCTGTAGCCCCGCAAAATACCAGCCGTAAACAGAACTGAACCGACCGATGGCAATCAAGCGCGAAAGTGGCACTCTGCTCGAACCTGTGGCGACCCGGGTCAAACCGCCGCCGCTCTACAAGGTGTTGCTGTTGAATGACGATTACACGCCGATGGAGTTCGTGGTGCATGTGCTGAGAAAGTTTTTTGGTATCGACCAAGAACAGGCGACACAAATCATGCTCAAAGTGCATACTGAGGGCGTGGGCGTATGCGGGGTCTATCCCCGGGATATCGCCCACACCAAGGTCGAGCAGGTCGTTGATTTCGCCCGGGAGCACCAGCACCCGCTGCAATGTACGATGGAGGAAGCCTAGATGATTGCCCAGGAACTCGAAGTCACGCTGCACATGGCCTTCATGGACGCGCGGCAGAAACGCCACGAATTCATTTCGGTGGAACACCTGTTGCTGGCCATGCTGGACAACCCCTCGGCAGTGGAAGTGCTGCGCGCCTGCGGCGCCAATCTCGACGCGATGCGCGAGCAGCTCGGCAAGTTCATCGAGGAACACACGCCCACCGTCATCGGTGAAGGCGAGGTCGATACCCAGCCGACGCTGGGTTTCCAGCGCGTGATCCAGCGCGCCATCCTGCATGTGCAGTCCTCCGGCAAAAAAGAAGTCACCGGGGCCAATGTGCTGGTGGCAGTGTTTGGCGAGAAGGATTCGCACGCCGTGTTTTTCCTCACCCAGCAGGGCGTGTCGCGGCTGGATATCGTCAATTTCATTTCCCACGGCATTACCAAATCGCCGCAGGGCGAGCCCGCAGCGCGGCCGGATGAAGCGGTCGAAAGCACGGGCGAAACCGCGGCCTCGCCGCTGGACAGCTTTGCCCAGAATCTCAACGTCCAGGCCCTGGCAGGCAAGATCGACCCGCTGATCGGCCGCGACCTGGAACTGGAACGTGTGATCCAGACGCTGTGCCGCCGCCGTAAAAACAATCCCCTGCTGGTGGGTGAGGCCGGCGTGGGCAAAACCGCGATTGCCGAAGGGCTGGCGCGCCGCATTATCGAAAGCGCCGTGCCGGATATCCTGGCGCAAAGCACGGTCTATGCGCTGGATATGGGCGCGTTGCTGGCAGGCACCAAATACCGGGGCGATTTCGAGCAGCGTCTCAAGGGCGTGCTGAAACAGTTGATGGATAACCCCAAGGCCATCCTGTTCATCGACGAAATCCACACCCTGATCGGCGCGGGCGCAGCCTCGGGGGGCACGCTCGATGCCTCGAATCTGCTGAAGCCGGCGCTGTCGTCCGGGCAGCTGCGCTGCATCGGGGCGACCACGTACAGCGAATACCGTGGCATTTTCGAGAAGGATCATGCGCTGTCGCGCCGCTTCCAGAAGATCGACGTGCCCGAGCCCTCGGTCAGCGAAACCGTGGCCATCCTGCGCGGACTGAAATCCCGCTTCGAAGACCACCACGGGGTGAAATACACCGCCGCGGCGCTGACCACAGCGGCGACCCTGTCGGCGCGCTACATCAACGACCGCCATCTGCCCGACAAGGCCATCGACGTGATCGATGAAGCGGGCGCGGCGCAGCGCATCCTGCCGAAGTCGCGGCAGAAGCGGGTCATCACGCCGAAAGAGATCGAGGACATCATCGCCAAGATCGCGCGGATTCCGCCGAAAACGGTGTCGTCCGACGACAAGAATTCGCTCAAGACCCTGGATCGCGATCTCAAGTCGGTGGTCTTTGGTCAGGATGCCGCGATTGATGCGCTGGCCAGCGCCATCAAAATGTCGCGCAGCGGGCTGGGCAATCCGCAGAAACCCATCGGCAACTTCCTCTTTTCCGGCCCCACCGGCGTCGGCAAGACCGAAGTCGCGCGCCAGCTCGCCTATGTGCTGGGCGTCGAGCTCATCCGCTTCGACATGTCGGAATACATGGAGCGTCATGCCGTGTCACGGCTGATCGGTGCGCCACCCGGTTATGTTGGATTCGACCAGGGCGGACTGCTGACAGAAGCGATTAACAAACATCCCTACGCAGTTGTTTTGCTGGATGAAATTGAAAAAGCGCATCCGGATATTTTCAACGTGCTGTTACAGGTCATGGATCATGGCACGCTGACCGACACCAATGGCCGCAAGGCGGATTTCCGCAACGTGGTGCTGGTGATGACGACCAATGCGGGCGCAGAAATGCTTAACCGGGCGTCGATCGGGTTTTCCAATTCGCGCGAAAGCGGCGACGAAATGGGCGAAATCAAACGCATGTTCACGCCCGAATTCCGCAATCGCCTGGATGCGATCATTCCGTTTGCCGCGCTCTCCGAGCCGATCATCCTGCAGGTGGTGGATAAATTCCTGATGCAGCTGGAAGAGCAGCTGCACGAGAAGAAAGTCGAAGCCGTGTTTACCGATGCGCTGAAAGCCCATCTGGCCAAACAGGGTTTCGATCCCCTGATGGGCGCACGCCCCATGGCGCGCCTGATCCAGGACACGATCCGCAAGGCACTGGCCGACGAATTGCTGTTTGGCCGTCTGGCCGGTGGCGGGCGGGTCACGATCGATATCGACGCCCACGACAAGGTCAAACTCGGGTTCGAAGAAGCCGTTCCGGCATGAATGACCTATCCAGTCAGTTCAGACTGAACCGTTAATCCTCTGTAGGCCGGGCGCGCGTCTGTCGCGCCTGTTTTGACGGCATTTTCGGAGGCACATCCATGATTATTCGCTTGCCAGGTCTGGCGGCTTCGGTCTGTCTGACACTATTTTCGGGCACGCTGCTGGCGGCCAGTTCAAATATCGAGGAAGTGGATTTTCAGGCGGTCGCTGACCGCATTCGCGAAACCAGCGACAAAATGCAGGCGGATATCCGGCAGGGTCGCGCGCGTCTGGAAGCCAAAAAAGCACGCGAAGCCACCGAGCGCAAACTCGTAGCCGAGGCGCGGCAGCGTGAAATCGAGGCCGAGCAGGCCAGGATCGCCCAGAAGAAGGCAGCCCAGGCCGAGCAGGCCGCTGCCGCTGCCCGGAAAAAGGCGGTGGCGGATCAGGCAGCCATTGATCGGGCACGACAGGAAAAAATGGCGGTCCAGGATGCGTCCTCAGCACGTGAACGTGCGGCCAAAGCCCTGGCGGAAGCACGGCAATCGGTCGGGATACGCGCCTTTGCTGAAACCGAGGCGCCGCTGGTTGCGCCCGTAGCCACACCTGCACCGACGGGAGCACGCGAAAGCCAGATCAAGCAAGCCCGTGAAAACACGGCCGTAACGCCGGCAAGCCTGGCAAAAACAGGTCGTCGCTAGCCTGACTAGATCGAGCCCGACTAGATCCAGGCTGACTCTGCATGATTGATGCAGCCTGATTCGCCGCTCACGCAACAGCCGGACAAAGAAAAGCGGCGCACGAAGCGCCGCAAAAAACCCGGTGTGGCAGGAGGAGGAGAGCCCGGGGTTCGCACCCCGTCCGGGAGTCACTACAAGGGAAATCTACTCAATCGGTATAGACCAGTTCAGCACGTGGCGTTAAACCATCCTGACCGTTCAGGTATTGAAAACATTATCGGCGCGGTGAAAAATTTCTTGAGGCCGGATTGCTGTAACAGCGTATTTGCTGCGTCTACAGGCAGTCCACGGCATAATAACTGACATCAAGGCGTGATCAATCCATGGCAAAATGCCGTCTGGCTGGTGATTAAATACCGGAGTGTATGAGCTGAAAATAGCGTGCCGTGCCAGCAAGCGGCAAGTGATATAGCAAGCTTTCGTTATTTCAAGCAATCCGGCTGGCCGGCCGTTATGGCTGGAACAGCATCAACGCATCCTGAACCCCATCTGTCGCCGAACTCTCACACGAGCCCTGCATAGTCATGACCCTTATCCATCCAGTCATTCTTTCCGGCGGTTCCGGTACACGCCTGTGGCCGCTGTCCCGCGCTGCGCTGCCGAAACAACTGCTGCCCCTGACCAGCGACCACAGTCTGTTGCAGGACACCGTCAGCCGCCTTGCGGACATGCCGGAAATCGGCGCGCCACTGATGGTGTGCAATGTCGAACACCGCTTCATGATTGCCGAGCAGATGCGCCAGATAGACGCACAGCCCCGCGCCATCGTGCTGGAGCCGAGCGGACGCAATACCGCACCGGCGATTGCCGTGGCGGCGCTGATGCTGTCGCGGGCAGATCCGGATGCGTTGATGCTGGTGCTGCCGGCCGATCACCTGATCGGTGATGTGCCGGCTTTTCACGCGGCCATACGCGTTGCGGCGGACGCAGCACGCAACGGCCATCTCACCACCTTCGGCATCGTCGCCGCCACGCCAGAAACTGGCTACGGCTATATCCGCAAGGGCGACGCACTGGCCAACACGGTGGGCGCGCACCAGGTCGCGGCGTTTGTTGAAAAACCCGATCTGGCGACGGCACAGCAGTATGTGGCGTCGGGCGACTATTTCTGGAACAGCGGCATGTTCCTGTTCCGCGCGACCGACTTCCTCAACGAACTCAAAACCCTGCGCCCGGATATTCTCGACGCCAGCCGCGCCGCACTCGATGCCGCCACGCTGGATCTGGATTTTGTCCGTCTCGATCCCGCTGCGTTTGAAGCCTGTCCGTCCGAGTCGGTCGATTATGCGGTGATGGAGCACACCCGCTGCGCCGCCGTGGTACCCGCCGACATGGCCTGGAACGACATCGGTGCCTGGTCGGCGCTGTGGGAAGTGGGCGCCAAGGATGACGCGGGCAATGCCGTGCGCGGCGATGTCATGCTGGAAAACGCCCACGACAATTTTGTCCGCGCCGAAACCCGGCTGGTCGCCCTGCTGGGCGTATCCGGTCTGGTGGTGGTGGAAACCGCCGACGTGGTGCTGGTGGCCCAAAAAGACTGCGTGCAGGATGTGAAGAAACTGGTGGACCGCCTGAAAGCCGCCAAACGCTGCGAACACCTGTTGCACAAACAGGTGTACCGGCCGTGGGGCTGGTACGAAGGCATCGACGAAGGCGAGCGCTTCCAGGTCAAGCGCATCATGGTCAAGCCGGGCGAAAAGCTCAGCCTGCAAATGCATCACCACCGTGCCGAACACTGGATCGTCGTCTCGGGCACCGCAAGGGTCACCTGCGGTGAGGACATCAGTCTGCTGACCGAGAACCAGTCGACCTATATTCCGCTGGGCACCTCGCATCGGCTGGAAAACCCCGGCAAGGTCGATCTGCACATGATCGAAGTGCAGTCCGGTAGTTATCTCGGCGAAGACGACATCGTGCGTTTCGAGGATATCTATAAGCGCACCTGACCCAGCGCACCAGCCCTGCGCATAAAGATTTGGCCCGGCCCGTTGCCGGGTCACCGGGCGACCCGACGGCTCGGGTAAAATAGCGCCATGAACGCGCCCGCCCTGCTGCTCGATCCCCCCGGATCAGCCGTCCCCGCATCCATCGTCAAGGTGCGTGGTGAAACCCTCGACCAGATGCCGCTCGACCTCTTCATCCCGCCGGATGCGCTGGAGGTCATTCTCGATGCATTCGAAGGCCCGCTCGACCTGCTGCTGTACCTGATCCGCCGCCAGAATCTGGACGTGCTCGACATCCCCATGGCCGAGCTGACCCGCCAGTACATGGCCTATGTCGAAGCCGCCCACGCCACCCGGCTGGAACTGGCGGCCGAATACCTGCTGATGGCCGCCATGCTGATTGATATCAAATCGCGCATGTTGCTGCCGCGCCGCGAGCAGGCCGAAGACGTGAACGAAGGCGACGACCCGCGTGCCGAACTGGTGCGCCGCCTGCTGGAATACGAGCAGATGAAGCTGGCCGGCCAGACGCTAGACAGCCTGCCGCAGGCCGGGCGGGATTTCGAAACCGTCAGCGTGTTTTTGCCTGCGGCGGCGCGGCAGATGCCGAGCATCCACCCCGAAGAACTCGCCGCCGCCTGGCTCGCGATCCTGTCGCGCGCCAAAAACCGCACCCACCACCACATCGGCCGCCAGGAACTGTCGATCCGCGAACACATGAGCCGGATATTGAAACGGCTGCTTCCGGGTGAATTCATGGAATTCAAGGACTTGTTTCCGGAAGCCTCCACCGTGCATGAACTCGTCGTCACCTTTCTGGCCGTGCTCGAACTCGCCAAGGAAACCCTGCTCGACGTGACCCAGGCCGAGGCCTTTGCTCCCATTTATGTGAGGCTGCATGAATCTTCAACCGCATGATTCCGCTGACGACCTGAAGCGTGTGCTCGAAGCCGCGCTGCTGGTCGCTGTTGAACCCCTGTCGCTGGCCGAACTGGGGCGCATGTTTGAACCCGCCGTGCCGGGCGAGCTTTTGCAGCAGACGCTCGACACCCTGCGCAGCGACTGGCAGGGCAGGGGCGTCGAACTCGTACAGGTGGCAGACGGCTGGCGTTTCCAGACGCGCCCCGAGATGCAGCCCTGGCTGAGTCGACTTAAAAATGAAAAACCGCCGCGCTATTCCCGCGCGGTGCTGGAAACGCTCGCCATCATTGCCTATCGCCAGCCCGTCACACGCGGCGATATCGAAGACATCCGGGGCGTGTCGGTCAACCCCAACATCGTCAAAACGCTGGAAGAACGTGGCTGGATCGAAGCCATCGGCCATCGTGACGTACCGGGGCGTCCGGCGCTGTTTGGCACCACGTCCCATTTTCTGAGCGATCTGGGACTCGATACCCTGTCCGGATTACCTCCGCTGGAAGAATTGGGGACGCTCCTGGCACCTGATGAAACCGCCCTGATTCCCGAGCTTCGGGCGCATGCCGCGCCCACCCCCTATGGCGCGGTGATCGAAATTGCCACCGCCACGCGGGT
>JAJXUA010000156.1 GCA_021783275.1 Pseudomonadota bacterium
AGCAGTTGTTGAAACGCCTGACCGATGCCGAAACTCTGGAAAAATTCCTCCACACGCGGCATGTCGGGCAGAAACGTTTTTCGCTGGAAGGCGGCGAAAGCCTGATCCCGCTGCTCGATCTGGTGATCTCGCGCTGTGCCCGTCACGGCGCGCGCGAAATCGTCATGGGCATGGCGCACCGTGGGCGGATCAATGTGCTGGCCAATATCATGGGCCGCCCGCTCGACAGCCTGTATGAAGAACCTAGTGGAGAGGACGGCCCGCTGTCGGGCGACGTGAAATATCACCAGGGATTTTCCACCGACGTGGTGATTGCCAACCAGCCGGTGCATCTGGCGCTGGCGTTCAACCCCTCGCATCTGGAAATCGTGCATCCGGTGGTGCGCGGCTCGGTGCGCGCGCGTCAGGACCGGCGCGGCGACGTGCTCGGCTACGAGGTCGTGCCGGTGATCCTGCACGGCGACGCGGCGCTGTCGGGGCAGGGCGTGGTGATGGAATCGCTCAACATGTCGCAGACCCGCGGTTTCCGCAACGGCGGTGCGATCCATGTGGTGATCAACAACCAGATCGGCTTTACCACCTCCGACCCGCGTGATGTGCGCTCGACGCTGTATTGCACCGACGTGGCGAAGATGGTCGAAGCGCCAGTGCTGCACGTCAACGGCGATGACCCCGAGGCGGTGGCGTTTGCGGTGCGCACCGCGGTCGATTTCCGCTACACCTTCCACAAGAATGTTTTCATCGACCTGGTGTGTTATCGCCGCCACGGCCACAACGAGCAGGACGAACCGCTCGCCACCCAGCCGATGATGTATCGCCGCATACAGTCGCATCCCGGCACGCGCACGCTGTATGCGCAGAAGCTGGTGGACGAGGGCGTGCTGCGCCAGGACGATGCCGATCATATGGTCGATGCCTGCCGCGCCCGGCTCGAAGCCGGCGAATCGCTGTCGGCACCTGCGGTATCGGATTTCCGCGAAACCTACAGCGTGGACTGGTCGCGTTTCCGTCAGCCCGGCCCCGGGCCTGCCACTGCGCTATCGCGTGCGCGGCTCGATTTTCTGGGTGCGCGCGTAACCACGCTGCACCACGAAGTGGAACTGCACTCCCGGGTGCAAAAAGTGCTCGACGACCGCCGCAAGATGCACAGCGGCGAACTGCCGCTCGACTGGGGCTACGCCGAAACGCTCGCCTATGCCAGCCTGCTCGACCTGGGCCTCAATGTGCGCATCTCGGGCCAGGATTCGGCGCGCGGTACCTTCTTTCACCGCCATGCCGTGTGGCACGACCAGAAGCGCGAACGGCGGCAAAGCGGCGTCTACATTCCGCTGGAACACCTGCACGACCGGCAGGGCAATTTCACCGTCATCGATTCACTGCTGTCCGAAGAAGCCGTGCTCGCCTTCGAATACGGCTACGCCACCGCTGACCCCGACACGCTGGTGGTGTGGGAGGCGCAGTTCGGCGACTTTGCCAACGGCGCGCAGGTGGTGATCGACCAGTTCATCGCCAGCGGCGAAGCCAAATGGGGGCGGCTGTGCGGGCTGACGCTGATGCTGCCGCACGGGCTCGAAGGGCAGGGGCCCGAGCACTCCTCGGCGCGCATCGAACGCTTTTTGCAGCTGTGTGCGCAGGACAATATCCAGGTCTGTGTGCCCACGCTGCCCGCGCAGATGTTTCACCTGCTGCGGCGGCAGATGCTGCGCCCGCTGCGCAAGCCGCTGGTGATCTTTACCCCCAAAAGCCTGCTGCGCAATCCCGCTTCGGTCTCCGCGCTGGGCGATCTGGCCGGGGGCGAATTCCAGACTGTGATCGATGATGTGCGGCATCCGGTCAGCGCCACGCGCGTTGTCGTGTGCAGCGGTCGCGTCTGGTTCGATCTGGAAGCGGCGCGCGAGGCGCGCGGGCTGGATCAGATCGCGCTGGTGCGTGTCGAACAGCTTTATCCCTTCCCCGAATCACGTCTGCGCGAAATTCTGGCCGCGTATCCGCAGGCCGCCACCCTGGTCTGGGCGCAGGAAGAGCCGATGAACCAGGGCGCCTGGTACCAGACCCTGCATCACCTCAACCATTGCGCGCCCGCCGGGCAGCGCTTCCACTATGCCGGTCGCCCCGCAGCCGCCGCGCCGGCTTCCGGCTACGCCTCGCGCCACCGCGCCGAGCTGGACGCGCTGATCCACGATGCATTAGAGGCTGGCCATGAAAATTGAAGTGCGCGTCCCCGCGCTGTCGGACTCGGTCGCCAGTGGCACATTGTTGACCTGGCGCAAACAGGCCGGTGATGCCGTCGCGCGCGACGAAGCGCTGGTCGATCTGGAAACCGACAAGGTGATTCTGGAAATTCCCGCCCCGGCTTCCGGCATCCTGATCGAACTGCGCCAGCCCGAAGGCGCGGTCGTCAAGGCAGATGATGTGGTCGCCGTCATCGAGACCGGCGAGGGCGGCACGCAGCCACGTGGCGTTGAATCGTCCGTCATTGCGAGCGAAGCGAAGCAATCCAGCACTCCGCAGGGCATACACGTAGCGAAGCTATCCAATGCACCGGCAGCAGGCGCGCCCCAGGGCTACCCACTTCGAAGTGACCCCACGCCCCCGATCCCGAACACTGCACCTGCGGCGGTGGCAATAGCTCCGTCCGGCTCATCACCCATCGGCACATCGGACAGCGCGCGTCGCGAACCCCTGTCGCGTCTGCGCCGCCGCGTGGCCGAACGCCTGGTCGCTGCCCAGCACAGCACCGCCATGCTCACCACCTTCAACGAAGTGAACATGGCGGTGGTGAACGATCTGCGTCAGCGCTACAAGACCGAATTCGCAGCCCGGCATGGCGTCAAGCTCGGCTACATGTCGTTTTTTGTTCGCGCCGTGTGCCAGGCGCTGGCGCAGTTTCCCGTCGTCAATGCCGCCATCGACGGCGACGACATCGTCTGGCACGACGACGCCGACCTCGGCATCGCCATCAGCAGTCCGCGCGGCCTCGTCGTGCCCGTGCTGCGCCGCGCGCAAACGCTCAGCGCCGCGCAGATCGAAACCGCCATCGCCACGCTCGCCCAGCGCGCCAGGGACGCCAGCCTCACCCTCGACGACCTGTCCGGCGGCACGTTTTCGATCACCAACGGCGGCGTCTTCGGATCACTGCTGTCCACCCCCATCCTCAATCCGCCGCAGTCCGCCATCCTTGGTATGCACACCATCCAGGAACGCCCCATCGCCGAAAACGGTCAGGTCGTGATCCGCCCCATGATGTATCTGGCGCTGACCTACGACCACCGCCTCATCGACGGCCGCGATGCAGTGCAGTTTCTGGTGGCGGTGAAAGGTGTGCTGGAAGACCCGGCGGCGTGGACACTGGACTGACGCGTGTCAGTAAGCCTGATTGTTGAGCTGTCATGAAATCAGCTCACACCCCGTACGGTCATTGCGAGGCGCAGCCGAAGCTATCCAGTTTAGGGTTGCAGCTAGCGGATTACCTCTGGAGGGATATAACGCCTGAGTTAGGCCAATGGTCGTTAGCGCTTCCAGCTGAAAACAATGTTTAGGTGATCCTTGTCCCGGCGTATCCGAAAGGGCCGCAACTCAAGGATGAAGTCCTTGATTGCGAAGCCGATGGTCAGAACGTCAATTGTCAGGAAGCTGATGAGCAGAGGATTGGCAGAAAGTGTTGAGTCGATTGAGCTGCCGAGGATGATGAGGCCTGCGAGAACGCCCGTTACACCAACTGTCGATTCAACGCACATGCACAAGGCTTCTTGATGCGCGCCAACCTGAGACTGGCGGTTCCGGCGGGAGATTATCCAGAGATCCCGAATTAAGCCCTGGAGCAGGAGCAATACTGATGCTCCGAGTAGAAGTGCGCCAGT
>JAJXUA010000054.1 GCA_021783275.1 Pseudomonadota bacterium
CGAAACCGATGTTGCCGGTCGGGCTGTCGGTGTAGACCAGGGTTTTGCCATCGCGGCTGACGGCGACGATTTCGGCCACGGTCTCCTCGACCACGTCGGTGTCGCAGCTGGTGTTCTCGCAGACCACATAGGTGGCGATGCGCTGGAAATGCGATTCTCCGGAATGCGGCCTGTCGGCATGGGCAAGGACGGGAAGCGCCGCCAGAACGGCGAGCGTCAGGGCGGACTGGGTGAACGTGGCGGGGGTGCGGATGGGCATGGAAGTGGCTCCTGTGGGTATCGTGATGGCATGGCCTCCGGCTCGGATCGAGCGGGACACAAGAGCTTAGGACAGTCAGGTTTCAATCAGATGAAACGCCGATCAGGCAGGCGTTGGCCCTGAAGCCTTGCACGGAGCTTGAGTGGTGACTTTTGGCCGACTCGTTTGCCTTTGTTCCACGGTTCCCGAAATTAATTGCTTTCCATGTCAGACTCTAATAGTTGAGAGCAACGGATCGAACAGTGAACTTCGCGCCGCTTTGGCACTCGGTTATCGAGAGTGCTAAAATAACCGCAAGGAGTGAACCCATATGAACCCAGCCATGAATCTGCCGATTCCAGCCGCGTACAGCCTGGAAAGCTACATCCAGACCGTGAACCGCTATCCCCTGCTCAGCCAGGAAGAGGAGCAGCGCTATGCGCGCGCCTGGCATGAGCATCAAGATGTCGATGCTGCGCGCCAGCTGGTCGTTTCGCATCTGCGTGTCGTTGTCAGCGTCGCCCGTCATTACCTGGGCTACGGCCTGCCGCACGCCGACCTCATCCAGGAAGGCAATATCGGTCTGATGAAAGCGGTCAAGCGTTTCGACCCGGATCGCGGCGTGCGTCTGGTCTCGTTTGCCCTGCACTGGATCCGTGCCGAAATCCACGAATACGTGCTGCGCAACTGGCGGCTGGTGAAAGTCGCCACCACCAAGGCGCAACGCAAGCTGTTTTTCAACCTGCGCAGTCTCAAGCAGTCGCTCAATGCGCTGACGCTGAAAGAGGCCGACAGCATGGCGCGCGAACTCAATGTCTCGCGCGCTGACGTGCTGGAAATGGAAACGCGCCTGTCCGGTCATGATATTGCCATCGACCCGACCTTTGACGACGGCGAAGAAAGCTACAGCCCGCTGGCCTATCTGGCGAGCCCGGACGAAAACCCGGCGCAGCTGCTGGAACGCAAGCAGAACGAGCATCAGCACCATAGTGGACTCGCTGCTGCACTGGGGGATCTGGACGAACGCAGCCGCCGCATCATCGAAGCGCGCTGGCTGACGGAAGACGCCACCGCCACGCTGCATGACCTGGCAGCCGAATTCGGTGTATCCGCCGAACGCATCCGCCAGATCGAGGTGCGCGCCCTGCAGAAAATGCGCAGCGCCCTCGCCGCCTGAGCCTCAGCGCCCGCCCATGACAAAGCCCCGCCGAAGCGGGGCTTTGTCATGGGCGAAACGCCGGTTCAGAAAAACGAGGCAATCAGCACCGACAGAATACTGATCCAGGCCCAGATGATCAGCCCGGTCACCACCACCATCGGTAAATTCTGGAAGGTCAGATACTGTTTCATGCGTGCACTCCGTTAAAGGTTAGCGAATTCTAATTTACTTGCCGGATTTTGGGTATCCGTCCGCGCCGGTTTCGGGCTTGCGTCCCGGCAATCGTGGATCATCCTCGTCCATCAGGATGCGTTCGGCCGGGCCTTCCATGTCGTCGAACTGGCCGCTTTTGATGGCCCAGAAAATGCCCGCCACAATCAGCAGCACAAATATCCCGGACAGGACGAAGAGAAAGCCCATGATGCCGTTCATGGCTGGGCGATTTCCTGGACACTGCGAAAAGTCAGTTCGCCGTTGCGGACGAGCCTGAGTTCTGCCAGCCAGCGACCCGGCGCAGGCAGCTCCAGCACGCCGCCGTAAACACCGGCGTCAACGCGCTGCAGTTCAACGCTGTGGCTGGCCTCGGTTGTGCCGGGGCGCAGCAGGTTGATGCGGGCGTCAGCCCGCTCGACCGGCAGCCCGGTTCGATCACTGACGCGCACGCGCACCAGCCGTGTCAGCCCTGCGGCGTCCAGCCCGGTGATCTCGACTTTCCAGCCCAGCACGGATTGCTGGTGGGCTTCGCTCAACGCAGACGAGACGCCTTTGGCTGCATTTTCACCATGCGGCACCACCCCGGAAAACCCGCTGTATACCTTGCCGCCATCACTTTTCAGCCACCAGCTGGAAATCGGCTCGGGCAAACCCTGGGTGGCGATGTAAAGCAGGCTGGCGTTGAGAAACACCAGTCCAATAAAGAAACCGGTCAGTAGCTTGGGGGCCCAGTGCAGGTCGCGGCGAAACTGGCTCAGGGCAAACAGCATGAGCGCGGCCACCATAAACACCGAGAGATGCATGGCGGCGACATCCAGCCCCGACCAGCGCCCGATGCTGTAAACA
Source organism: Pseudomonadota bacterium (assembly GCA_021783275.1). Lineage (GTDB taxonomy): Bacteria > Pseudomonadota > Gammaproteobacteria > Burkholderiales > Thiobacillaceae > Thiobacillus. The sequence continues at coordinate 2,457 of JAJXUA010000054.1, forward strand.
AAGTACACCAGCAGGGGGACCCCCCCGGCAAGCGCGGCGCGCAACAGGGGGGGCAGACGGCGTATCCGTCCGCCCAGCGCATACAGCACCAGCACGCCTGCGAGGCCGCCAAAAAGTGTGGTCAGGGTATTCATGTCGGGTCACCCGGGCTGTCGAATCGAACGGCTTCGGCGCGGATTTCCGCCGGTTGGCCCAGAGGCGTGATGAGAAGATCGAAATGCTGGATGCGGTTTGCCTGCACAGGTGGCAGGCGCACACTGGCGAGCACCAGGCCGCTGTGTCCCGGCTTGATGGTCAGGGTGCTGAAATGCCCCAGATCAAGCGCGCCCGCTGGCAGGCCGCGCGCGCTGATGGCATAGGTCTGGTCGTGCGACGCCTTGTTGGTGATGCGCACCTGATAGCGGTTGCGGATGTCGCCATTGGACAGCACCACATACAGCGGCTGACGTACCTGACTGATCGCCCGGTCGTAACTGCTGCGGGTGGCGATGCTGACGCCCAGCCCGCTCACCATGACGACCAGCGCAAGACCATAGCCCACTACTTTCAGGCGCTTCCAGTGCAGGCGGGGCGGCTGCGGCGCCGCGCTTGCCAGGTTTTTTTCCGAATCGTAACGGATCAGACCACGCGGAAAATTGAACGAATCCATGATGGTGTTGCAGGCATCAATACACAGCCCGCACGAGATACAGCTGTATTGCAGCCCGTCACGGATGTCGATCCCTGCCGGGCACACCTGCACGCACAGGCCGCAATCCACGCAATCCCCCAGCGCTTTGGCCTGACGTTCGGCGTGGGTACGCTGCCCGGCGCGCGCGCTGGCACGACCATGCAGCGATTCACCCCGCCGGGCGTCGTAATGCACCGCCAGCGTTTCGGGTTCGTACATGACACTCTGAAAACGCCCGTAGGGACACACATACGTACAGATCTGTTCGCGCATCAGCCCGGCTGCCGCATACGTCGTCACGGTCAGCACGCTGACGGTGATGTAGGCCGCCAGTGCCGCCTGCCCGGTGAAAAAATCCACCAGCAGCTGCGGCGCGGGCGCGAAGTAGGCGGCAAAGGTCAGCGCCGTCCAGAATGACAGCACGCCCCAGGCCAGATGCGTGGCACCGATCCTGAGGATTTTTTCTCGGTTCCACGGCTGGCGGAACAGGCGAACGCGAGCGGGACGCTCGCCCTGTATCCGCTGCTCAATCCAGATGAAGCAGTCGGTCCACAGGGTCTGAAAACAGAAATAGCCGCAGAACGCCCGCCCGACCAGACCCGTGACAAAAAACAGCAGTATCGCGGCAATGAACAGAAGCAGCGCCAGCCAGATGACATCCTGCGGATACACCGTCAGGTCAAAAATCAGGAAGCGGCGGCCCGGGATATCGAACAGCACCGACTGGCTGGGCGCATCGGCACGCGCCCAGGGCAGCCAGGGCAGCAGAAAATAGACGCTATAGGCCAGCACCAGCATCGCCGTCTTGAAGCGGCGAAACTTGCCCTTGACCGAGCGCGTAAAAATCGGGATGCGCTGCTGGTACGGGCCAACCTGATCTTCTAAGCCTGACTGCATAATGGTGATGCGATACCCGCTCCAAGCAAAAGCCCCCGCGAACGGGGGCCCGGCTCAGACGACAGCGCGATCCTCAGAGTCCCCCGCCGAGTTCATGCACATAGACCGTCAACACCTTGATCTGTTCGGGCGAAAGCCGACCCGCCCACGCAGGCATCACGCCCTTGTTCAGGCCATTGGTAATCACGCCGCGTATCGCCGCGAGCTTGCCTTCGCCCGCCGTGGCCGCAGGCACGTCCGCCCACAGCCAGATCCGGTCGGTGAGGTTCGGCGCGCCGATTTCCTTGCGCCCCTTGGCATCGCCGCCATGGCAGTAGAAGCAGGCAGCGGTATCGCTGTGAAACAAGGCATCGCCCGCTGCCGCCTTGGCCGCATCGTGATCGATTCCCGACAGGCTGCCGACATAATTCGCCAGCTGGTCTATCTGCGCAGCGGATAGCACCTCGCTGAAGTTCGGCATGTAGCCACGACGTCCGCCAACCAGGGTTGCGTGGATGGCGTCAAACGATCCGCCATACAGCCAGTCGTCGTCCGTCAGGTTGGGAAAAAACCCCAGCTTGCCCTGCCCGCCCGCCTGGTGGCAGGGCGCGCAGTTGTCGGCAAACAGCGATTTGCCCGCCGACTGGATGAAGCCATTGATCTCAGGGTCCTGCGCAACCTGCTGGTACGACATGGACGAAACCTTGTCAAAGTAGGGCTTCTGTTCCAGCGCAGCGGCGTTCATTTTTTCCAGATAGAGCGCACGGGTATTCCAGCTGTGGGTTTTGGTTTCGCCCGCGCTGTTGATATACGTAATATCGGACGCACCGCCCAGCCAGCCCTTGCCTATCGGCCACGACGGGTAGATCGTCCAGTAGATGATGGCAAACACCACCGTGGCATAGAAGGTGTACACCCACCAGGTCGGCAGCGGATTGTTGTATTCCTGCAGGTCGCCGTCCCAGGCGTGGCCGGTCGTCTGCACGGTTTGCGATTGGAGTTTTTGTTCGCTCATTGCTTGTCTTTCATGTCCTGCTTTTCGTCCAGAAACGGTATGTCGCGATGCGCTTCCAGCTCTGCGCTGCGCTTTTTGCTACCGTAGACATAGACCACGATGCCGATAAACGTGAAGAAAAAAATCAGCAGCGCCAGCGGCTTGGTGTTTTCAGGTCGGGAAAACCACATCAACCATTCCATGTGCTGGCTACCCAGTCTCAGCGGTCACCGACGAAAGCGTCATCGTCGTATTTGCTGAAATCCACCATGGTGCCCAGTATCTGGAGATACGCGACCAGCGCGTCCATTTCCGAAATGCCTGCGCGGTTGCCGTCGTAGTTGCCAAAGTTGGACTGTTCGACCAGATTCTTTTTCGCGTCGGGAATGTGCAGTTGCTGGGCCACGGTCTCGCCAAACTGTTTGACGTTGGCGTCGTATTCGGCCTGGTTCAGCGAATACGGCACGCCCACCTTGCGCAGCGCTTTCATCCGGCTGGTGATGTCGGAAATATCCAGCGGCGTGGCCAGCAGCCAGGGGTAGTTCGGCATCACCGACTCGGGCACCATCGAACGCGGCGCGATCAAGTGCTGCACGTGCCATTCATTCGAGTACTTGCCGCCGACGCGCGCAAGGTCGGGCCCGGTGCGCTTGGAGCCCCACTGGAAGGGATGGTCGTACTGCGATTCGGCCGCCAGCGAATAGTGGCCATAGCGCAGCTTTTCGTCGCGGAACGGGCGGATCATCTGCGAATGGCAGGTGTAGCAGCCCTCGCGCTGATAAATGTCACGGCCGCGCTGCTCCAGCGGCGTGTAGGGGCGCACGCCTTCGACTTTTTCGATGGTCTTGTCGATGAAGAACAGCGGCGCGATTTCCACCAGCCCGCCGACGCTGATCGCCAGCATGGTCAACACAGCCATCAGGCCGATGTTGGTTTCGATCCATTCGTGTTTGAAGTTGAAATTCATCATAAGAAAATCCGGGTTCAGGCGTGCGCCAGCTTGGCGGCCAGCTTGGCTTCGAGTGCAGCCGATTCACGCTTGCCCTGACGGATGGTCATGAACATGTTGTAAGTCATCAGCAGCGTACCGGCGAGGAAGAACATGCCGCCAATCGCGCGCATCTTGTAGAACGGCACCATCTGCGCGACCGACTCGGCGAACGAATACTGCAGGTTGCCGAACTCGTCGAACGAGCGCCACATCACGCCCTGGGTGATGCCGGAGATCCACATCGCGACGATGTACAGGATGATGCCGAGCGTGGCGAGCCAGAAATGCCATTCGACCAGCTTCTGGCTGTAGATTTTGGTGTCCCACAGCTTGGGCATCATGTGATACAGCGAGCCGAACGAGATCATCGCGACCCAGCCCAGTGCACCGGAGTGAACGTGACCGATGGTCCAGTCGGTGTAGTGCGACAGTGCGTTCACTTCCTTCAGTGACATCATCGGGCCTTCGAACGTGCTCATGCCGTAGAACGACAGCGCGACGATCATGAAGCGCATCACCGGGTCGGTGCGCAGTTTGTCCCACGCGCCCGAGAGCGTCATGATCCCGTTGATCATGCCGCCCCACGACGGCATCAGGAGCAGGATCGAGAACGCGGCGGCCAAGGAGCTAGTCCAGTCGGGCAGCGCGGTCCAGTGCAGGTGGTGCGCACCGACCCACATGTACATGAAGCTCAATGCCCAGAAGTGGACGATGGACAGGCGATACGAATAGATCGGGCGCCCAGCCTGCTTCGGCACGAAGTAATACATCATCCCGAGGAAGGCGGCGGTGAGGAAGAAGCCGACCGCGTTATGGCCGTACCACCACTGCGTCATCGCGTCCTGCGTGCCGGCAAACAGGCTGTACGACTTCATCGAGAACAGGTCGATGGGCATCGCCAGGTTGTTGAAGGTGTGCAGCAAGGCGGTCGCGAGGATAAATGCGAGATAGAACCAGTTCGCGACGTAAATGTGCGGTTGCTTGCGGCGCATGATGGTGCCGACGAACAGGATCAGATAGGTCACCCACACGACTTCGATCAGCAGGTCGATCGGCCATTCCATCTCGGCGTATTCGCGCGACTGGGTATAGCCGAGCACGTAGCTGATGTCGGCCAGCACGATGATCGCCATCCAGCCCCAGAACGTGAAGCTCGCCATGCCGTCGGACATGAGGCGGGTCTGGCAGGTGCGCTGGACGACGTAATACGAGGTGGCAAACAGGGCCGAGCCGCCGAAACCGAAAATCACCGAGGTGGTGTGCACCGGGCGGAAACGGCCAAACGAGAAGTACGGGCTGTCGAAATTGAGGAAGGGCCAGGCCAGTTCCGAGGCGATATACACGCCGACGAACATGCCGATCACCGCCCAAACCAGCGACATCGCTGCAAATTTTTTGACGATATCGAAGTTGTACTGCTCTACCCCGGAATACGTGGTACCCGCCATGACCGCTCCTGTGCCCGAATGCGCGAGCCCACTCACTACCGCCGCGCTTAACAGAATATGCTTATATTAAAAAACAGCGGGATTATATGTCAGCCACCCCGCCCGCCGCAAGGCGGTGGCCCGGTTTCAGCGTGGCGCCAGCAGCAGGGTCAGATCGTGAGCAATCACGTCCGGCGTGCTGCCATAGGCCATGCGTAGCCGGATTCTGCCTTGCGGATCATGGACATACGTTCCCGCGCTGTGATCCAGCAAATAATCGCCCGCACCCTGAACCGAGGTCTTTTGATAGACCACCTTGTACTCTTTTGCCACCCGCGCAATCCCGTCCGTATCAGCCGTCATCCCCAGAAAATCCGGATTGAACGCAGGCACAAACTGCTTTAACACGGCGGGCGTGTCACGCTCGGGATCGAGTGTGACGAAGATGACCTGCACCTGTTGCGCCAGCGGCCCCATCTGCTGCAAGGCCGTCGCAAAATCTGCCAGCGTCGTGGGGCAGACATCCGGGCAGTGCGTGTAGCCAAAAAACAGTGCCACCGCCTTGCCGTTGAAATCGGCCAGGGTGCGCGGCTGGCCGTGGTGGTCAGTGAGACTGAAATCACGGGCAAACGCCGCGCCGGTAATATCCGTCGTCTGAAAAGCCGGGGGCGGCGCGGGCCGGCAGGCGGTGAGCAGAGCCAGGGCGGCACACCCTGCAAACAAAAGTGTACGCATCGTCATACCGGCTCGAACAGTTGCGCCGGCACGTCGGCCAGGCGATATTTTCCGGATTCGACCGCACGCGCCAGTTTGTTCAGCGTGGTGTCTTCCAGCACATCCATGATTTTTTTCTTCACCGGTATCCAGCGGGTATGCAACGGGCAGGCGGTTTCATCACTGCATTTTTTCAGGCCGAGCAGGCAGTTCTGGGTGAATGTCGGCCCCTCGGTTAGCAGCAGAATCTGCATCAGGGTCACCTGAGCCCCGTTTTCGCGCAGGCAAAACCCGCCCAGTCGGCCACGAAACGAAAACAGCAGATTGCCACGCGCCAGGTTTTGCAGGATTTTGGCCAGATACGGTGCAGGCACGCCCAGCTTGGCCGCCATATCCTTGTTCAGCACCGGCGTCGCTGCGGGCTGGGTCGCCATGTAAATCAGCGCCTGTACGGCGTATTGACTGGTGCGGGACAGAATCATGGAAGCAAGGGGACAAAAAAGACTGCGCTATCTTAAAACAAGCGTATCCGAATATCCAGTCACCTCCCCGACCCGCTGCGACCGGCCAGCCTCATGCTCCGGGCGCGAACAGCTGCTTCAATCGCTGGCAGTGTCGTCTGCCCACACCGCAAAAATCGCCTGATACGACGCGTACAGCGACGCAAACAGCAGCGGCATGGCAAACAGCAGCCCGATCCCGTAGGGAATCACGTAGGCCAGCATCAACAACAGCCCCAATACCAGACTGTTGACCAGCATCGGTGCCCAGTTGCGCAACGCGGCCTTGATACTGATCCCCAGCGCAGTGGCGGGACGCGCGCCGCCGAACAGGATCAGCGCGGGCGCAAACCAGGTTGCCATGAGCAACGGGGCAAACAGCGCCAGCCCGGTCAGGGCGGCCTGCAGAATCTGGTTCATCAAGGCTTGCAGTTCCTGCGGCGATGCGTCGCTGCGGCGGGCGATAGCAGCCACCGCCTGCGGATCGAAACCCATCTTGAACATGACCTGGCCGATCAGCAGCATGCCCAGCAATTGCACCGCACCCAGGGTCATCAGTGGAATCAGCGGGCCGCGCACCCCCGCCAGATAATGCGACCACTCCAGCGTGCGGTTCTGGTCCAGCACGCGATAAGCCGCCATGAATCCGGCCGCGATCAGCGGGGAAACCAGTTCGGACAGTGCGCCCCCCAGCAGTGGAATCAGCGCCAGCAAGGCGGTAAAACCAAACAGCGCGCCGAATCCGGCAGACAGCAGCAGGGGATTTTTGCGGTATAGCCCGAAACCGGTTAGCAGCCACTGATAGCCCTGGGCGGCAGCCACTTGACGGGGGATGTCTTGATTACGGGTAGAGGTCATGGCGCGGATTTTACCCCGGCAAACCTCAGGCTTCGGGCAGCCTGACCATCGAGCGCATGGTATTCAATCTGCCCGGGTTCATTCCGCCCGAGCGGAAAGCGGCTCAGAATTCCTTGACCACCCACATCGGCGGCGTGAGGCCGGAGCCGGGACCTTCGTGACGGGCAAATGCGCCGTCGCCATTGCGATCCATGAGGTAATAGGGCTTGCCCACGCGCGGGATGACTTTGAGCATGTAAAGCTTGCCATTGGCGCGGTACTCGATAACGCTGCCCTGCTTGCTTTCCTTGATGGTGACCGGGGGTGCATCGTCCGGCCCGGGTACTCCGCCGGGAACCGGTTTGAGATCGGGCGGACGATCCGCCGGGCCGGCCGCCATGGCCGGGGTGGAAAGCAGCAGTGTCAGGATCAGCAACGAGGGGCGCATGAAGGACTCCGGTGTAAAGCGGTTTGCACAGTACCGACTTGAACTGTAGCTCACAGATTGAGTTGTATCTCGCGTTCGGCCAGCGACGGCATGAAACCGCGCTTTTCGTAATGGCTGAAAATCGCATCGACGACTTCGGCAGGCTCGTCGATGATGCGCATGAGATCGATGTCTTCTGCCGAAATCATGCCCTCGTTCACCAGCGTGGTTTTGGCCCATTCGACAAATCCCGCCCAGAACTTCGAGCCCACCAGAATGATGGGGATGCGCGGGATTTTTCCGGTCTGCACCAGGGTCAGCGCTTCGGTCAATTCGTCGAGGGTGCCATAGCCGCCGGGCATCACCACATAGGCCGCCGCGAATTTGACGAACATGACCTTGCGTGCAAAAAAGTGCTGGAAGGTCTGGCTGATGTCCTGGTAGGCATTGCCGGACTGTTCGTGCGGCAGCTGGATGTTCAGGCCGACACTGGGCGATTTGCCGAAATACGCGCCCTTGTTGGCCGCCTCCATGATGCCGGGACCGCCGCCGGAAATGACCGAGAAGCCGGCGTCGGACAAGCGCCGCGCAATGTCTTCGGTGAGCATGTAGTAGGCGTGATCGGCCGGGGTGCGGGCGCTGCCGAAGATCGATACTGCCGGACGGATCGATGCGAGCCGTTCGGTCGCCTCGACGAACTCTGCCATAATTCCCAGCATCCGCCATGACTCGCGCGCCGAGTAATCGATCTCGGCCGCCCGTGCAGGATCCGCATTGGTCGGCAATTTATCCAGGTGCATGTTGAACGCCTCGTGAACAGTCTCTATCGGTATACCCCCCACCATGAGCGATAAACCCAAAACCCTGCTGCTGGTGGACGGTTCGTCTTATCTTTATCGCGCGTTTCACGCACTGCCCGATCTGCGCAATGCGGCCGGTGAACCGACCCATGCCATTAAAGGCGTGCTCGCGATGCTGCGCAAACTGCGCCGTGACTACGCGGCTGATTATATCGCCTGCGTGTTCGACGCGAAGGGCAAAACCTTTCGCGACGATCTTTATCCCGAATACAAGGCCAACCGCCCCCCCATGCCGGACGATCTGCGCAGCCAGATCGAACCGCTGCACGAGGCAGTGCGCGCCGAAGGCTGGCCGCTGATTGCGGTGGAAGGCGTGGAAGCCGACGACGTGATCGGCACGCTGGTGGTGGAGGCCACGCGCCTGGGGGTGCGCAGCATTGTGTCGACTGGCGACAAGGACATGGCGCAGCTGGTGGACGACCACGTCACCCTGGTCAACACCATGAGCGAGGAAACGCTCGATATTGCCGGGGTGAACAGCAAGTTCGGCGTGCCGCCGGAACGCATCATCGACTACCTCACGCTGATCGGCGACAGCGTGGACAACGTACCGGGCGTGGCCAAGGTCGGCCCGAAAACTGCGGTGAAATGGCTCGCCGAATATGGCTCGCTCGACAACCTGATGATGCATGCCGAAACCATCAAAGGCGTGGTCGGCGATAACCTGCGCGCCGCCCGTGACTGGCTGCCGCAGGCGCGTGTGCTCATCACCATCAAGACCGATGTCGCCCTGCCGTTTGCGCTCGAATCCCTGACGCCGCGTCCCGCCGATGCCGGGGTACAGCGTGCGCTGTTCACACGTTTTGGATTCCGCAGCTGGCTGCGTGAGCTGGACGCCGCTGCGACGGATACACCGCCCCTCACCGAACAGGACACCAGCGGTGACCATCGGGCACACTACGAAACACTGCTGACTGAAGACGCGCTCGACCGCTGGGTGGCCAGGCTCACGGCGGCACCGCGCTTTGCGCTCGATACCGAAACCACCGGATTGAATGCGATGCAGGCGGAGCTTGTCGGCATCTCGTTTGCGCTGGCGCCGGGCCCACAGGGGCCTTATGGTGAAGCCGCCTATCTGCCGCTGGCGCATCGCTATGCCGGTGTGCCCCAGCAGCTTGATCGTGACGCCGCGCTGGAAAAGCTCAGGCCGGTGCTGGAAAACGCCGTGCCCAGAATCGTCGGCCAGCATCTCAAATACGACCGGCATATTTTTGCCAACCACGGCATCCATTTGCAGGGCGTTGCCGACGACACGCTGTTGCAGTCCTATGTGCTGGAAGCGCACCAGTCGCACGAACTCGGTAATCTCGCTTCACGCCATCTCGGCCTTGCCACCATCAGTTATGACGAAGTTACCGGCAAGGGGGCGGCCCGCATCGACTTCGACGAGGTCGCGCTGGAACAGGCCGGTAATTACGCCGCCGAAGACGCCGACGTGACCCTGCGGGTGAGCGATGCGCTGGCTCCGGCGCTGGCCGCATCGGCTCAGCTCGATTTCGTCTATCGCCAGATTGAATTGCCGGTTGCCGAAATTCTCTACCGCATGGAACGCAACGGCATCCTGCTCGACCGCCAGCTGCTTGCGGTGCAAAGCGGTGAGCTCGGCAAGAAAATGCTGGAGCTCGAACAGCGCGCCTATCAGGAAGCGGGGCAGCCGTTCAACCTCGGTTCGCCCAAACAGATCGGCGACATTCTGTTCACGCAGAAAGGCCTGCCGGTCCTGCGCAAAACTCCCGGCGGCGCGCCGTCTACCGACGAGGACACGCTGGAACAGCTCGCACTCGATCACCCCATTGCGCGGGCCATCCTCGATTATCGCGGCATGGCAAAACTCAAATCCACCTACACCGACAAGCTGCCGCTGATGGTGCATCCGCGTACGGGCCGCGTACACACCAGCTATTCACAGGCCACCGCCGTTACCGGGCGGCTGGCGAGTGCCGACCCCAACCTGCAGAACATCCCCGCGCGCACCGCCGAGGGCCGCCGCATCCGCGAGGCGTTCATTGCGCCGCCCGGACATGTGCTGGTGTCGGCCGATTATTCGCAGATCGAATTGCGCATCATGGCGCACCTGTCGGACGACCCGGGTCTGCTGACCGCGTTTGCCGAAGACCGCGACATTCATACCGCCACCGCCGCCGAAGTGTTTGGCGTGGCGCTGGACGAGGTGATTGCTGACCAGCGGCGCATGGCCAAAGTCATCAACTTCGGTCTGATCTACGGCATGTCGGCGTTTGGTCTGGCGTCGCAACTGAATCTGGAACGCGCTGCCGCGCAAGCGTATATCGACCGCTACTTTGCGCGTTATCCCGGGGTGGCGTACTACATGCAAAGCACGCGCGAAGCCGCTCACCGGCAGGGATACGTCGAAACCGTATTCGGTCGCCGCCTGTATCTGCCGGAGATCAACGGCAAGAATCCACAGCGCCGCCAGGGCGCTGAACGTGCGGCCATCAACGCGCCGATGCAGGGTACTGCGGCGGATCTGATCAAGCTGGCGATGATTGCCGTGCAGGGCTGGCTGGACTCGGAACAGCTGAACAGCAAACTGCTGTTGCAGGTACACGATGAATTGATCCTCGAAGTGCCCGAAGCGGAACTGGAGCGCGTGCGTGCCGAGCTGCCGGGAAAGATGTGCAATGTGGCCCAGCTGAAAGTACCGCTGCGGGTGGGTGTGGGTTCAGGTGCCAACTGGGAGGCGGCGCACTGAGACGTGTCCGGCTTGTGAGGACGCACCGTGCTGCCCGCACGAAACGCCAGAACCCGTGCTCGATCGGGTTGCCGCCTGCTCGGGGCGCGGCCTTTATAATTCGCACTCAACTGTCCGCCTGACACCGCGCATGTCCCCCCTCCTGCTGGAAAACCTCAACCCCGAACAGCGTGCCGCCGTGACCCTGCCGCATGAGTCCGCGCTGATTCTGGCAGGCGCGGGGTCGGGCAAGACGCGGGTGCTGACAACGCGCATCGTCTGGCTGATCCAGTCCGGCCTGGTGTCACCGCACGGCATCCTGGCGGTCACCTTCACCAACAAGGCTGCAAAAGAAATGATGACGCGCATCGCGGCGATGCTGCCCATCAATACGCGCGGCATGTGGGTAGGCACGTTTCATGGCCTGGCCAATCGTCTGCTGCACACCCACTGGCGCGAAGCCGGGCTGCCGCAGTCATTCCAGATTCTCGATTCGTCCGACCAGCTGTCGGCGATCAAGCGGCTGATGAAATCGCTGAACGTCGATACCGAGAAATTCGAACCGAAGAAAGTGCAGTGGTTCATCAACGGCCACAAGGAGGCCGGTCGCCGCGCGCGCGACGCCGAAGCCTTTGACGAATATTCGATGCGCCTGGCCGAGCTGTTCGAAGCCTACGACGCCCAGTGCCAGCGCGAGGGCGTGGCCGACTTTTCCGAACTGCTGCTGCGCTCCTACGAACTGCTATACCGCAACGAGCCGTTGCGCGAGCATTACCGGGACCGTTTCAAGCACATCCTGATCGACGAGTTTCAGGACACCAATACGCTGCAATACCGCTGGCTCAAGCTTTTTGCCGGCTCGCACGCGGCGCTGTTCGCGGTGGGCGACGACGACCAGTCGATTTATGCGTTTCGCGGTGCCAACACCGCCAACATGGCCGAATTCGAACGTGAGTTCGCGCACGGCAACGTCATCAAGCTGGAACAGAATTACCGCAGCCACGGCCACATCCTCACTGCGGCCAACACGCTGATCGCGCAGAACGCGCACCGACTCGGCAAAAACCTGTGGACCGCAGAAGGCGACGGCGAACCGATCCGCGTGTTCGACGCGTATTCCGATCAGGACGAAGCGAGCTTTGTGGTGGACGAAGTGCGCGCACTCAATCGCGAAGGCGTGAATCTCACAGACATGGCGCTGCTGTACCGTTCCAACGCTCAGTCACGGGTGCTGGAACACGCGCTGTTTTCCGCCAGCGTGCCGTATCGCGTCTACGGCGGGCTGCGCTTTTTCGAGCGCCAGGAAATCAAGCACGCGCTGGCTTACCTGCGCCTGCTGACCAATCCGGACGATGACGGCGCATTTCTGCGGGTGGTGAATTTTCCCGCGCGCGGCATCGGCGCACGCACGCTGGAGCAACTCGCCGACACCTCCACACGCTCGGGTGCAAGCCTGTGGCAGACGGCGTGCACCACGCCCGGCAAGGTCGCAGGCTTTGCCAAACTGGTCGAGTCGATCAAGCAGGCGATCACGGATTTGCCGCTGCACGAAGCCATCGACCATGTGATCGAAGCCAGCGGCCTGGCGGACTTTTACCGCGCCGACAAGGACGGGGCCGACCGGCTGGAGAACCTGAATGAACTGATCAACGCCGCCGCGCTATTTGAAGAAAACAGTGAAGTGAACAGCGACGAGCGCACTGACGAACTCACCGCAAGCAGCAGCCTGGAATCTTTCCTCGCCCACGCTGCGCTCGAAGCCGGTGAACACCAGGCGGGTGCCGGGCACGACGCGCTGCAACTGATGACCGTGCACGCCGCCAAGGGACTGGAATTCCACGCCGTGTTCATCACCGGGCTGGAAGAAAGCCTGTTTCCCCACGAACAAAGCGCACACGAGGAAAACGGCCTGGAAGAAGAACGCCGCCTGATGTACGTGGCGATCACCCGCGCGCGGCGGCGGCTGTATCTGTCGCACGCGCAGTCACGCATGTTGCACGGGCAGGTTCGCTACGGCATTCCGTCACGCTTTCTCGACGAACTGCCGGAACAGGTGCTGCACAATCTCAACCGTCGAGCCGAGCCTGCGTACAACACCGGCTACAGCGCACCCGCGCCCGCACCCCGCCCGGCCAACGACACCGGCTACAAGATCGGGCAGAGCGTCGCCCACGCCAAATTCGGCAGCGGCATCATCATCGACTTTGAAGGTCGCGGCAGCGACGCGCGGGTGCAGGTGAAATTCCGCGAGGCGGGTACGAAGTGGCTGGCGCTGGCGTATGCCAAGCTGTCGGCAGGCTGAAATCCACCGTTTGTCTGCACAGCTTGCAAGGATGGAATTGGTGTATACACTTAGCGTATATATTTTTACGGGGGACGGAGATGGCAACCACCAAAGTCTTTCAAAGTGGCAATTCACAGGCTGTACGTATCCCGCGTGAATTCCAGTTCGATGTCGCGGAAGTTGAAATCGAACGGCGCGGCGATACTATCGTCCTGCGTCCCGCCGCGCGCAACCTGTCCGCCGCGTTCGACGCATTGACCGATTTGCCCGAGGATTTCCTGTCCGAAGGCCGTCAGGACATGCCGCCGCAAAACCGCAAGGGCTTGTAATGACATTGCAGGCGCTGCTCGACACCAATATCTGTATTTATATTGCGCGCAGCCGGCCGCCCACAGTGGCCAAACGGTTTGCCCAGGCTGTGCCTGGCAGCCTGGGCATCTCGCTCGTCACCTGGGGAGAACTCTGTTTCGGTGCAGCCAAGAGCAACGACCCCGAACATGCTCACGCTCGGCTCGCCCGTTTTGTCGGTGCTGTGCCCATTCAGATACCAGGCGCAGATACCGGGCGTCACTACGGCGAGATTCGCGCGGCACTGGAACGCGCGGGCACCCCGATCGGCAACAACGATTTATGGATAGCCGCACACGCCCGCGCACTCGGAATCACCCTCATCAGCAACAACACCCGGGAATTCGAACGGGTACCTGAGTTGAAACTGGAAAACTGGGCGTAAGCGAGGGCAGGATTAACAGACCGAAGTAACTACAGCGGCCACTTCCAGTAATGATCGACCAGCATGACGGCGAACAGGGCGCTGAGATACCAGATGGAAAAACGGAAACAGGCTTTGGCCAGCGCATCGCTGTACGCCCGGTATAGCTGCCAGCCAAAGGCAATGAAGCGCGCGCCCAGTACGACGGCACCCGCCAGATAGACCCAGCCGCCCATGCCGGTGGCGACGGGTAGCATGGTCACGGCAAACAGCAGCAGGGTGTAGAGCAGCACCTGCAGGCGGG
>JAJXUA010000157.1 GCA_021783275.1 Pseudomonadota bacterium
GGCGGAAAGCGTCGACGCCTGGCCCTTGCTGGTCAAAACCGGCAAGGGCAAGAAAACCCTGGCGGCGGGCGGCCTGCCCAAAAACACGACGGTGTTCGACGACCTCAGCGAGGCGGTCGACCAATTGCTTACCCTCTCAACATGAATCTCATCCGCTCGCTGGTTTTCGCTTTTTTCCAGACCCTGCTGACGGTCTTGTTCAGTCTGGTCGCGCTGTTCAGCTTTCCGTTTTCCGCGCATGTGCGCTACCGGCTGATTACCGGCTACAACCATCTTGTGATCTGGCTGGCGCGCTGGGTGCTGGGCATCCGCTATGTGGTGGAAGGGCGCGAAAATTTGCCTGAGCAGCCCGCCATCATCCTCGCCAAGCATCAGTCGGCGTGGGAAACCGTGGCCTTCCTGTTCCTGTTTCCGCCGGTCTCGCCGGTGATCAAGCAGGAGCTGCTGAACGTGCCGTTTTTTGGCTGGGCGTTTCGTCTGCTCTCGCCCATCGCCATCGACCGCAGCTCCGGGCGCGAGGCGCTGAAGCAGATCGTGGCCAAGGGCGGCGCCAAGCTGGCACAGGGTTTCTGGGTGCTGGTGTTCCCCGAAGGCACCCGCGTCGCACCCGGCGAAAAAGGCAAGTACGGCATCGGCGGCAGCTGGCTGGCGGCGGAAACCGGCGCACCCATCGTGCCGGTGGCGCACAACGCCGGCGAAGTGTGGCCGAAAAATGCGTTCATCAAACGTCCCGGCACTGTCACCGTGCGCATCGGCCCGGTGATCGACAGCAGCGGCAAGAGCGCGGCCGAGCTGACTCGAATGGTCGAAGCCTGGATCGAAACCGAAATGACGAGGCTGCCCCCTGCTGCCGCGCGCCAATAGCGGACTGCTGCAACTCGGCGAAGCGGCAGTGCCGTTCGCCCTCAAACGCTCGCGCCGCCGCCGCACCCTCGGCCTCACCGTGACGCCACACGAAATCCGTATCCACGCCCCCAGCTGGACCCCGCGTCCCGAGATCGAACGCTACGTGATTCAGCAACACGGCTGGCTGCTGCGCACCTGGGCGCGTATGCAGGCGCGCGCGCCGCAAGACGCCACGCTGCCCGCCAGCAGCGTGCATTACCTCGGACGCGAACTGGCGCTCGACATCCAGCCTTCCCTGTTCGTCGAAGTGCGCCGCCGCGGCGACACCCTGCGCATCCACGCGCCGCACGATGCCGACCTCGACGACCTGATCCGCAGCTGGCTGTATGAGCAGGCCACCCGCCTGCTGGCCTGGCGCCTGGCGCGCAATGCCCGCAAGCTGGGGCGCGCGCCCAGCCGGTTTGCCCTGTCCAACGCGCAAACCCAATGGGGCAGCTGCACCCGCAGCGGCCATGTGCGGCTCAACTGGCGCCTGGTACAGGCGCCGCTGGCGATCATCGACTACGTCGCCGCGCACGAACTGGCCCATCTGGTTCACCTCGACCACTCGCCGCGCTTCTGGGCGCAGGTTGCGGTGCTGTGCCCCGATGCGTTGGCAAGGCGCGCCGAGTTGCGCAGCATGAGCGCAACCTTGTTTCGGGTTTGAAAGAGTGTTTTTTCCGCGAAGGACGCGAAGAAACGCGAAGGGAAAATCGGGATCAATAGTTGTAGAGCTCACCTCTCGGTAAATCGGTGAAATTCTATTGAGGGCTTTCTTCGTGCCCCTTCGCGTTCTTCGCGGATAAACGGTTTTAAGGGTGATAGCCATGCGAATACTCCACACCATGCTGCGCGTCGGCGACCTCGACCGCTCGATCGATTTCTACACCAGCGTGCTCGGCATGCAGCTGCTGCGCCGCAAGGACTACCCCGGCGGCAAGTTCACCCTCGCCTTCGTCGGCTACGACACCGAGGACAAGGCCGCGGTGCTCGAATTCACCTACAACTGGGGCGTGGACAGCTACGAGCGCGGCACCGGTTACGGCCACATCGCCATCGAGGTCGACGATGCCTATGCCGCCTGCGACGCGGCGGCGGCCAAGGGCGGCAAGATCCTGCGTCCAGCAGGGCCGATGTCGCACGGCACCACGGTGATTGCCTTTATCGAAGATCCGGATGGGTATCCGATCGAATTCATTCAGAAAGGCACGGCGGGGTGGTCGCAGGCGCGTGCGCGCAGTTCGCCTGTTGAGTAGTTTGCCGGCGCTGATTATCGTCTTGTCGATTATTCCTATATGGGTATAATTATTCCATGTCCGAACCAAGCAAGCCGCTACTCTGGGTAGCCTCGTCCAAGAAGGATTTGATGACATTGCCCAGCGAAGTACAGGACGTTTTTGGTTACGCCCTTCACCTGGCTCAGCAAGGCAGGAAACATGAGCAGGCTAAACCGCTCAAAGGGTTTGGCGGCGCGGGCGTACTGGAAGTCGTCGAGGATTTTAAAAGCGACACCTACCGGGCGGTTTACACCGTCAAATTCGGCCATACCGTTTATGTGTTGCATTGCTTTTAGAAAAAATCCGCGCACGGCAGCGAAACCCCCAAGCCCGACATGAACCTGATTCGGGACAGGCTGAAAGCAGCGGAAGCGCATGCGAAAGGAGCAGGAAAATGATCGGGATCGAAAAAGGGAGTGGCAATGTTTATGCAGATATCGGCAGCGAAGAGGCCGACGCCATGCACGTCAAGGCCAGTCTGGCGTCAAAAATCGCCGAGATCATCAAGCACCGCCACCTCACCCAACAGCAGGCCGCCGACATACTCGGCATGACCCAACCGAAACTGTCCGGCATGTTGCGCGGCCAGTTTCGCGGCATCAGCGAAGCCAAAATGCTCGACTGCCTGAACCGCTTGGGGCGCGATGTCCAGATCGTTGTGCGCAAGGCGCGTCGCAGTCAGGAAAACGGACGAATCAGCGTGGTGTTTTCCTGAGCGTTGGCGATGGGGCTTCTGATCCCGCACCATGCAAGGATGACGGCTGCATGTAACGGTAAGCTGACAGGAGGCTGAATCATGAAAGAAAAAATCACCCAATCCAGCGGCAACGTATTCACCGACCTGGGTTTCCCGCCTGAAGAAGCCGCCATCCTGGCGATGCGCGCGGACTTGATGGCGCAATTGCGCCTGGCGCTTGAAAAACGCGACTGGACGCAGGCCGAAGCAGCCAAAGCACTGGGCATCAGTCAGTCGCGCGTATCCGACCTGATGCGCGGGAAGTGGGACAAGTTCAGCCTGGATATGCTGGTGACGCTGGCTACTCGTGCGGGGTTGCATTGCGAGTTGAAGTTGGCGGCTTGAGCACAGCGCACATAGCCAGAATTTAATTTGAGCCTGGAGCCTTTGATTTCCAAGACAACGTGGATTGCTGCTATAGCCGTATTCCCAGCACTACTCTGCCTTTTGGGGTATTGGGCCCTTGAGTGGGTTCACTTCAACGCCCATGTTCTTGTGGTTCTGTTTTGGTGTGCCATTCTCGGATCTTTGGTGGCACTAGCTAGCATTCGTCGTGATCGGTTGTCCCCGCTTGCTGCAGCCTTGGCATCTTGGCTGATTCTCTGGCCAGCAGCGGAGGCCACATTGGCCTGGTCTGCTTGGTGGCTGAATGGGTTCGCGCCATGAATGAGCCAAAGTAGCAGACCCATCATTCCAGTTGGAAGCGCTAAAACGCGTCGCTAATTTCAAACGGTAATACTGGCGCGCTCAAAACCCAAGTGCAACATTTTTTGGAGAAAATGTTGCATGGAAAAAAAGTACAAACAATTGAGTCTTGAAGAACGGACGCTAATCCAGAC
>JAJXUA010000003.1 GCA_021783275.1 Pseudomonadota bacterium
CACCAGACAGGTCGCTCGTGCGCAAAAGAGTCCACCATGCGGTGGGCGGTTTGGCCCCAGAAAATCGCCTGCTGATACGCTTCGCCCCCCATCCTGCCCGCAGGCACCGCCCAGGCCAGCGCAATGGCCATACCCAGCAACACCGCCAGTAGCAGCCCGCCGAATCTGCGCAGTGACGACTGCATACGCTCGCGCTGCCACCAGCCCGCCAGCAGCGCCACCGGCAGCACGTCGAGCAGGATTACCGGCCCCTTGGTCAGTGCGCCCAGCCCGATCGCCACGCCCAGCAGCCCCCAGCCGCGCGCGTGCCCCGCTGCGGCCGTCAGCACGCCCAGCATCCCCAGCAGCACCCAGAAGGTCAGCAAAACATCGAACATCAAGGCGCCGGAGAACACCATCCACAACAGGCTGCTGCTGAGGATGAGCATGGCCCGGCCCGCGCAGCCAGCGCACGCCGGCCACAGCTGATGCGAGAGCCTGCCGGTCAGCACGAGGCAACCCACCGCAAACAGCGGGCTGATCAGGCGCGGCCACCATTCGGATACGCCGAACAGCGCCCAGCCCGCATGGATCATCCAGAACAGAAAAGGCGGCTTGTGGCTGTAGGCTTCGCCGTTTTTGAACGGCACCCAGAAATCGCCGCGCAGCCACATTTCCCAGGCCACGCTCACGTAGCGGGTTTCGTCGATGGGGGCGAGCGGACGCAGCAGCAGGCTGGCCGCGGTGAGCACCGCGAGCAGCGCACCACTCAGCCAGACCAGATAGCGGTCAGGGATGCTGGGCGGTGACACGGCGTGCGGCGGGTTGATCGGGCGCGGTCTCGTCGAGTGCCGCGTCGATCCGCGCATCCAGGCTCAGACCATGGCGGTAACGGCGATACAGCCAGGCCCCCAGCGCCGCCGATACCAGCAGCAAGGCCGCGCCAAACGCCAGTTTGGACGCCGGATCGACTTGCACACCGCTGCCCACCAGCGCAAAGGCGAGCGACTGGGGCAGATAACCGATGAAACTGGCGGCAAAAAATACTGCGGGCCGGATGCTGGAAATGCCCGCTGCCAGACTGGTCAGCAGATTGCTGCCCATCGGCAGCAGACGCACCAGCACCGTCATGGCAAAAGGATGGTCGTGGATGAAGCGGTCAAACCGCGCCGCGCGCGCGCCCAGCCGGTTGCGCAGCAGCCCGCGGCCCAGCAGGCGCGCAGCGCTGAAACTCAAGATGCAGCCGATCAATGCAGTCGCCGCGCCGATCAGCGCCCCCGCCACCATGCCGAAGGCATAGCCGCCCAGAAACGCCACCACCTGCCGTGGCAGGCCTATCGCCGTGAGCAGTCCGCCCACCAGCATGAACAGCAGCGCGCCGGTAATGCCATGCCCGCGTACCTGCGCATTGATCCAGGTTTCATTGATGCGCGATCCCAGCTCACTGCTGCCAAATAGATAGCCCAGCAGCGCCAGCCCGCACAGCAACACCAGCCCCCGGGTCAGCACGCGCAGTTTCATCACAGGTCGGAACCCGGTTCGATCACCGGCAGTTTGATCCGCCGCTGCAACCACAGCACCCCGGCCAGATCGATCAGTCCGGTCCACAGACGATTGTGGATGCCATAGTGCGACCGGCCCCGCAGCCGGGCACGGTGGCTGACCGGAATCGACACTACCTCGCCGCCCTGGCGCTTCACCAGTGCCGGCAGAAAACGGTGCATGTGATCAAAGTCCGGTAATTGCAGGAAGGTTTCGCGGGCAAACAGCTTGATCCCGCACGCCGAATCCGCTGTGTGGTCTTTCAGCACCCGGGCGCGCACCGCATTGGCCACACGCGATGACAGACAACGGAGCGTGCTGTCGCGGCGCTGTGCGCGCCAGCCAGCGATCAACTCCAGGCGCGGGGAATGCGCCGGGTCGGCCAGCACGGCCAGCAAACGGGGCAATTCCAGCGGATCGTTCTGCCCGTCACCGTCCAGCGTGGCTATCCACGCGTAGCGCGCCGCCCGCACGCCGGTGCACAAGGCTCGGCTCTGGCCGCAGGCGGTGCGATGGCGGATCACGCGCAACTGCGGGACCTGGGCTTTCAGCGCGTCCAGTCGGGCGCGGGTCGCATCGGTACTGCCGTCATCCACGTACACCAGTTCGAAATCCGCCACACCGGTCAACGCCGACACGATTTCGCGCACCAGCGGCTCGATATTGTCCTGCTCGTTTCTGACGGGAACAACCACGGACAATTGACCGTGATAGGCATGTTTTGGCATTGCTATCGTTAGGATACTGGGGTGACGGCGGAATCCGATTTCCCGCCCGGAAGGCACAGCAGGCCGCCATTCTAATTTATTTATTCCGGCGACCCCACACGCTGTCGATTTTGCCGGGTGTGCCCCGTCGTGGAAACAGGACACCCTTCGTCTGCCCCCCCGGGAGCACGCCATGCGTTACCTGATCCTCGTCAAAGCCACGGCCGAATCCGCAGCCGAACCCCGTCCGGCAGCGCAAGCCGCATTTTTGATCGCGATGACGCACTATCGCGACCAGCTGAACAAGGCGGGCGTCCTGCTCGATGGCAACAGCCTCAGACCCGGTTCGCACGGCTGCCGCATTCGCTACGACGGCGATCAGCGCAGCGTCATCAACACGCCGTTTGCCAAAACCAGTGAATTGATCGCAGGCTATACCCTAATCCAGGTCAAAAGCCGCGAAGAAGCCCTGGAGTGGGCACGACGCCACCCCAATCCGTCGAGTCCGGGTCAACCCGCCGAAATTGAGATCCGTCAGCTGGATGAACTGGAAGACTTCGCGCCTTCCCGTTCAGTGGATTGCTACGACGAAACGGGGGCCACAAAATAATTCGCGAGTCCGTGTCGATTTGCCCGAGGGTGGTTCGTCGTCATGACAGGCAGCCACATCTTCCCTATCAAAGGAGAACACCATGCGTTTCATGATTATCATCAAAGCCAATGCCGAATCCGAGGCCGGTCAGATGCCGAGCGAGAAGCTGCTCGCCGACATGGGCAACTACAACGAAGAACTGGTCAAGGCCGGCGTAATGCTGGCAGGCGAAGGCCTGCACCCAAGCAGCCGGGGCGCGCGCGTGCACTTTTCCCAAGGCCGCCGCACGGTCACTGACGGGCCGTTCACCGAAACCCGGGAGCTGATCGCGGGCTTCTGGATTTGGCAAGTCGGCTCGCTGGACGAGGCGATCGAATGGGTCAAACGCTGTCCCGACCCCTTCAACGGCGAATCCGACATCGAAATCCGCCAGATTTTCGAAGCGGAAGATTTCGGACCCGAGTTCACCCCCGAATTGCGCGCGCAGGAAGACCGGCTTCGTGCCGAGATGGCTGCGCAGCGCCCGTAGTTTTCTACTGATGTTTTCGTAAGGAGCCGACCATGAGTACCGTCCAACCCATCCCTCAAGGCATGCACAGCCTCACGCCCCATCTCATCTGCCGCAACGCCAATGCGGCGATGGATTTTTACGTCAAGGCCTTTGGCGCACTCGATTGCGGTCGCCTGCCCGGCCCCGATGGCCGCCTCATGCACGGCATGATGTTCATCGGCGACTCCGCGCTGATGCTGTGCGACGAAATGCCGGAATGGAACACCTTGAGCCCCGCGTCGCTCAACGGCTCGCCGGTCGTGATTCATTTGTATGTCCCGGATGTCGATGCGTCGGTCACACGCGCAGTCGAGGCCGGAGCGACGCTCACCATGCCGGTTTCCGATATGTTCTGGGGCGACCGCTACGGCCAGATTCAGGACCCGTACGGCCACCGCTGGTCGCTCGCCACCCATATCCGCGACATGAGCCCGGAAGACATTGCTGCTGCGTCGAAAGCCTCGCCGTGCGGAAATTGAGTTCAACCATCACACAGGACACACCAACATGAATCGTATCCGGGTTCTGGTCGGCACGCGCAAGGGCGCGTTCATCCTCACGTCCGACGCCGCGCGCCGAGACTGGCAAGTGGCCGGGCCGTTTTTCGGCGGCTGGGAAATTTTCCATATCGCGGGTTCACCGGCCAATCCCGACCGGCTGTATGCCTCGCAAAGTTCGAGCTGGTTCGGCCAGGTCATCCAGCGCTCAGACGACGGCGGCGTGACCTGGAACCCGGTCGGCAATGCATTCGCCTACGTCGGCGACCCCGGCACGCACCTGCATTACGACGGCACGCCGCGCCCGTGGGAATTCAAGCGCGTGTGGCATCTGGAGCCGTCGCCGACCGACCCGGACACGGTCTACGCCGGGGTCGAGGATGCCGCGCTGTTCCGCTCGACCGACGGCGGCGCGAGCTGGCACGAGTTGCCCGCTTTGCGCGAACAGCAGGGCGCGGCGTGGATGCCCGGCGCAGGCGGCATGTGCCTGCACACCATCCTGCTCGACCCGACCAATCCGCAGCGGATGTACGTCGCGATCTCGGCGGCGGGGGCGTTCCGCAGCGACGACAGCGGTGCGTCGTGGCGACCGATCAATCGCGGCCTGCAATCGCAATACATCCCCGACCCGGAAGCCGAAGTCGGGCATTGCGTCCATCGCATTGCGCTGCACCCGGCGCGCCCCGAAACGCTCTTCATGCAAAAGCACTGGGACGTGATGCGCAGCGACGACGCGGGTGGCAACTGGCATGAGGTGAGCGGCAATCTGCCGAGTGATTTCGGCTTTGCGATGGTGGTGCACGCGCACGAACCCGACACGGTTTATGTCGTGCCCATCCTCTCCGATTCCGAGCACTATCCGCCCGAGGGCAAGCTGCGCGTGTATCGCAGCAAAAATGGCGGCAACGACTGGGACGCGCTGACCGACGGCCTGCCGCAGGAGCATTGCTATGTGAACATCCTGCGTGACGCGATGGCGGTCGATACCTTGCCCGAATGTGGCGTGTACTTTGGCACCACCGGCGGCCAGGTTTATGTGTCGGCAGATAGCGGCGACCACTGGCAGGCCATCGTGCGCGACCTGCCGGCGGTGCTCTCGGTGTCGGTGCAGACGCTGCCAGATTGAACCGGCCATGCCCACGATCCGCGTCGTCCTGCCGTATCACCTGTACACGCTTGCGCAATGTGCCAGCACCGAGATCACGCTCGACCTCACCGGCCCGGTCACGCTCGGTAGCGTTCTCGACGCGCTTGAAACGGCCTACCCCATGCTTGTCGGGCTGATTCGCGACCACACCAGCGGTCTGCGCCGGCCCCTGATCCGGTTTTATGCGTGCCAGCAGGATCTCTCCCACATCGCGCTGGACACAGCCTTGCCCGAAGCGGTCGCAGCCGGGCATGAACCGCTGCTCATCGTCGGCGCAATCGCGGGTGGCTGACCACATGAAGCGGCGACGATCATGAGGCACAATCCGGTTTCTGATTCCCGCGGAGAACACCATGCCCTACCTGTTCCTGATCGTTGAACCGCGCGGCCAGCGCGAAGCCCGCAATGAATCCGAAGCCCGTCAGGCGTACGACGACATGGTGCGTTACGGCGAATCGCTCGCTGAACAGGGGAAATTGCAGGCTGCCCAATCGCTGCGCCCCGACAAGTACGGGGTGCGCGTACAGGCACAGGAAGGCAGACCCATGCTGCGCGACGGCCCGTTTGCCGAAGCACGCGAAATGATCGGCGGTTTTTTCATGGTGGACTGCGCCAGCATGGAAGAAGCGGTCGCACTTGCAGCGCAATGCCCGGCGGCACAGTGGGCGACGGTGGAAGTGCGCGAGATTGCACCCTGCTACGCAAACTGAATACCGGGACGATCCTTGGCGTGACGCATGAAAAACTTGCCCCGGCGAACGCACGCCATTACGCTTCTGCCTGATACTCCTGACTGACCCATCATGCAGCGCGCCGCCCTTGAAATCCTGCGTAGTGTGCGCCAGCGTCAATGCTGGCAAAACCTTGCGCGCGCGCGGGGAACCGACACCGACGCCCTGTCGGTGAATCATTTCCGCAAACAGCGCCGTGTCGGGGGATGTGGTCACGCCCGCTGCTGGCTGTGTCATGCTGACAAGCTGGCGCAGCGGCCCAGTCCGCGCACCCGGCGCGCGTCGGATGCCTGGGCGGATAGCCTGCGCAGCCTCGATCCGGCCCGCCGTCCATGACGGCCTGGCCTGCGGCCAGCGACACCGAACCCGAGTGCATCGATCTGGCTGAAGACTTCGATGAACACCTGCTGCAACAGGTGTACACCGACATCTACCAACCAGCGTTTCCCATCCGCGACGAGCAGGAAGATCCGACCATCTGGACACCCCGGCTGCGCGATCCGCACGCCAATCCACATCTGTGTTTTCTGGTGCTGGGTCAACACTTGCGTGACCGCGAGCGCCGCAAACCCCAGGGCATGCTGCTCGCCGAATACTATGCCGCCAGCCAGTGTGTGCTGATCAGCTATGTGGCCGTGGATGAAACGCAGCGTGGCAAAGGCTTGGCACGAAAGCTGTTCGACGCCCTGCAACAGCGTTTGCATCTCTGGCAACAATCCGGCAGCCGCCCCGTCGTCGCCGTGCTGGCCGAAATCCACGACCCGGCGCTGACTCCGGCCACCCGTGATGTTCTCCCGCCACTGGCACGGCTGGAGGTCATGGCCCGGCTCGGTGGCAAGCGCATTCCTGTCGATTACCTGCAACCGCCACTGAGCCAGACCCAGCTGGCCGCAGGCGGGCTCTGGCTGATTGCGTTTCCTGATCGGGTGATGCCTGCCCGCGCGCCCACCGTCGCACAGATACGGCAATTCTTGCTGGAGTTTTACCGCGAACTCGGCAGCCCTGACCCGGAACAGGATCCGGTTTATACCGACACCTTCGCCAGCCTCAACACGCTCTCCGAGGGGACGATCGCCCTTGAACCGATGGTGGTGGTCGCTTCGACCCTGCGCCTGCACCAGGCTGCCGTGGCGCTGCAATACGCAGTGACGGGCTCGATTGAACCGGATGCCAAGTGCTGCCTGCCGCATGTGCCCTACTGCACGCACTATCACTCCTATGAAAAAGACCTGCTGTCACACGCGTTCCGCAATCCCCCGCCGGTACGCTCGTCCTGCGTGCCCAATATCCAGCGGCCTGATGGAGACCCCGCGTGCAGCGAGGATTATTTTCTGGAAGCCAAACTGCACCTGCCGATGCGGCTGCGATTCATCACCGAGGGCGAAACGCTCGAACGCTATCGCCGGGGCGAACTCGTCCTGCCGGTGAAGCTGTCATTCAGCCGCAGCGATTTTCTGCAGTCGGATCGCACCATTTTCAATCTGGTCGTGCATATCGACACCCGCGCCAGCGGCGAGATATTCGGCGAGTACGAATTGCTGTGTCTGAGCAAGCAATGGAGCGCTGCGGACGACAGCGAAGTGTGGCTGCACACCCAAGAGATCGAGGATGTCCGTTTCGAAATGATGGACAGCAACCCGCCTCGTTTCATGCGGCTGAACCAGCTCGCCAGCCACTACCTGAAGCTAAAACCCGAAGCCGCCCCTGTCGGAGGCTGCGTGCAGATCGTTTTCTGCGAAAAAGACGCTTGTCCGGATATCTGCGCCCTGGATACAGAACAGGAGCCCATCCTGAGCCAGGAGCTGATCAACGCCCTGAACACGCTGCAACAGGAAAACACCGCACCGCCGGATCGCCTGCATCCTGCGCTGAATGCCGTCGGCTGTCTGCTGCAAAACATCCTTGATCTGGAAAATGTCGATCTCAACGAGCTGGAAGACATGCTCGATGGCGTCAACACCTCGCGCAGCGCAGTCACTGCCATTCACCGTAACACCCTGTTCGCGCTTACCGTCAACGACCGCCTGTTCGACGATCTGGCGTGCACCATCGGGATGAGCCCCTACCTGCTGCTGCCGCAGGCTGCACTGCTGCACAACGAAGGCATCCTGCTCGATGCCAGTGCCCTGCTGCGCCAGATAGACGAAGTGACCGAAGCACTGGACGACACTGAGGAGTGTGATGTCATCCGCCGACGGCTGGTGGAGGGGGTACGACATGAAAAATTCGATGACCTGCCCGGCGGGCCGGATCACCTGATCCGCTGGGTGGTGCGCTGGTTGTGGAAGCGTCACTACCGCAGCCGCAAGCTGAAACCTCGCCGCCGCTGGCGCGATGTCAACGTCTTCGCCGCCGAACTCGATCTTGCGATCAGGGAAGGCCTGGCCGCACATGCCCGCACCCGGCTGTCCACCCTGCTCGACCGCGACACCCTCGGCAATATTTTCCAGTACGTGTCGGAACGCTGGATTTTTGAGGAAGGCCAACGAGACCGTGGCCTCGACAGCCTGCTCGGGGTATTGCGCAAACGCATGCAGGACCTGGATACCATGCTGGAGTCGGCGGAAACCCGGCAATCCGACTGGCGCAACAGCAATTACACCGTGATCGGCCTGGTGTTCACGCTGTACACCGTGATTCCATTTGAGGGTACGCTCAAGCGTTTCGAGAAACTGAAAGCCGGCGACGACCTCAACTGGGCGGGCATCCTGCTGCTGGTCGGCGTCGGATTGGCACTCGTCACCAGCCTGCTGTGGCGGCGAATCATTGTGCTGATTTACCTGCCGGCGCTGGGTCATGTTGCCAGCAAGCTCGGCCCCCGTCCCCTGCTCGGGTTGAAACCCGATACTCCGCACCCATCCGCTGCGCGAAAAACCCGCAAGCCCCTTAAAGCAGACTGAACCCCTGCGCCTGCCTGTCTGGGCCCGGGTCGATTTGATCCGGCGGCAGGTGTCATCTCCCTGCCAGCACAGGAGTACAAGGCAAGAAAAATCCGGATCAGGCACGGCACGCTCGAATTACCGAATGCGGGTCAATGTCCCGCGTGACCCGTGGGCTTGCGCACCCGGACATTCGTATCGTCCGGTTTGCCAAGCGGCGAAGCCGACTCCGGCGCGCGTTCGGGAATCGGGGGGGGGCCTGCAGCTTCATGCGCGATGCTGCCCGCTGGATGCGCGTACCAGCCGGGGTCGGAATAATCCCCCGGTTTCTGGTCGGCGCGTACTTTCAGGGTCGTGAACATGCCACCCATTTCGATGGCACCGAATTGTCCCTGCCCGGCCATCATCGGCAGCGTGTTGTCGGGCAGCGGCATATTCATCTCGGCCATTTCCGCCATATCGGCCATGCCGCGTTCGCCCATCACCATGTAGTCGGGAATCAGCTTCGAGATTTTTTGCGCCAGCCCGGTGTGATCGACGCCGATCATGGTTGGCACGCCATGGCCCATCGCGTTCATCGTGTGATGGCTTTTATGGCAGTGAAAACTCCAGTCGCCGGGTTCGTTGGCGATGAATTCGATCTGGCGCATCTGGCCGACGGCGACATCGGTCGTCACCTCGGGCCAGCGTGCCGTCTTGGGCACCGGCCCACCGTCGGTGCCGGTGACTTCGAATTCGTGACCGTGCAGATGGATGGGGTGGTTGGTCATGGTCAGATTGCCGATGCGGATGCGTACCCGGTCATTCAGCCGCACATTGAGGCTGTCGATACCGGGAAACGCGCGGCTGTTCCAGGTCCACAGATTGAAATCAAGCATGGTGTTGACCGAAGGCGTGGCACTGCCCGGGTCGATGTCGTAAGCGTTCAGCAAAAAGCAGAAATCGCGGTCTACCGGGGCAATCAGCGGGTGCTGTGCGCGCGGATGGGTGACCCAGAAACCCATCATGCCCATGGCCATCTGCACCATTTCGTCAGCGTGCGGGTGATACATGAAGGTGCCGGGGCGACGCGCGGTGAATTCGTACACAAAGGTCTTGCCGGGCGGGATATGCGGCTGGGTCAGCCCGCCGATGCCGTCCATGCCGTTGGGCAGGCGCTGGCCGTGCCAGTGGACAGTGGTGTGCTCGGGCAGGCGATTGGTGACGAAAACCCGCACCCGGTCGCCTTCGACAACTTCGATGGTCGGCCCCGGCGACTGGCCGTTATAGCCCCACAAATGTGCCTTCATTCCGGGGGCGATTTCGCGCACCACGGGCTCGGCGACCAGATGAAATTCCTTGACGCCCGACTTCATCCGCCAGGGCAGGGTCCAGCCGTTCAGCGTCACTACCGGGTGATAGGGGCGTCCATTCGGCGGGTTCAGCGGGGGTCGGGTCGTCGCGCCGTCTTCGATGACGGGTTCGGGCAGGGCCGCCAGCGCTACGCTGCCGACACTGGCAGCGGCGAGGCCGCTTGCCATCTGGAAAAAATCACGTCTTGAGGTCATGGGAGTCCTTGATTTTTAGGCGCGTGCGCCCTGTCAGGGTGAAAGCTGGAATAAAGAAATGTGCAAACTGTTTTCAGTGCCCGCCGCTCGTTTCATCTTGCGCTGCGCGCACCGGTTCCAGCGGTCGCGACGCAGGTTTGCCGGCACGCGCCATCTGGAAGCTCGCGTCGGCAAGCCAGAAATCGCGCTGTGCGGCCAGCGCGGCATTGACCGCTGCGATTTGTGAACGCGCATCCGCCAGCAGTTCGAACACACTGGAGAGCATGCCGTTGTAGCGCAGCAGGGTTTCGTTCGAAATGCGTTTTTTGAGTGGCACGATCTCATCGGCAAAGTGCCGCGCCACAGCAAACTGCCCGGCGCGAGCGGCATAGGCTTCGCGTACTTCGGAGCGTGCGTCGATGGCGGCACCCCGCGCGGTTTCGAGCGCGCGCAGGTAGCGCGCCTCGGCGTTGGCAATCCGCGTCTGGCCAAAATCGAACAGCGGCAATTCGAAACTGATTTCATAGCCGCGCTGCTGCGGTTCGGTATTCGAGCCGTTGTTGATGACGCCCACATCGAGTGCGCCGGGCTCAAGCACGTTGATCAGGCGTGTGCGCCGCGCAAGGCCGAGGTTCGCCGCCAGCGTGTCAACCTCGAAACGCAGCGTCTGCAAATCTATGCGGCTGTCGAGCGCCTGTTGCTCGGCGTCGGGCAAGGCGGGCAAGGTCGCAGGCAAATCCGGCAGGCGTTCGGGCAGTCTGACGCGGCTGCCGTCAGCCAGTCCCAGGCGCCGCACCAGGCGTTCACGCGCCTGGGTGCTGGCGAGTTCTGCCTGCGCGGCGGCAAGCGCCGTATCGGCGTAGAACGCCTGTTCGCGTGCCTGTTTGAGCGCGCTCCAGTTACCGACTGCGCGCATCCGCTGCGCGAGCGTCGCACTCGCTTCGGCCGCGTCGAGCGCCTGGCGCTGATACGACAGGGATTGCGCTGCTGCGACCGCATCGATCCAGGCGCGGCGGGTGGCGTCGGCAAGCGTCAGGATTTCCAGCGCAACCGCGCGCCGCGTCTGTTCGAACTGGCGTGCACCTATCCGGGTAGTCAGCGGCAAGGCCAGCAGGCGTGCCAGATCGAGGTGCAGGCTGCGTTCCCATTCGATCTCGCCACCGCGCACCAGCCGACCGATCGTCAATCCCGGGTTGGGCAAGCGGCCGGCCGCCACGCGCTCGGCGTCGGCCAGCGCAAGCGACTGGAATGCGGCTTGTACGCTGGGGTTGTTGAGCAGCGCGAGCTGCACGGCAGCGTCTGCATCAAGCGGCTGCGCCAGCAGGGTATCGACGCGCGCCTGAATGTCGGCGCGCTGTTCGTCGGTATGCGCCGGGATCAGCGTTTGCGTCAGAAAAGGTCTGGTCTCGGCACGCAATGCGTCGAGGCCACGCTCAGGCGCGAGGCTCGCACACCCGGACAACACCGCGAGCGAAAGCAAGGCAGGCAGCGCCCGACGTGGCAGCCGCGATTCAATGATCGGCATGGTCGCCTCCCTGCGGGACTTGGGTTGCGCTTCCAGGGTGTGCATGACCATGGTGTGCGTGGCCAGCCGCCCCGGATTCGTCCATCAAGGCGCGCCAGCCTCCGACATGTCCAACGCGCTGATTCGCCGCGCGCCAGTCGATGGCTGCGGGCTGTGTGTCGCTCATGTAACCGGGAACGATGCTTGAAACGGTGTCCGGACAGGGTGCCGGGCAGGACTCGGCGTGGGCCGCCAAAGACGTGGCAAACGATGCGGCCAGCACCACGCGGAATAGATAGGGGTATCGCATGAAAACCTCGATGTCGGGCGATCCCGGGGGGATCGCGCACACGGAACAGCGGCTACAGACGCAACCGCACGTAAGGCTCAGTCGAGATTGAAGCGAGGGGGTCGGTCGAGTACCGAGGGCAGGAAATCGAAAGACACCGCATCCGCTGTTCCGCCATACAAGGCTGCAAACGCGCTGAATGCTGGCATATTGCCCGTCAGCAATCCGGGGGCAAGCAGGCAGGCTGCGCAGTGTTGGCAGCCCGAGTCCCATGCGTGCTCGGCGTCCGGAGCGGGGTTGTCGGGCGTGGCCGCAGTGTGGCATGCCATCATCGCAGTCGCGTCCACGTCCGGGGCGGCGGCAGGCTGTGGGATATTCCCCGCTTGCGCATTACCCGCTTGCGCATTACCCGCTTGCCATGGGATGGCCGATGTCTGCGCCATTCCCGCGCACGCGACATGCGAGATTGCCGCCCACGCCTGCCAGGGCAGGAGCAGCATCAATAACACGCAGAGGTAACGGCGCAGACGCAACATGGAGAATGATTATCCGGCAAAACTCTGATCTCAGGCAGCAGAGGGACTACAAAGTTCCAGCTGGCGGGCTGTTGAAATGGTGTTCCTGGCATGCTCTCCTGTTTTAACTGCGTGCGGAACTTGCGTTGCCGATATAGAATCCGACCCACCATGCGCCGCCGGGTATCCCTGTTCCTGCTGATTCTGCTGCCGTTCCAGTTTGTCTGGGCGGGGGTCGGTGCATACATCGTGCATGACGCAGGTGCGGCGTCGTTTCATTACGGCGACCACGAGCATCCGGTCAACGCGCACCACACCGACCCGAACATGGCGACAGGCGCGGGACCAGACCTTCCCCATCCGGTGCCATCCGGAGGCGATCATGCCGCGCACGCATCGGATTGCACCTGCGGTGATTGTGACGACTGTAGCCATGACGTTCACGCGCACTTTGTCGCTGTCGCGTGCGAGTCGTTCACCCCGTCTTCATTTGCTGTTACGCGCGGCATTGCGATGCCCTCGCGGACACGGCTGGACACCGCGCCACCCACACGCCCCGAACGCCCCAACTGGCGTATGCCCGCCTGACCCGGCGGGACAGTTTCGCCCCCTCCTCTCCGAAAAATCCTGAGCCAGGCGTGAATGCAGGCTGTGTGACGCGCGCGTCACCCCTGTTCATTGCACTGAGCAGGTCTCTGCGGCCTGCATGATTTTTCATGGATCGAGTGGGTGCACGCGTCAGATCGCGTGCGCCAGCGGGCGTGCCGTGTTTCGCCGGATTCAATCTGTTGACCCGGAGAATTCGATGCGATGTCACCTTTTGCCGCTGGGCCTGGCGGTAGCGTTTTTCAGCCCCTTTTCCGCCTTGCCCCTGCACGCGGCTCCCGTTGACGCCGCCGCTGCACGCGATTCCGTCACGCACACCGGCGTCACCGAGCCGCAGGGCGAGCTCACGCTGGCGTCTGCCCACGCGCTGGCGCTCGCCGCCAACCCGACGCTGGCCGCCGCTGCACGCGAGATCGATGCGCGCGAGGCGGCGATCCGGCAAGCGGGCGTGTGGCGCAATCCCGAGCTGTCAGTGCTGATGGAAGACACGCGCAACGCGACCCGCCAGACCACGCTGCAAATCGATCAGCCGCTCGAACTCGGTGGCAAACGCGCAGCGCGGATCGGCGCTGCGGAACAGGGCCGCGACGGAGCTACCGCCGAGCTCGACGCGCAGCGTCTGGACTTACGCGCGACGGTGAAAGCCGCGTTTTATGAGGTGCTGGTCGCGCAGGAAAAACAGCGTCTGGCACTGGCCACGGTCGAGCTCGCGCAGCGCGCGACGCACGCCGCGTCCCGAAGAGTGACGGCCGGCAAGGTCTCGCCGGTCGAAGCCACCCGCGCGCGGATCGCCGAAGCCAGCGCAGGGATCGATCTGGCGCAGGCCGACAGCGAGCTCGCCCGCGCGCGCCTTGCGCTCGCGGCGACCTGGGGCAGTCACGCGCCGCGTTTCGCACGCGTCGAGGGCGATCTGCAGACGCTGCCGCCGCAGTCCGAAATGTCCGAGTTGCAGAGTCGTCTGCACGATTCGCCCGCCCTGCGGCGCGCGCGCATCGAAGTCGAACAGCGGCTCGCACTGACACGCATCGAAACCAGCCGCCGCCTCCCTGACGTGACGCTCAGCCTCGGCGCACGGCGCAACGAAGAGCTGGGGCTCAACCAGGCGATTTTGGGCGTCTCGGTGCCGCTACCCGTGTTCGACCGCAACCGGGGCAACGTGCTCGAAGCCGAACACCGCAGCGACAAGGCGCGCGACGAACTGCGCGCGACCGAGGTGAGGCTGGCGGGTAAACTGATGTTTGCCCACGCGCAGATGAACGCCGCGCACGGTGCGCTCGAAGCGCTGCAACGCGACATCCTGCCCGGCGCGCAGAGCGCCTACGACGCCGCAACACAAGGTTTCGAGGCGGGCAAGTTCAGCTTTCTCGACGTGCTCGACGCGCAACGCACGCTGTTCGCCGCACGCGCCCAACACCTGCGTGCGCTGGCCGACGTGCATCGCGCCGCGACCGACATCGAACGCCTGATCGACGACGCGACGCCCGAGCCCGTCGCAGTGAAAACGCCCGCCGCTGGGATAACACCCCACGCGCCGCAGGCTGCCGCACCCGGTCTGCCCGCAACGCCGCTGAGCGCAAGCCAGCAGTCAAGCCCGTCCGCTGAAACCCGCACCGATGTGGCCGCTCCCGGCGCCACCCACCCGTAGGAACGCGCCATGAAACCCACTCTGAACAAAAAACAGCTCCTGGCGATAGCCGTCGTGATCGGGGGCGGCGTGTTGCTCGCCGCATTGATCCTCGGCACGGAAAAATCCACGATGGACGGCGATGCGCACGGCACACATGCTGGTGAAACCGCAGGCGCGCCCGAACCCGGGCAAGCCGCCGCGCCGCCCAAAGGCCCGCACGGCGGCAAACTGTTTACCGAAAACGGCTACGCTGTCGAAGTCACGATTTTCGAGACCAACGTCGAGCCCGAATTCCGCATTTACACCTACCGCGACGGCAAGCCGCTCGCGCCGTCTGCAAGCCAGGTCACGATCACCCTTGGCCGGCTGGGTCGCGCGCCGCAGCTGATCCGCTTTGCCCCGGAAGCGGATTATCTGAAGGGTGACGCCATCGTCATCGAGCCGCATTCCTTCGACGTAGCGGTAGCCGCGCAACATGGCGGCAAGACCTACCGCTTCGGCTACGCGCAGGAAGAGGCGCGGGTCACGATGAGCGATGCGCAGGCGAAGCAAAGCGGCGTCGAAATCCTGACCGCAGGCCCGGCGCGCATCCAGAGCGCGCTCAATCTGATCGGCGAGATTCGTTTCAACGAAGACCGGCAGGTGCACGTCGTGCCGCGTCTCGCGGGCGTCGTCGAATCGGTGTCCGCCAACGCCGGCGACACGGTCAAAAAAGGCCAGGTGCTCGCGGTGATTTTCAGCGCCGGGCTTGCAGACTGGCGCAGCGAATCGCTCGCCGCACAAAAACGCCAGGCGCTGGCGCGCTCGACCTACGCGCGCGAGAAAAAACTCTGGGAAGACAAAATCTCCGCCGAGCAGGATTACCTGCACGCGCAAGCCGCGCTCGCCGAGGCCGATATCGCGGCGCAGGCGGCGCGCCAGAAATTGGCGTCCATTGGCGGAGAAGTGCGCGGCGGTTCGCTCACGCGCTACGAAATCCGCGCGCCGATGACGGGCGTGGTGGTCGCGAAAAACATCGCGCTGGGCGAGACCGTCAGGGAAGACGCGTCGATTTTCACCGTCGCGGATCTCTCGACGGTGTGGGCCGACATGACGATCCATGCCAAAGACCTGAACACGGTCAAAGTCGGGCAGAAAGCCACGGTCAAGGCGAACGCGTTCGCGTCCGAAGCCAGCGGCGTGGTGTCGTATGTCAGCGCGCTGGTCGGCGAGACGACGCGCACCGCAACCGCGCGCGTCGTGCTGCCGAACCCGCAGGGCGTCTGGCGTCCCGGCCTGCCGGTGACGATCCGCGTGGTCGCGGGCGAAGTCGACGTGCCGGTCGCGGTGTCGGTCGAGGCGATCCAGACCGTGCGCGACTGGACGGTGGTGCTGGGTCGCTACGGCGACGCATTCGAAGCGCGCCCGGTCGAGTTGGGGCGCAGCGACGGCACGTGGATCGAGGTCGTCAGCGGTTTGTCGGCGGGCGAACAATACGCAGGAAAAAACAGCTTCCTGATCAAGGCCGACATCGGTAAATCCGGCGCGAGCCATGACCATTAAGGGGCGCGCCATGTCCAATCAACCCATGTCTAATCAACCCAAGCCTGATCAAACCCTGTTCGACAAACTCATCCAGTTCGCCATCGGCCAGCGCTGGTTCGTGCTGTTCGCCGTGTTCGGCATGGCCGCGCTCGGCGTCTACAGCTATCAGCAGTTGCCCATCGACGCCGTGCCCGACATCACCAATGTGCAGGTGCAGGTCAACACCGCCGCCCCCGGCTACTCGCCGCTCGAAGCCGAGCAGCGCATCACCTTCCCCATCGAGACCGCGATGGCCGGTCTGCCAGGGCTGGAACACACACGCTCGATCTCGCGTTACGGCCTGTCGCAGGTGACGGTGATTTTCCGCGAGGGCACCGACATCTACTTCGCGCGCCAGCTGGTGAACGAGCGTATCGCGCAGGCCGCAAGCGCACTGCCGACCGGCATCGTTCCCGAAATGGGGCCGGTGTCGACCGGGCTGGGCGAGATCTTCATGTGGACAGTCGAAGCCCTGCCGGGCGCAAAAAAATCTGACGGCACGCCGTACACGCCGACCGACCTGCGCGAAATCCAGGATTGGATCATCAAGCCGCAATTGCGCAACGTGCCGGGGGTGGCCGAAATCAACAGCATCGGCGGCCACGTTAAATCCTTTCAGGTCGCGCCGCTGCCCGACCAGCTGGTCGCACACGGGCTGGGTTTGGCCGATCTGGTCGACAGCATCCTCCGCAACAACGCCAACGTCGGCGCGGGCTACATCGAAAAGCGCGGCGAGCAGTATCTGATCCGCGCGCCCGGTCAGGTGGCCGGGTTGGCGGATATCGCCAACATCGTCGTCGCCAGCCGCGACGGCGTACCGGTACGCATCCGCGACGTCGCCGAAGTCGGCATGGGGCAGGAATTGCGCACCGGCGCTGCAACCGAAAACGGCCGCGAGGTCGTGCTCGCCACGGTGTTCATGCTGATCGACGAAAACAGCCGCGCGGTGTCGCGCGCGGTCGCCGCGCGGCTGGAAGAGGTCAACCGCAGCCTGCCCGCCGGCGTCGTCGCGCAGACCGTGTACGACCGCACGATCCTAGTCGACCGCGCGATCGATACCGTCAAGAAAAACCTCGTCGAAGGCGCGCTGCTGGTGATCGTGATTCTGTTTCTGTTCCTCGGCAATATCCGCGCGGCGATCCTTACCGCGCTGGTGATTCCGCTCTCCATGCTGTTCACCTTCACCGGCATGGTCGGCAATCAGGTCAGCGCGAATTTGATGAGTCTGGGCGCGCTCGATTTCGGCATCATCATCGACGGCGCGGTCGTCATCGTCGAGAACTGCGTGCGCCGGCTCGCCCATGCGCAGGCGGAACATCAACGCGCGCTGACCCGTTCTGAGCGCTTCCACGAAGTCTACGCCGCCGCACGCGAGGCGCGCCGACCGCTGCTGTTCGGCCAGCTCATCATCATGGTCGTCTACCTGCCGATTTTTGCGCTGTCCGGCGTCGAGGGAAAAATGTTCCATCCGATGGCGTTCACCGTCGTCATCGCGTTACTGGGCGCGATGATTCTGTCGGTGACCTTCATCCCCGCTGCGGTCGCGCTGCTGATCGGCAACAAGGTCAGTGAAAAGGAGAACCGCGTGATGCAGTGGACGTCGCGCGGCTACGCGCCGATGCTGACCTGGGGCATGGGCAACAAGGCACTGGTGCTGACCTTCGCCACCGTGGCGGTGTTGCTCTCCGGCCTGCTCGCGACGCGCATGGGCAGCGAATTCGTGCCGAGTCTGGACGAAGGCGACATTGCGCTGCACGCCTTGCGCATCCCCGGCACCAGCCTCACGCAGGCCATCGCGATGCAGACCGGACTCGAACGCACGATCAAAAGTTTCCCGGAGGTCGAGCGCGTATTCGCCAAAATGGGCACGGCGGAAATTGCCACCGATCCGATGCCACCGAGCGTCGCCGATAACTACGTGATGCTGAAACCGCGCGCCGAATGGCCCGACCCGGGCAAAACCAAGACTGAGCTCGTCGCCGAATTGCGGGCGGCGGTCGGCGAGGTTCCCGGCAACAACTACGAGTTCATCCAGCCGATCCAGATGCGCTTCAACGAACTGCTTTCGGGCGTGCGCAGCGATGTCGCGGTCAAGGTTTTCGGCGACGACACGGAGACGATGAACGCCACTGCCGATGAAATTTCCGGCGTGCTCGAAGCGATCCCCGGCGCGGCCGACGTGAAAGTCGAACAGACGACCGGCCTGCCGATGATGACGATCCAGATCGACCGTGAAAAAGCCGCGCGCCTCGGCGTCAACGTCGGCGACATTCAGGACGCGATCAGCATCGCCGTCGGTGGGCGCAACGCGGGTGTGGTGTTCGAAGGCGACCGCCGTTTCGACATCGTCGTGCGTCTGCCCGAGCGTCTGCGCAGCGATCTTGAGGCCTTGCAGAAACTGCCGATCCAGTTGCCCGGGCGCGACGGCTATCTGCAGCTCGGCGACGTGGCGAACCTGGTCACCGCGCCCGGCCCCAACCAGATCAGCCGCGAAAACGGCAAGCGCAGCGTCGTCGTCACCGCCAACGTGCGCGGGCGCGACATCGGCTCGTTTGTCGCAGAAGCGCAGCAGGCAATCCGCGAAAACGTCGAAATCCCGGCGGGTTACTGGACGAGTTGGGGCGGCACCTTCGAGCAATTGCAGTCGGCCACCCAGCGTCTGCAGATCGTCATACCGGTCGCCCTGCTGCTCGTCTTCATGCTGCTGTTCGCGATGTTCGGCAACGTGAAAGACGGCCTGCTGGTGTTCACCGGCATCCCGTTCGCGCTCACCGGCGGCATACTCGCGCTGTGGCTGCGCGACATTCCACTGTCGATTTCGGCCGCCGTCGGCTTCATCGCGCTGTCCGGCGTCGCGGTGCTGAACGGGCTGGTGATGGTGTCGTTCATCAACGGTCTGCGCGAGGCGGGGCGCGATCTCGACACCGCGATTCGTGAAGGCGCGCTGACGCGCCTGCGCCCGGTGCTGATGACCGCGCTGGTCGCCTCGCTCGGTTTCGTGCCGATGGCCATTGCCGTTGGCACCGGTGCCGAAGTCCAGCGCCCGCTCGCCACCGTCGTCATCGGCGGGATTCTGTCGTCGACCGCGCTGACTTTATTAGTGCTGCCGATCCTGTATCGGCTGGCGCACCGGCGCGACGAGGACGCGGTGAGCGCGGCCGAAGCCCGCTCGCCGCACGGCGAAGCGAAACCGCTCTGACGCCAGCATGTTCGCCGCTTTCTTCGCCCACCCGCTCGCCCGCAACCGCGATTTCCGCCTGCTGTTCTCGGCGCAGGTCATCTCGCTCGTCGGCAGCGGGGTGACGACGGTCGGGCTCGCGCTATTCGCGCACCAGCTGGTCGGCGGCGACTCGGCGGCGACCGTGATCGGCATCGCGCTGATGCTGCGCATCCTCGCGTTCCTGCTGTTTGCGCAGTTCGCCGGGGTGCTGGCGGACCGGGTCAACCGCAAGCACCTGCTGATCGCGGCGGACCTGCTGCGCTTCGCCCTGTTGGCCTTGTTTCCGCTGATCGACAGGGTGTGGCAGGTCTATGCGATGATTTTTCTGATCAACGCGGCGACGGCGTTTTTCACGCCGACCTTCGACGCGACGATGCCGCAGGTCGCCGGGCGCGCGCACTACGTGCAGGCGCTGTCCCTATCCAGGGTGGCGGTCGATCTGGAGGCGATGGCCGCACCGCTGCTCGCCGGGTTGCTGTTCGCGTGGCTGGGGCTCGCGTGGTTGTTCTGGTTCGACGCAGCGAGTTATTTGCTGTCTGCCGCGCTGGTGCTGGCGAGCCATTTACGCCCCGTGGCCAAGGTGTCGCCCGTGCCGTCGCCAGCGCGGTCGCTCGCCGCCTTCGTGCGCGAACTCGGCGCCGGCGCGCGCGTGCTGCTGCGCGAAGCGGCGTTGCGGCGCGCGCTGATCCTGAGCTTCGTCGAAGCGACCGCCGGCGCGGCGGCGATTGTCGCGACCGTGGTCTACGTGCGCGACGTACTGCATCTCGGCGAGTCCGCGTTCGTGTTCGCCATGGCCGCGGCCGGTGTCGGCTCGACCGTCGCCGCGCTGCTGCTCGGGCGCGCGACCGGACGCTATGAATCCGGCGCGGCGACGGTCACCCAGCTGCACGGCCTGCGCCACCGCTGGACCGAGCGCGCGTTAATCGTCGGCGGCTGCGTGCTCGGCGCGGCCTTGCTGCCGGGTATCCTACAACCGCCGCTGTGGCTGTTCGCGGCACTGTGGCTGCTGAACGGCGCGGGGCAGGCGCTGATCGCGATTCCCTCGGCCACACTGCTCGCCGAACACACCACCGAGGCCAACCGCGGCCGCGCCACCGCCGCATATTTCGCGCTCACCCACGCGTTCTGGCTCGTCACCTATCCGGCGATGGGTGTCGGCGCGAGCCAATTGGGTGTACCGCTGAGCTTCACTGTCGCGGGCGCGCTGTGCCTGCTGCTGACACTGGCGGTGTGGTGGACGCGCACGCCAGTGCAGGCGCATAGCCACGACGGGGCGAGGGATGCCCGCGCGTGATGCCGCAAGTGAAACTCACCGTACCGCCGCCTGCGCGGCGAACCAGGAATTCAGGGGCATGCACCCAGCGTGCCCTGAATGCAGTGCCCTCAACCCACTTCAAAGGAAACCCCATGAAAAAAACTCTTCCCCTGCTGCTGACTCTCTTCATCGCACCGGCCTTTGCCCACAGCGATCACGCGCACGACGACAGCGTGAGCAAGCCGCCCAAGCGCGCCGCGAGCGCGGCCAAACCGGAACCGAAAGTCACGCCGCCCGCCGCCGTCAATAAAGCCGCCGTCAATAAAGCCAAGGCGGCAGCGGAAACGCCCGCTGAAACCACGCCTGCAAGTGACGCCAAACAGCCATGAACGAGCGGGCGATCAACTTCGCCCGTGCCCTGCTGCTGACCCTGCCCGCCGTGCTGTGGGCCGGGGCGGCAGCCGCGCACGGCGTAGCCGAGGGCGACAAGAGCTTTCTGCAAGCGGCGAGCGGGATGCAGCTGCTGCCGTATCTCTATCTCGGCGCCAAACACATGGTCACCGGCTACGACCATCTGCTGTTCCTGTTCGGGGTGATTTTCTTTCTCTACCGGATGAAGGACATCGGGCTTTACGTCACGCTGTTCGCGGTCGGCCACAGCACCACCCTGCTGTTCGGCGTGCTCTCCGGCACCCACGTGAACCCGTATCTGATCGACGCGATCATCGGCCTGTCAGTCGTCTACAAGGCGTTCGACAACCTCGGCGGTTTCCAGCGCGTATTCGGCGTGCAGCCCGACACGCGCGCGGCGGTGCTGATCTTCGGCTTCTTCCACGGCTTTGGCCTCGCGACCAAATTGCAGGATTTTTCACTCTCGCCCGACGGCCTGATTCCCAATATGCTGGCGTTCAACGTAGGCGTCGAAATCGGCCAGTTGCTCGCACTCGCCGCGATCCTGATCGCGATGAGTTTCTGGCGTCGTACGCAGGCCTTCACCCGCCAGGCCTTCGCCGCCAACGTGCTGTTGATGAGCGCCGGTTTCGTCCTCACGGGCTACCAGCTCACCGGCTATTTCCAGACTTGATGACCGGATTTGAAGGATCGACCATGACCACGCATACGCTCCACGCCACCACCCCGCAACTACTCAAGGCCACCGCAGCAGCAGCAGTCATCGCCGCCGCTGTACTCGTCAGCGCCGTCCTGCCCGCCGAATATGGCATCGACCCGACCGGCATCGGCGGCGCGCTCGGCCTGACCGCGCTGCACGCCGCCAACATGCCCGCTGAAACCGATGTGCTGCTGCCCAAAGCGGGCGCAAATGCTGCTGCTGAGCCGGTCATCGCCTTCGACGTGCCGTATCGCAATGGCGAAATGACGCTGACGCTGGCACCCAGCGAAGGCGCGGAGATCAAAGCCAAAATGCTCGAAGGCGAATCGCTGGTGTTCAGCTGGACCAGCAGCGGCCCGGTCAGCTTCGACATGCACGGCGACCACATGGACGGCACCGACGCCTTCACCAGCTACTGGAAAGACCGTGACCAGACGGCAGCGCACGGCAGCCTCGTCGCGCCGTTCAAAGGCGCGCACGGCTGGTACTGGCACAACAAGGGCGCGACCCCGGTGACGGTGACGGTCAAGGCGAGCGGGTATTTCGAGGCGCTGTACCGGCCCTGAGCCAATCCTGTGCCCATAGGCTCGGGTTTCGCATCCTGCGCACTCTTCGCAACACAGCGCGGCCCCACATGGGAACACAGCTGTGCATGCTTGAGTCGGACAGCAAATGTCCGGGGACTGACTCCGCAGGCTGTCGTGTTATCGCGCTGAGGAAAACCCGGCTGCCCATCAATCGGGAGCTTTTGAGGAACATGTCATGAATTTCATCGCCGAGTCGACCCTGGTGTGTCCGCGCTGCGGCCACGCCGAAACCCTCACCATGCCAACCGATCACTGTCTGTTTTTCCACGAATGTCCGGCGTGCAAAGCGCTGCTGCGCCCCCAACCCGGTGATTGCTGCGTGTTCTGCAGTTACGGCGATGTGGCGTGTCCGCCTATCCAGCTGCAAGGCAGCTGCTGCTCCACGGATAAAGGCTGAGGCAAGCAATCCGTAGCGTGCCCGAAGCACCCAATTCATATGGTGTTTCGCGCGACGCGCGAGTCCTCGCCATGTTGAAACGCGACAGCAAATCGCTCACGGCGCGTTTCGTGATGAAATAGCCGTCCGTCCAACCCTGTCCGCAGGCAGAGTCCATGCCCGAACCCGATCACTCTGTCGCCAAAACCGTCGCAGCGCTCTGGCATATCGAATCGGCCCGGGTGGTGGCGCATGTGGCGCGCATCACCCGCGATCTCGGGCGGGCTGAAGAATTTGCCCAGGATGCCCTGCTGGCCGCGCTGGAACACTGGCCGCAGGACGGCATTCCCGACAAGCCGGGTGCCTGGCTGATGACCACGGCCAGGCATCGTGCGCTCGATCACGTGCGTCACCAGGCACAGGCCGCACCCAAGCATGTTGAACTCGCCACCGAGCTCGACACCCAGCATGCGCTTCGCGCGCAGGATTTCAGCGCCATGGTGGACGACGCGCTGGATGACGATATCGGCGACGATCTGCTGCGGCTGGTGTTTACCGCCTGCCATCCTGTGTTGTCTCCCGACGCACGCGCTGCCTTGACCCTGAAGGTGGTTGGTGGTCT
This sequence comes from Pseudomonadota bacterium, assembly GCA_021783275.1. Taxonomy (GTDB): domain Bacteria; phylum Pseudomonadota; class Gammaproteobacteria; order Burkholderiales; family Thiobacillaceae; genus Thiobacillus. Next base: position 23,426 of record JAJXUA010000003.1, read on the forward strand.
GACGACCGACGAAATCGCCCGCGCCTATCTCAAACCCGAGCCCACCATCGCCCAGCGTATCGTGCGCGCCAAACGCACCCTGGCGGAAGCCCGCGTGCCGTACGAAGTCCCGCGCGGCGCCGAACTGGCCGCCCGCCTCGTATCGGTGCTGGAGGTGATCTACCTGATTTTCAACGAAGGCTATGCCGCCACCGCAGGCGAAGACTGGATGCGTCCGGCGCTGTGCGAAGAAGCCCTGCGGCTGGGCCGGGTGCTGGCCGAACTGATGCCGCAGGAGGCCGAAGTCCACGGTCTGGCCGCGCTGATGGAAATCCAGGCATCACGCCTCGCCGCGCGGGTCGATGCCACGGGCGATCCCATCCTGTTGCTGGATCAGGATCGCAGCCGCTGGGACCCTTTATTGATTCGTCGCGGGCTGGCTGCTCTGGCGCGTGCGCAGAGCCTGCCCGGCGCGCCGGGCCCCACCACGCTGCAAGCCGCCATCGCCGCCTGCCATGCCCGTGCCGCGACCGCGGCCGAAACCGACTGGCCGCGTATTGCCGCGCTGTACCAGACCCTCGCGCAAACCGCGCCGTCGCCGGTGGTGACACTTAATCGTGCCGTGGCAGTCAGCATGGCTTTCGGCCCGGCCGCCGGGCTGGAACTGGTCGATACCCTGTTGAACGAACCCGTACTGGAACACTATCACCTGCTGCCCAGCGTGCGGGGCGACCTGCTGGCCAAGCTTGACCGCCGGGATGAAGCGCGCACTGAATTCGAGCGTGCCGCCACCCTGACCCGCAACGCGCGCGAACGCGCCCTGCTGCTGGCGCGTGCCAGCCAGCTGGCGGTCAGATAGTGCTATGGGATCAAACTAGATATGGCGGAGAAGGCGGGATTCGAACCCGCGTTAGGAATTAACCTAAACACGCTTTCCAGGCGTGCGACTTAAACCACTCATCCACCTCTCCGGGAGCGGCGCATCATACCGGAAGCCCCCTGACGCGGCAAACCACGGCGCATCCGGCCCAGTCAGCCGTTCACGCGAAAAATCTGCGCCCAGGGCTTGAAAGCCTGCATCCTGCCCCCATGTCCACGCGAGTGAAAATGAGGAGCCCCCATGCAGGACGAACAGCAAATCGCCCCCAATCCGGATGAAAGCCAACCGGTCGAGCCCGCCCACGAAGTTGAAATCATGCCCAGCCTCGAGCAGTCGCTCAAAGCCGCCGAGCTTCAGGCGGCCGAACACCACGACGCCTGGCTGCGCGCCAAGGCCGAAACCGAAAATCTGCGCCGCCGTGCCGCCGAAGATGCCGACAAGGCGCGCAAGTACGCCATCGAAAGCTTTGCCAGCGAGCTGCTGGCGGTGAAAGACAGCCTGGAAGCCGCACTCGCAGATGCCGAACCGAGTATCGACACGCTGAAAAACGGCGTTGAGCTGACTCTGAAACAACTGGCTTCGGCGTTTGAAAAACACAAGCTGCTCGACATTGCACCGCTGGGTGAAAAATTCGACCCGCACCTGCATCAGGCCATCAGTATGGTCGAGTCCGACCAGCCCGCGAATACCGTGGTGACCGTGCTGCAAAAAGGCTATCGCCTGCATGAACGCACCCTGCGCCCGGCACTGGTGATGGTCGCCAAGGCGCAAGACGCCTGATAGTCCGGCGGAAGGCGGTTCGGCTTGAAATCCGGCTCCCCTCCCCCATATACGATTTAATTCAACCTCTTGTAGAAGGAAAACATCATGGGACGCATCATCGGCATCGACCTCGGCACCACCAACTCCTGCGTGGCAGTGATGGAAAACGGGGTTCCCAAGGTCATCGAAAACGCGGAGGGCGCGCGTACGACGCCGTCCATCGTCGCCTACACCGAAGACGGTGAAATCCTGGTCGGCGCGCCGGCCAAGCGCCAGGCGGTCACAAACCCCAAGAACACGCTGTACGCGGTCAAGCGCTTGATCGGCCGTCGCTTCGAAGAAAAAGAAGTGCAGAAGGACATCGGCCTGATGCCGTACAAGATCGTCAAAGCCGACAACGGCGACGCCTGGGTCGAAGTGCGCGACAAGAAAATGGCCGCGCAACAGGTGTCGGCCGAGACGCTGCGCAAGATGAAGAAAACCGCTGAGGATTACCTCGGCGAAGAAGTCACCGAAGCGGTCATCACCGTGCCGGCCTACTTCAACGACAGCCAGCGTCAGGCGACCAAGGACGCCGGGCGCATCGCCGGTCTCGATGTGAAACGCATCATCAACGAGCCGACGGCGGCGGCGTTGGCGTTCGGCATGGACAAGAAAGAAGGCGACCGCAAGATCGCGGTGTACGACTTGGGCGGCGGCACGTTCGATATTTCGATCATCGAAATTGCCGACCTCGACGGCGAGCACCAGTTCGAAGTGCTCTCGACCAACGGCGACACCTTCCTCGGTGGCGAAGACTTTGACCAGCGCCTGATCGACTACATCGCGGAAGAATTCAAGAAGGAGCAAGGCGTCGATCTGAAGAAAGACGTGCTGGCCCTCCAGCGCCTGAAGGAAGCCGCCGAAAAAGCCAAGATCGAGCTGTCGTCCGCGCAGCAGACCGAAGTCAACCTGCCGTACATCACGGCGGACGCGTCCGGGCCGAAGCATCTGGCGGTCAAAATCACCCGCGCCAAGTTCGAGTCGCTGGTCGAAGAGCTGATCGCGCGCACCATCGCGCCGTGCAAGATGGCGTTGAAAGACGCCAATTTGACCACTTCGCAGATCGACGACGTGATCCTCGTCGGCGGCCAGACGCGCATGCCCAAGGTGATGGACGCGGTGAAGGAATTCTTCGGCAAAGACCCGCGCCGTGACGTCAACCCCGACGAAGCCGTCGCGGTCGGCGCAGCGATTCAGGGCGGCGTGCTGAAGGGCGACGTGACCGACGTGCTGCTGTTGGACGTGACGCCTTTGAGTCTCGGCATCGAGACGCTCGGCGGCGTGATGACCAAGCTCATCCCGAAGAACACGACGATCCCGACCAAGGCGTCGCAAACCTTCTCGACGGCAGACGACAACCAGAGCGCTGTCACCGTGCACGTATTGCAGGGCGAGCGCGAAGTCGCGTCGGGCAACAAGAGCCTGGGGCAATTCAACCTCGGCGACATCCCGCCCGCGCCGCGCGGCATGCCGCAGATCGAAGTCACTTTCGACATCGACGCCAACGGCATCCTGCACGTCTCAGCCAAGGACAAGGCGACCGGCAAGGAAAACACCATCCGCATTCAAGCCAGCTCGGGTTTGAGTGAAGAAGAAATCCAGCGCATGGTGAAAGACGCCGAAGCCAACGCCGCCGACGACAAGAAAGCGGTTGAACTCGCGACCGCGCGCAACAGCGCCGACGGCATGATCCACTCGGTCAAGAAAACCCTGGCCGAGCACGGCGACAAGGTCAGCGCGGAAGAAAAAGCCGCGATCGAGACCGCGTTGAAAGAGTGCGAAGAGGCGGTTCGCGAAGGCGACAAGGACACGATCGAAGCCAAGACCACCGCGCTCGCGACCGCCAGCCACAAGCTCTCCGAACAGATGTACAAGGACGAGCAGGCGAAGAACGGCGGCGCGCAGGCCGACGGCGACGCGGGTGCGAAAGCAGCCGACGACAACGTGGTGGACGCCGAGTTTGAAGAGGTGAATGACAAGTAATCCTGGGGTCAGAGGTCGGGATTCAGGGGTCAGGGGGAGTCGCGTATTGCGCGGCTTTCCCTTTTTCCGCTGACCTGTGCCCACTTTTCCCCTGAATCCTGATCACTGAATCCTGACCCCTACCATGTCCAAACGCGACTATTACGAAGTCCTCGGTCTTGCCAGGAACGCTTCCGACGAAGAAATCAAAAAGGCTTACCGCAAGCTGGCGATGAAGCACCATCCTGACCGCAATCCTGACAACAAGGATGCGGAAGAGAAATTCAAGGAAGCCAAGCTCGCTTACGAAATCCTGTCGGACTCCGATAAACGCGCGACCTATGATCAGTTCGGCCATGCCGGAATCGATCAGCAAGCCGGCATGGGAGGCGGTGGTGGTGGCGGATTTGGGGATGCCTTCTCGGATATTTTTGGCGACATCTTCGGGGGCGGCGGTGGTAACCGTCGCGACCGCGTCTATCGTGGTGCCGACCTGCGCTACAACCTGGAAATCAGCCTCGAAGAAGCCGCACGCGGAACCGAAACCAAGATCCGTGTCCCCACGCTGGAAGAATGCGACACCTGCCACGGCAGCGGGGCCAAGCCCGGCACCACCCCCACCACCTGCACCACCTGTGGCGGTCATGGTCAGGTACGCATCCAGCAGGGCTTTTTCTCAGTGCAACAAACCTGCCCGCGTTGCGGCGGCAGCGGCAAGATGGTGTCCGACCCCTGTACCACCTGTCATGGCGAAGGCCGCATCAAAAAGCACAAAACCCTGTCGGTGAAGATTCCGGCCGGGGTGGATACCGGTGATCGCATCCGCCTGGGGGGCGAAGGCGAGGCGGGCGTCAATGGCGGCCCGAGCGGGGATTTGTATGTCGTCATCCATTTGAAGGAACACAGCGTCTTCAAACGCGATGGGGACGACCTGCATTGCGAAATGCCGATCAGCTTTGCCACCGCCGCACTGGGCGGCGAAGTCGAAATTCCCACGCTGGAAGGCCATGCCAAAATCAAGATTCCAGCCGAAACCCAAACCGGAAAAGTGTTTCGCTTGCGGGGCAAGGGCATCAAAGGTGTGCGCAGCCAGGCGCCGGGTGACCTGATGTGTCACATCCAGCTGGAAACGCCCGTCAACCTGTCGGAACGTCAGCGCGAACTGCTGCGCGAATTTGACGACCTGGCCGCAGGCCGCAACAACAACCCGCGCGCGCAATCCTTCCTCGACAAGGTCAAATCGTTTTTCGGATAACCCGGTCCCCGTAGGCTACTGTCTGACATGCAGACAGGCTGCCGGCTTACGGCAGAGGACAGGGGCGTTTCGGGATAATGCGGACTACCCGGGTCGTCCCCGTTCCGTGAGACCCTGAAATTGAATCTGTTGCCCACCCTGTCTGCGGACGTCCGTCATCCCTCACCCTGTCGGCGGCATGCTACTGCCCAGATGATCCTAGTGTGGATTGTGGCCGTGCTGTGGCTGGCCGCGCTCGTCAGCGCCCAGCCAGCCCTGTCTGCACCCGCGGATTCGGCAGCCGCACTCCAGGCCCGCTATGCCGCGCTTGCCGGCAAACTCCAGCACACCGCGTTTCAGCGACCGCTGGTACTTGAATCGTCGGAAACTGACCGGGCTCTGACTGGCGATATTTACGCGCGGGTGGATTATCCGTTTGCCACGGTCAGTCGCGCGCTCAATAATCCGCAACACTGGTGTGACGTGATGATCCTGCATCTCAACACCAAATTCTGTCGTGCCGACAGCCAGGCCGACCACACCCGGCTTGCCGTGCGTATCGGGAAAAAAACCCCCCAATCACTCACGGATGCCCATCTGATTGAATTCAACTACCGCGCGGCTGAGGTCACCCCCCGCTATCTTGCAATCAAGCTGGATGCGCCCTCGGGTCCACTCGGCACCCGCGACTACCGGATCCAGTTGCAGGCCATCCCGGTCGGGTCAGGGCAGACTTTTCTGCACCTGACCTATACCTATGGCTATGGCACAGCCGGGCGGCTGGCAATGAAGTCGTATCTTGCGACCCTGGGGCGCGACAAGGTGGGGTTCACCCGCATCGGGCAACAGTCCAACGGCCAGCCTGACTTCATAGATGGAATGCGCGGTGTGGCCGAGCGCAACACCATGCGCTACTACCTGGCCATCGACGCTTATCTGGGTGCATTGTCAGCGCCACCCGCCCGCCAGTTGCAGACACGCCTGCTGGGCTGGTTCAACGCCACCGAGCAATATCCGCGTCAGCTGCACGAAATTGAGCGGGACGCCTATCTGGACATGAAACGCAATGAATACCGGCGCCAGAACAGGATGATCAGCAACAGCCGGGCTGCGCCGCTGTAAACAGGCGAAAATAATTCTGGCTGGTGATTTCACCTATCGCTTCGGGCGTGGTGCCACGCAGCCGGGCAATTTCCTCGGCAACATGCTTCACGAACCCCGGCTGGTTGGTCTGGCCGCGATGTGGCACGGGGGCCAGATACGGCGAATCCGTTTCGATCAGCATGCGTTCCAGCGGAATCGCTGCGGCGACTTCGCGCAGCGCCCCCGCATTCTTGAACGTGACGATGCCGGAAAACGAAATATAAAAACCCAGATCAATCGCCGCTTCGGCAACCGCCAGACTTTCGGTAAAACAGTGCATCACCCCGCCTGCCTCACCCGCCTGCTCTTCCCGCATGATGCGCAGCGTGTCGTCGGCCGCTGCCCGGGTGTGGATCACCAGCGGCTTGTGGCAGGCACGCGCGGCCCGGATGTGGGTACGAAAACGTTCGCGCTGCCATTCCAGATCGCCAGTGAGCCGGAAATAATCCAGACCGGTTTCGCCGATGGCCACCACTTTGGGGTGATCAGCCAGCGCAAGCAGTTCCTCGACGCTGGGCTCGGTGCAGGCTTCATGATCGGGGTGCACCCCCACCGAGGCATAGAGGTTGGGATAGGTTTCCGCCAGCGCACGCACTTCGGGAAATTTTTCCAGTTCCACGCTGATGCATAGCGCATGGCTGACCTGGTTCGCCGCCATCAGCTCGAACAGGGCGGGCAGCTTGCCTGCAAAATCAGGGAAATTGATGTGACAGTGGGAATCGATGTACATGCGGTGGGCGGCCCGGGTTCAACTGGAGGATGGCCGACCCACCCGGTAACTGCCGGGCAATTACATGGTGTGGGTCGGGCGGGTCGATTTTAACGAACCCCCGAGCAAACCTTCAATCTTGTTTTGTGCTGCCCGGCCACTTTCATTCTGGGCGAACTGCACGCCCACCCCCTGTGTGCGGCTGCCATGGCTGCCTGACGGCGTCACCCAGACCACTTTGCCGGAGACCGGCAGTTTGGCAGGATCGTCCATCAGTGTCAGCAGCATGAAGACTTCTTCGCCCATTTTGTAGGTTTTGTTGGTGGGGATGAAGAGGCCACCCCCCTTGAGGAAAGGCATGAACGCCGCAAACAGCGCGGATTTTTCCTTGATCGACAATGACAGCACGCCGGGACGCACCTGCCCGGCATCCATCGGGATCGTGTTGCCTGTCGGGGTATTGCCAACTGCTGCATTCATGTCTGTTTCCTTGCCGGTATTCAGTCAAACAGGCGGCGATAACGACTGAGCCAGGCCTGTAACTGCAAACTGCGATTGAGCGGATGCGTCAGTGTTCTGCCTTCCTCCGCCTGCGTTCTTGCCAGCGCCAGCAGGGATGTCAGGTTGACCTGTTTGCCCAGCTGCACCAACGCCGTTTCAAAATCCGGGTTAAACCGCACCCTGCCCTGTAGTTTCGCTGCCAGCATATCGCACAGCCATCTGTACGTGAACCCGTGCCAGGCCTGGGGGCTGAGTGTCTTCCAGCGTTCGCCCTCGGTGATCGGGTCCAGCCGCTCGGGCAATGCCAGCGATTCCAGCACGCCCTGCCGTGCCCCGGATTCACTGCCTTCAGCCCAGCGCAAGGCTTGCAGCGGTGCCCCGCCAGACAGCGCGAGCAGCACACCGGCATCCTTCAGCTGCCTGTCCTCCAGCCAGCGGGTTGCGATGTGCGCGTCGGGCAAGCCGATATCGACACGGGTGCAACGGCTGCGTATTGTCGGCAGCAGCCGCCGGGGCTGGTTGGACACCAGGATGAACACTGTGTTTAACGGCGGTTCCTCCAGCACCTTTAACAGGGCATTGGCCGCAGCCAGATTCAGGCTGTCTGCCGGATCGACCAGGACGACACGGGTTCCCGCCCGGTAGGTGGAAAGCTGGACGAACTCGACCGCTTCGCGTGCCTGATCGACTTCCAGTCCACTGGCGAGTCGGATTTCATTGTCTTTGGTGGTTTTTTCCAGCAGCGTCACACGCAGGAAATCCGGATGCGAACCCGCTTCGAACCAGTGACACGCCGCGCAGATGTCACACGCCGCGCCGTCCGCAGCAGGCGACTCGCAGAGCAGGGTCTGCGCCCACCGCTGGGCCAACTCAGCCTTGCCGATGCCCTGTGGCCCGGCCAGCAGCAAAGCCTGGGCCGGACGGGCGCGACTGGCGAGCAAGCGCGTCCAGGTGCTTTCCAGCCAGGGATACGGCGCGCTCACAGCAGACGCTCCAGCAGCTGGGCAATCTCGCGCTGCAGGGCAGCAATATCCTGACGCGCGTCCAGCACACATATGCGCCCGGGCTCGGCGCACGCGCGTGCCAGATAGGCATTGCGCACGCGATTGAAAAACGTATCGGCTTCGCGTTCAAACCGGTCGGCGACACGTGCCGCCGAGCGGCGCGCTTCAGCCACCTCGGCAGGCACGTCGAACAGCAGGGTCAGATCGGGGACAAACCCGCGCTGCACCCAGTTTTCCAGTGTGACAATGCGTTCAGCGGCTATGCCACGCCCGCCACACTGGTAGGCATAACTGGCATCGGTAAAGCGGTCGGACAGGACCCACGCGCCACGCGCCAGCGCAGGCCAGATCAGTTCCGCCAGATGCGCCTGACGCGCAGCAAACATGAGCAGCAGTTCGCTGTCGGCATCCATGTCGCGATGCAGCAGCAGTTCGCGCAGGGTTTCACCCAGCGGGGTGCCGCCCGGTTCGCGGGTGACGATGACTTCGCGTCCCTGCCCGCGCAGCCAGTCCGCCACAAACGCGAGATGCGTGCTTTTGCCCGCGCCATCAACGCCTTCAAGGGTGATGAATTTACCGGGCGTCGTCATGCGGGACAGGTCATCGTTGATAGCGGTCTACTGCGCGGTTGTGGGCATCCAGCGTACGCGAAAACACATGGGTGCCATCACCGCGCGCGACAAAATACAGCGCGTGGGTTGACGCCGGATTCAGCGCGGCACGAATCGCCGCTTCGCTCGGCATGGCAATCGGCGTGGGCGGCAAACCGGCACGGGTATAGGTGTTATAGGGCGTATCCCGCTGCAGATCGGCACGCCGCAAATTGCCATCGAACCGTTCGCCCAGGCCATAGATAACGGTCGGGTCGGTCTGCAGGCGCATACCGATGCGCAGACGATTGAGGAACACCCCGGCGATGAGCGGACGCTCGAACGCTGCGCCGGTTTCTTTTTCCACAATCGACGCCATGATCAGCGCTTCGTAAGGCGTGCGATACGGCAGGCCGGGGGCCCGTGTTTCCCAGGCTGCCCGCAATTTTTCGCGTTGCAGCTGGTAGGCGCGACGCAGCACGCCGATATCAGACGAATGCGGCGCATAGAAATAGGTGTCAGGGAACAGCAGACCTTCGAGATGGGTTTCGTCAGCGCCCAGGGCCTGTAGCAGTTCGGCCTCGCTCATCCTGGCGCTGTCGTTGACCAGCAGCGGTTGATTGGCCAGCAAGGCCCGTACTTCACGCAGGTTTTTACCTTCGATCAATTGCAGCAGCGCCTGCGATACCTCGCCGCGCTCGAAAATGTCGAACAGCTTCAGTGGCGTCAGCGGCGGATTCAGCGTGTAAACCCCGACCTTGAGCGCGCCCCCCTTGCCCAGCACGCGTCCCAGCAGACGGAAAACCAGCGGATGATCGATCACCCCTTCGCGATGCAGCATCATGGCCAGGCTGCGCAGGTGCATACCGGGTGTGATATTGACCGTTTTCGCCGAGCCCGGAACCCGCGCCGACGCGAGCGGCAGCGGCTGGTTGCCGTACCAGGCGAGGCCGCCTGCGAGGGTCATGGCGGCCAGCACCAGCAACAGGAACAGTCGTTTAATCCAGGTCTTCATACAGGGCTTTTTCAAGACGTATGCGCCAACCGGCCTGCGGCAAATCAGTCGCGTCGATCCGGGCAATCCGGCGCACGCCGATCAGGCTGTTGCAGATCATCACTTCATCGGCGTCGAGTATAGCGGCTGCGGGGTGACGTTCGATACGCGTCGTCCATCCGTGGCGTACGGCTGCACGCAGCAGCCGCATGCGCGCGACGCCGGCCACCCCACAGTCGCTCAGATCCGGGGTATGCAATACGTCCGCCTTGACCCAGAACAGATTGCTCATGACACCACTGATGACATGGCCGGCCTGGTCGCACAGCAGCCCTTCGCGTATCGCCGGGTCATCCCATTCAGCACGCGCCAGCACGTTTTCCAGCCGGTTCAAATGCTTGATGCCGGCCAGTCGCGGCTGCTGCCCCAATCGCAGGGCGCACCAGCGCGCCCTGACTTCGAGCGGCGCATGATCCCCGGCATAGTCCGGCAGCGCAGCGGCCATCACCATCCGCACAGGCCGCACTGCACCCAGCGCATAGCCGCGGCTACCCTGTCCACGCGTGATGATGATCTTGACGACGCAATCCGTGCCTGCGGCGACGCGGCACACCTCATCGTGCAGCACGCTCGCATCCGGGCAGGCCAGCCCCAGTGCGGCGCAGTCGGCTGCAAGTTTGGCTGCCTGGTCACGCCACCACACCGGCTGCCCCCGCATGGCGCGCAGGGTTCGAAACACGCCATCGCCATACGCCAGTCCGCGATCGCGGGCCGATACGTTTTCGCCGGGCTGGCCGTCTACCAGGATCATGCGGGGTCCAGCGCCCGCAGCAATCCCCGCGCCTTGGCACGGGTTTCATCGAGTTCGCGCGCCGCGTCCGAATCGGCAACGATACCTGCCCCGGCGCGAAATTCGACGCGCTGGCCACGCAGCAGAAAACTGCGGATCAGGATGTTGAAATCGAAGCTGCCATCCAGGTTGATATAGCCCACACTGCCGGTGTAGCTGCGGCGTGGCGTCATTTCGAGTTCGCGGATGATCTGCATGGTGCGCACCTTGGGACAGCCGGTAATGGTGCCGCCGGGAAACACTGCGCGCAAGGCATCGAACACGCGGATTTCGCGACGCAGTCTGCCGCGTATAGTGGACTCGATGTGATGCACATGGCGGTAGCTGGTGATGTCCATCAGCGCGGTGACTGCCACGCTGCCGGGCTCGCACACCCGTCCCAGATCATTGCGCTCCAGATCCACCAGCATCACATGTTCGGCCCGTTCCTTGGGGTGCGCCTGCAAGCGTGTACGCAACGCGGCGTCTTCAGCCGCCTGGTCGCTGCGCGGGTGCGTTCCGGCGATGGGACGTGTTTCAAATACCCCATCCCGACCCAGTCGGATCAGCCGTTCCGGCGACGAGCTCACGATGGCCCAGTCGCCCAGTTGCAGCAGAACCGAAAATGGCGCGGGATTGGCCTGCATCAGCCGGGTGAACAAGGATGACGCAGAAACCGGCGCTGCATAATCCGCGCGCCAGCCACGCGACAGATTCACCTGAAACACATCACCGGCGCGGATGTACTCCTGTATTCGCGCCACACCTGCGAGAAAAGCGGGCGATGCATCTTCGGTCAGCGACTCAAAGGTGGGCAGAGCAGGCAACGCAGGCAGGTCGCGAATCAGATCGTCCCGCAGCGCATCCAGCAATTCCGCACGACCGGCTTCGGCAATCAGTACGCAGCGTCCACGGCTGCGGTCGATCAGGATCGCCGCCGGAATGCGCGCCAGCCAGGCAAGCGGAAACCCTTCCGGCTCGTCGGCGCAGCCTGCGCGCGGCTCGAACAGCCCGCCCAGTTCATACGCCAGCATGCACAGCCAGCCCCCGGTGAACGGCAGGTCATCCTCCGCCACGGCCGAACGTTCGGGTCGCAGCTGCATCGCCGGATGCGCGCGCAAGGCGTCGAGTCCGCCTGCCGCATCGATGGAGGTAATGGATTCGGGAAACGCAAACAGGATGTCCCAGCCCGCTTCACCACTGCTGCGAAACAGGCCGGGATAACGCTGCGGATGCGACGCCTGAAGCCGGGTCAGGTCAGGCGTATGCGGCCATTCCCGGGTTGCCAGCGTAGTCAAGGCCAGGCAGGCAGCGGTCAGACGCGCCTGAAAACCAGCGAGCCGTTAGTCCCGCCAAAGCCGAAGTTGTTTTTGAGCGCAACATCGATTTTCATGTCACGCGCGGTGTTAGCGCAGTAATCCAGATCGCATTCCGGATCCTGCGAGAAGATGTTGATGGTGGGGGGCGAAATCTGGTGATGCAGTGCCAGCACGGCAAACACCGACTCGATCCCGCCTGCCCCACCCAGCAGGTGCCCGGTCATCGACTTGGTCGAGTTGACCACGGTGTTATAGGCCGCATCGCCCAGCGCCAGCTTGATGGCTTCAGTTTCGTTCTTGTCACCCAGCGGCGTGGACGTGCCATGGGCATTGATGTACTGCACCTGATCGGCATTGAGACCGGCGTCGCGCAAGGCATTCTGCATAGCCCGGCGCGGGCCGTCGGTACTGGGCGCAGTCATGTGATAGGCATCGCCGCTCATGCCGAACCCGGCGACCTCTGCGTAGATTTTCGCGCCGCGCGCCCGGGCGTGTTCGTATTCTTCCAGCACCAGCACACCGGCACCTTCACCCAGCACGAATCCGTCCCGGTCCTTGTCCCAGGGACGGCTGGCAGTAGCCGGGTCGTCGTTGCGACCGGACAGGGCCCGTGCCGCCGAGAAGCCGCCCACGCCCAGCGGCGAAATCGCGCTTTCGGCGCCGCCCACCACCATCACGTCGGCATCGCCGTGCTCAATCATCCGCGTGGAAATACCCACGGCGTGCAGGCCCGTGGTGCAGGCTGTTACGACCGCAAGATTGGGACCTTTCATTCCGAAATGAATGGAAAGATTGCCGGAGATCATGTTGATGATCGATGCCGGGATGAAGAAGGGCGAAATTTTGCGTGCCCCCACTTCAGTCAGCAGGGTGTGGGTTTCCTCGATCAGCGGCAAGCCACCGATGCCGGAACCAATATTGATGCCGATGCGCTCGGCATTGGCTTCGGTCACTTCGATACCGGAATCGCGGATCGCCTGGATGCCTGCCGCCATGCCGTACTGAATAAAGACATCCATGCGCCGGGCTTCCTTGGCACTGAGGTAGTCTTCGATCTGAAAGCCTTTGACCTCTCCGGCAATCTGCGAGGCAAAAGGCGTGGGGTCAAAGCGGGTGATGCGGGTGATGCCACTGCGCCCGGCGATCAGGTTGTCCCAGGCTTCGGGGATGGTATTGCCGACGGGAGACACGATGCCCAGCCCGGTAACGACGACGCGACGTTTGGTCAAAACTGTATCCTGAATAACTCGCTACCGCGAACAAAACCGCGCGGCAGTTCAGCTCGAATGGCTGTTAACGTAATCAATGGCTTGTTGAACGGTGGTGATTTTTTCTGCGTCTTCGTCGGGAATCTCGCAGCCGAACTCTTCTTCCAGCGCCATCACCAGCTCCACGGTGTCGAGCGAATCAGCACCCAGATCGCCCACAAAGGAAGACTCGTTCTTGATGTCTGACTCGTTCACGCCCAGTTGCTCGGCGACGACTTTAGTTACACGCGCTACGTTGTCCATTACTGATCCTCTCTTGAAATAGGGCTTCCCCGAAAAGGAAGCCGCTGAAAATGAAGCCGGGCAATTCTACCAAAATTTACCGGCAAAACTTCCGGCACTTATGCCATGTACATCCCGCCATTGACATGCAAGGTTGAGCCGGAGATATATGCTGCAGCAGGCGACGCCAGAAACACCACCGCCTGTGCGATGTCGTCCACCGTGCCCAGCCGCCCCAGCGGAATATGACTGATCAGGGCCTGGCGCTGCGCTTCCGGCAGCGCACGGGTCATGTCGGTGTCGATAAACCCGGGGGCGACGCAATTGACCGTGATGTTGCGGCTGCCGACTTCGCGTGCCAGGGATTTGGTAAAGCCCATGATGCCCGCCTTGGCGGCACTGTAGTTGGTCTGCCCGGCATTGCCCATGGCCCCCACCACCGAGGCAATGGAAATGATGCGCCCGGCCCGCGCTTTCGTCATCGGACGCAGCACCGCGCGCGACAGCCGGAACACGGACGTGAGGTTGGTCGCCATGATGTCGTCCCATTCGGCATCTTTCATCCGCATCAGGAGATTGTCACGGGTAATGCCGGCGTTGTTGACCAGTATGCCGATCTCGCCATGGGTCTTGCTGATGTCGGCAATGACCGCATCGACTTCCGCAGCATCGGTCACATCGAGCTTCATCCCGCCGCCCGGGATGCGGGCTGCGGCGAGGTAATCACTGATGGCCTGCGCGCCCACGTCACTGGTCGCGGTGCCGATCACCGTCGCGCCTGCCGCGCCCAGCGCCAGTGCTATCGCCTGGCCGATTCCCCGGCTGGCCCCGGTTATCAGAACTGTTTGACCTTGCAGCATATTCATTCCTTATTCAGTGAGTGCGGCAGCGAGACTGGCTTCGTCCACCAGCGCCCGTGCGGGCAAGCTGTCGTCGATGCGCTTGGTCAGCCCCGCCAGCACCTTGCCGGGGCCGCATTCGATCAAACGCCCGGCCCCCGCAGCCTTGATCGCACGCACGGTTTCAACCCAGCGCACCGGAGTGTGCAACTGTTTCGCCAGCGCAGCGCGAATCGCGTCGGCGTCCTGATGAGAATGCACGTCGGTGTTGTGCAATACCGGGATCGTCGGCGGTGCGATAGCGATCATTTGCAGATGCGCCAGCAGCTTTTCTGCCGCCGGCACCATCAGGGTCGAATGCGACGGCACCGAGACCGGCAAGGGTAGTGCACGCTTCGCCCCGCGTGCCTTCGCCAACACCATCGCCCGCTCCACTGCCGCCCGGTTGCCCGCAATGACGACCTGGCCGGGTGAGTTCAGATTCACCGCTTCAACCACGTCACCCGACGCCGCCTCGGCACACACGGCACGCACCGAGTCGTCATCCAGCCCCAGTATCGCCGCCATGGCCCCCACGCCTTCGGGCACCGCCGCCTGCATCGCCTCGGCACGGAAACGCACCAGTTTGATGGCATCGGAAAAACCCAGCGCATTGGCCGCCACCAGTGCCGCGTATTCGCCCAGACTATGGCCCGCCAGCAGCGCGGGGGCAGCACCGCCTGCCGCCTGCCATACACGCCATACCGCCACATCCGCCGCCAGCATCGCCGGCTGGGTATTGACCGTCTGGTTCAGCCATTCCGCCGGGCCATCGGCAACCATCGCCCACACATCGAGGCCCAGTGCATCGGAGGCTTCCTGAAACGTGGTGCGCACTTCTGCGTGCGAACCCCAGCCCGCCATCATGCCGACCGATTGGGAGCCCTGGCCGGGAAAAACAAAAGCTAATTTCACTGCCTACCCTTTTTCCTTGATCCACCCGAAACGCAGCGCAGCGACACGCCGCAGACCGTGCTCAGGCACGGCAAGGCGAAATCGATGCGGTCCCGATTCGAATCCATCATGCAATCAGTATTTAAGGAGCGCCGAGCCCCAGGTGAACCCGCCCCCGAACGCTTCCATCAGCACGATCTGTCCCCGCTGGATACGGCCATCGCGCACCGCCACATCAAACGCCAGCGGCACCGACGCCGCCGAGGTGTTGCCGTGTCCGGCGACGGTGGTGACGACGTGATCCATGCTCATGCCGAGCTTTTTCGCGGTGGCGGTGATGATCCGGATATTGGCCTGGTGCGGCACCAGCCAGTCGATGTCGGATTTCTGCAAACCATTGGCTTCGAGCGTTTCATCGACGATGCGATCCAGCGTATTGACCGCAATCTTGAAAACCGCATTGCCTTCCATGCGCATCAGGGCGGGAACGCTGGAATCGGTTGACGGCCCGGTGGTCGTCCGTAGCAGTTCCTTGTGACGGCCATCGGCGTGGAGGTGGGTGGCTATGATGCCGGGCGCATCGGATGCGCCCACCACCACTGCTCCCGCACCATCGCCCCACAGAATGCAGTTGCCGCGATCGCTCCAGTCGGTGATGCGCGACAGGGTTTCCGCGCCGATCACCAGCACGTGCCTGGCCATGCCGGTTTTGACGAACTGGTCGGCCACGCTCAGGGCATAAATGAAACCGCTGCACACGGCCTGCACATCAAACGCAGGTTTGCCATTGGTAATGCCGAGTTTGGACTGAACGATGCACGCCGTGCTGGGAAACACCAGATCGGGTGTGGTGGTCGCCACCAGCAGCAGATCGATGTCGTCCGCCTGCAGTCCGGCCGCATCGAGTGCAGCACGCGCGGCCTCGGTTGCCAGGTCGCTGGTGAACTCACCCTCGGCGGCGATATGCCGCTCACGGATGCCGGTACGCTCGACGATCCACTGGTCAGTGGTATCCACCCGCTTTTCCAGATCGGCATTGGTGAGCAGGCCTGCAGGCAAATAGCTGCCGGTGCCCAGAATACGGGATGAGATCAAGCGGCCACCCGTTGCAGGAGCTGGATCTGGTCGGTAATGCGCTTCAGCACGTTGTTGCGGACTTCGTCACTGGCGGTATTGATCGCATGTTCGAAGGCAAAGCGGTCCGCCGAGCCATGACTTTTGACCACCACGCCGCGCAGTCCCAGCAAGGTGGCGCCATTAAAACGACGCGGGTCCAGCCGACGCTTGAACGCATTCAGTACCGGGAGTGCAATCAGTCCGGCAATGCGGGTACGCCAGTTGCGCTTGAATTCGGTACGCAGGATGGTGGCGATCATTTTCGCCAGGCCTTCCGACGCTTTGAGTGTGACGTTACCGACAAAGCCGTCGCACACCACGACATCGGTTGTGCCCTTGAAAATATCATTGCCTTCGACATTGCCGTAGAAATTGAGATGACTGTCGCGCAGCAACTCGGCAGCCTGTTTCACCATTTCGTTACCCTTGATGTCTTCTTCCCCGATATTGAGCAGGCCCACACTTGGATTCGGCTTGTGTTCCACGGCAGACACCAGCATCGCGCCCATGATGCCGAATTGCAGCAGGTGCTCGGCGGTGCAATCGACGTTGGCCCCCATGTCCAGCACCAGCGCGTGGCCGGTGACCGTGGGCATCACCGCCGCAATCGCGGGCCGGTCGATACCGGGCAGGGTTTTCAGGACAAAACGCGCAGTGGCCATCAGGGCGCCGGTATTGCCCGCCGACACACAGGCATCGGCTTCACCGGATTTCACCAGGTCGATTGCCACCCGCATGGAGGAATCTTTTTTACCGCGCAGCGCCAGCGCTGGCGCTTCGTCCATGGCCACCACCTGGCTGGCATGGCGCACGATCAGACGGGGGGTGGATTTGGCGCGACGCGCCTTGAGTTCGGCGGCCACAATGTCCTGCGGCCCGACCAGAATCACATTCAGGTCGGGATAGCGCGCAAGGCAACGGAGCGCCGCCGGAACGGTAACGTGAGGGCCATGATCACCACCCATCACGTCGATGGCGACTGTGATATTTCTCATGCAGCCTGAATAAGGGGCTGATCGGCGCGTGCCCGGGCAGTAACGTCAACCCGGACAGACAGGAATTTATTCGCCCTTGGCCTTGGCAACCTTGCGGCCACGATAAAAGCCGTTCGGGCTGATGTGATGGCGCAGATGGGTCTCACCCGTGGTCGGCTCGATGGCCAGCGACGGATTGGTCAGGAAGTCGTGCGAACGGTGCATACCGCGCTTGGACGGGGATTTTTTGTTTTGCTGGACTGCCATGTTTTACTCCTTAAAAATTTGCACATCCCCGGAGGGACATTCACCTTCAGCATGCATGGCCGCCAGGGGCAGGCTCAGCAGCACTTCATCTTCCACCAGTGCGACCAGATCGAGTGCTGCTTCGATCAGGATCGCATCGCAATCGGGATCTGCATCCAGCCGTTCCAGCTCGCTCGCGCTGCGTGCCAGCAGCAGGCGATACGCGATCTGCACATCATGCTGCAAGGCTCCCAGACAGCGCTGACACGTCAGCGTCAACCCCCCGGCTATCGTGATACGCAACGACAGCCCTCCGTGTGCGTCCGTCTCGCCCATGACTCGACAGAACAGCTCGCCTTGCGTAAATTCAGGGGCAAGCCTCGGAAACGCGGACACGTCTGACCGGGTTTCCCAAGACTGGTTGCCGCTGCAAAAGCGCCTGGGCTCAATCTCAACACCCGGCATCATGACCTGGGTCTCCCCTCCGGATAAAGGCTGGGCGGGAACGGCAGAATGCGACATACCCGGATAAACATTAGCCCGCAATAATATGATTTCTCGTTATTTTTGTCAAAGCCAGCACAACCAACCTGCGCAACCAACCCGGTATCGACCCCACCCATGATTAAAAAGATACTCGTTGCCAACCGTGGGGAAATCGCCGTGCGTATCGTGCGCGCCTGCGCCGAACTGGGTATACGCTCCGTGGCGATCTATACCGATGCTGATCGCCACGCGCTGCATGTCAAAAAGGCCGATGTGGCCTATCACATCGGCAAGGACCCGATTCAGGGCTATCTCAACGCCCATACGCTGGTCAACCTGGCGGCCGCGTCGGGCTGCGATGCGCTGCATCCGGGTTATGGCTTCCTGTCCGAAAACCCCGATCTGGCGACCATATGTGCACGCCGGGGTATCCGCTTCATCGGCCCGTCGCCCGACGTCATCCGCCGCATGGGCGACAAAATCCAGGCACGCAACGCCATGGTCGCCGCCGGCATCCCCGTGGTGCCCGGCGCGGATCACAGCCTGGAAAACGTCGAGGAAGCGCGCAAGCTGTCCGGCAAGATCGGCTATCCGGTGATGCTCAAAGCCACCAACGGCGGTGGCGGACGGGGCATCCGCCGTTGTGACAGCGAACAGGACCTGCTGAAAAACTATGACCGCGTGGTGTCCGAAGCCAGCAAGGCGTTTGGCAAGCCCGAGGTTTTTGTCGAAAAATGCGTGGTCCATCCCAAACATATCGAAGTGCAGATACTGGGCGATACCCAGGGCAATGTCATCCACCTGTTCGAACGCGATTGCTCGATTCAGCGGCGCAACCAGAAACTGATCGAAATCGCCCCCAGCCCCCAACTCACCGAAGCGCAGCGGCAATACATCGGCAAGCTGGCGGTACGCGCCGCCAAAGCGGTTGGCTACGTCAACGCCGGCACGGTCGAGTTCCTGCTCGACCAGGACAACCAGTTCTACTTCATGGAAATGAACACGCGCTTACAGGTTGAACACCCCATCACCGAGACCATCACCGGTGTCGATATCGTGCAGGAGCAGATCCGCATCGCTTCCGGCCTGCCGCTGCAATACAGCCAGGACGAAATCAAGCATCGCGGCTATGCCATGGAATTCCGCATCAATGCCGAAGACCCGAAAAATGATTTCCTGCCCAGCCTCGGCCGCATCACACGCTATTACTCGCCGGGCGGCCCCGGCGTGCGGGTGGACGCAGCGATCTACACCGATTACGTGATTCCGCCCTACTTCGACTCGATGTGCGCCAAGCTCACGGTGTGGAACCTGAACTGGGAGGCGACCATCGCGCGCGGCCGCCGGGCACTGGCTGACATGCTGGTGTATGGCGTGAAGACGACGATTCCCTACTACCAGGAAATCCTCAAGAATCCCGAATTCCAGAGTGGCCGCTTCAATACCAGCTTTGTCGAGTCGCATCCCGAACTCACCCAGTACACCGAAAAGAAACCGCCGGAAGTGATGGCCGCCGCCATCGCTGCCGCCATTGCCGCACATCAGGGACTCTGAACATGGCCAAAGTATTTGTCACCGATCTCGTCCTGCGCGACGGCCACCAGTCACTCATCGCCACCCGGATGCAGACTGCCGACATGTTGCCGATCTGCAGCAAGCTCGACCAGGTGGGCTTCTGGTCGCTGGAAGCCTGGGGCGGCGCAACATTTGACGCCTGCGTGCGCTTTCTGCGCGAGGATCCGTGGGAGCGTCTGCGTCAATTGCGCCGCGCGCTGCCCAACACGCCCATCCAGATGCTGCTGCGCGGGCAGAACCTACTCGGCTACCGGCATTATCCCGACGACGTGGTGCGCGCCTTCGTACAAAAATCGGCTGACAACGGCGTCGATGTGTTTCGCGTGTTCGACGCGATGAACGACCTGCGCAATCTACGGGTGTCCATCGAGGCGGTGAAGGCTGCAGGCAAGCACGCCGAAGGCGCGATCAGCTACACCACCAGCCCGGTACACGATATTCCGCATTTCGTTACGCTTGCCAAAGGCATGGCCGACATGGGCTGCGACACCATCGCGATCAAGGACATGGCCGCGCTGCTCACGCCTTACACCGCCTACGAACTGGTGCAGGCGATCCGCGCAGCGACCGATCTACCGGTGCACACCCACAGCCACGCCACGTCAGGTCTGGCGCACATGACCCATCTCAAAGCCGTTGAAGCCGGTGCCACCATCATCGACACCTGCATCGGCGCATTTGCCGAGGGCGCGTCGCACCCGACGACGCAAAGCCTGGTCGCCGCACTCGCAGGCACCGAATACGACACCGGCCTGTCGCTGCCGCTGCTGGAAGAAATCTCCGCATATTTCAGGGAAGTGCGCAGGAAATACTGGCAATTCGAATCAGAGTTCACCGGCACCGACACCCGTTCGCTCATCAATCAGGTGCCGGGCGGAATGATTTCCAACCTGGCCAATCAACTGAAAGAACAGGGCGCGATCGACAAAATGGACGCCGTGCTCGACGAGATTCCGCGTGTGCGTGAAGACCTCGGCTATCCGCCGCTGGTCACCCCCACGTCACAGATCGTCGGCACCCAGGCCGCGCTGAATGTGCTGACCGGCGCGCGCTACAAATCCGTCACCAACGAAGTGAAACTCTATTTGCAAGGCCGCTATGGCAAGGCACCGGGGCAGATCAGCGAAACCGTCCGCAAACTGGCCATCGGCGATCTCGATGTGATCAGCTGCCGACCGGCCGACCTGCTGCCCGACGAGCTCGACAAACTGCGCAGCGAAATCGAAGGACTGGCCAAATCCGACGAAGACGTGATGACCTACGCCATGTTTCCCGACCTGGCAAAAACCTGGTTGCAGGAACGCGCCGCTGGCAGCCTCAAACCCGAACAGCTCCAGCCGCCAGGGTCCTCGCAACAGGACAGTGCACCGCGTTATGCCGCTGACGAGTTCCGCATTACGTTGCATGGCGAGACCTATCACATCAAGCTGTCCGGCAGCGGTCGCAGCGACACCAGCCAGCGGCCCTATTTCGTTTCCATCGATGGCGTATCGGAAGAAGTCCTGGTCGAGTCGCTCAACGAAGTCGCCATCGCGGACAGCTCGGGGAGTGGCCCGCGCATCGACAAACCGGCGGTGCCCGCAGCCCCCGGCCAGAAACCCCGCCCCACGCATCCCGGCCATGTCACCGCCGCCATGCCGGGCAGCATTGTTGACGTGCTGGTGAGCGTGGGCCAGACCGTGAAAGCCGGCGACGGCGTGCTGGTGATCGAAGCCATGAAAATGGAAAACGAGGTGCAGGCCCCGATCACCGGGGTCGTCATCAGCATCTTCGCCAAGAAGGGCGACGCAGTGACGCCCGACATGGCGCTGGTCGAGATACAGCCGGAATGAATATGCACCCCTCACCACAGAGGCACAGAGACACAGAGAAAAAACAGCGTGAATCTGCCAGCGATGCTCGGAGTGTGCGCTGTGCCTCCGTGCCTCTGTGGTGCTGGGTTTCCCCAGCATGACACTTGTCCTGGCTTCCACCTCGCGCTACCGCCGCGAGCTGCTATCGCGCCTGGGTATACCGTTCGAGGTGCTGTCGCCTAATGTCGACGAAACCCCGTTGCCGGAAGAGTCTCCCTCGGCCACCGCGCTGCGGCTGTCTGTACTGAAGGCGCAGGCTGCTGCGTCAACCTATCCTGACGCCCTCATCATCGGGTCGGACCAGGTGTTGATGCTCGGTTCCGAACAGCTTGGCAAGCCCGGCAATTTTGACAAGGCCTTTGCCCAGCTAAAAGCTATGCAGGGCAAGGCCATGGTTTTTCACACCGCGCTCACGCTGCTCAACAGCCGTACCGGCCACACGCAGACACGTGATGTGCCCACCGTCGTACACCTCCGCCCGCTCACCGACGCGCAGATCACCGCCTACCTGGAAAAGGAAACACCGTACGATTGCGCCGGTTCGGCCAAGAGCGAATCGCTGGGGATAGCCTTGATTGAGCGTATGGACAGCACCGACCCCACCGCGCTGGTTGGCTTGCCGTTGATGGCACTGACCGAGATGCTGGCCAACGAAGGCATCGACGTGCTGACCTGGCGTCCGGCCTGATCTCGTGACGGGCACGCTTTACCTGATCCCCGTTCCGCTCGGCCCGGTCAGCCCCGCATCCTGCCTGCCCCCCGACACCCTCGCCGTCGCCCGCCGGCTCGAGCATTTCGTCGTCGAACGCGCCAAAACCGCGCGCGCGCATCTCAAGGCCATGGGTCATCCCTTGCCCATGCAGCAGATCGAAATGCACGAGCTGAACGAACACACCCCCGCCTCCGCCATCGCCGCCCTGCTGGCTCCCCTGCACGCAGGCCACGATGTCGGCCTGCTCTCGGAAGCGGGCTGTCCTGCTGTCGCCGATCCCGGTGCCCATCTCGTGCGCGCGGCGCATCACGCCAATATCGCCGTTGCACCGCTGATCGGGCCTTCGTCCATCTTGCTCACGCTGATGGCTTCCGGTTTGGGTGGCCAGCGCTTTGCCTTCCACGGCTATCTGCCCGCGAAAGAACCCGAACGCAGTCAGGCGATCCGCACACTCGAAATCACCGCGCGCAAACAGCACAGCACCCAGTTATTCATTGAAACGCCCTACCGTGCTGCCGCCCTGCTCGACGCCCTAGCCCTCGCCCTGCACTCCGACACATACATCAGCGTCGGTGCCGACCTCAGCCTGCCGGGGCAGTTCATTCGCACCCAGCGTGCGGCGGACTGGCGCGGACTCAGTCATCAGGTGAAAGACCGGCTGGTGGTGTTCGGCATCGGGGCCTGATTCAAAAGTGCAGCTGGTCGAGCCGGAACGTCACGGTTTCCCCCGCTGCATTCCGCGCCTGCAGCCACTCCGTTCCCTCACGGGCGTAGACATCCAGCGGCAGCAGGCGCTGCGTCACGCCATCCACACGCACGTCCAGCCACTGCCGGGTGAGCGCAGCGTATTCCAGACGCTCATGATCGGCGCAGGCGATGGGCTGGTAAGGCGTGTTGCTCAACGCAACTGGATTCCCGTCTGGGCAAATGGTGCCCAGGCTTTGCCGATGCTGGCACCCAGCCGCCCGGCCAGCCGTTCGGCAAAGCTGTCCTGCTGGGTGTAATCGACGACATCCTTGGCCTTGATGACATCCCGGGCGACGGACTCAACGCTGCCGAGGCCATCGGCCAGACCCAGCTGGATGCTTTTTTCGCCGCTCCACACCAGGCCGCTGAACATATCAGGGGTTTCTTTCAAACGTTTGCCACGTCCTGCGCGCACCACCCCGATGAACTGGCCGTGGATTTCTTCGAGCATGTCCCTGGCGAAACCCTGCTGCTTGGGATCGACGGGTGAAAACGGATCGAGGAATCCCTTGTTTTCCCCGGCGGTGAGCAGACGACGCTCGACCCCGAGTTTTTCCATGGTCTTGGTAAACCCGAAGCCGTCCATCAGCACGCCGATGGAGCCAACGATGCTGGCCTTGTCGACGTAGATTTTGTCAGCCGCAGCAGCGACGTAATAGCCGCCCGACGCACAGATGTCATCGACCACGGCATACAGCGGAATCTTCGGATGCTTGGCGCGCAGGCGTTTGATCTCGTCGTGAATCTGCCCGGCCTGCACCGGGCTGCCGCCGGGGCTGTTGATGCGCAGGATCACGCCGCGAGTTTTTTCATCGTCAAACGCGCCCTGCAGGCTGCTGATGATGGAATCGGCACTGACCTCGCCAGAAGCGATCACGCCTTGCATGTCGATCAGCGCCGTGTGGTTTTTGGGAATACCCACCCCGTCGCCCTTGAACCAGCCGGTGGCCAGCACCAGCACCACGGTCAGGTAGAGGAAACCGAGCGCCTTGAACAGGATGCTCCAGCGGCGGCTGCGGCGTTGCTCCTGCACAGCCGATAGCGCCAGTTTTTCGAGAACCGCGCGTTCCCAGTTGGGTTGGTCGTTCATGGTGACTCCGTCGTCAGGGTATGTAAAAGGTAAACCTGCCCGTCACGTTCGACGACCGGCAGGGAAATCAGGCCGCGTCCGGCGCAGCGCCCACCCACACAATGCCCACTGCGTGGATGGTAGAGCGCACCGTGGGTGGAGCAGATCAAGTATAGCCGCGAGGTATCGAAGAACTCGCCGGGCTGCCAGTCGAGCTCCACCGGCACATGGCCGCACTGGTTGAGAAAGGCATAGGGTTTGCCATCGTAGCGCACCACAAACGCGGCTTGCGTCTGGCCGTGGCGTTCGATCTCGAAACGCACGCCGCGCCCGCCTTCAGCCAGTTCGCTGGCGGCGCAGATCAGGCGTTCGCTGCCAGCCATGCGCGCACCTCGGCAAAACTGTCCAGCACTGCCAGCGGCGCGTGCGGATGCAGGTCTTCGACGCGGTGCGCGCCGTAGCTCACGCCCAGACTGGCCACGCCTGCACTCGACGCCATCAGCAAATCATGGCTGGTATCGCCGATCACCAGCGTGCGCGCCGGGTCGGCATCGAGTTCATCGAGCAGTTCCAGCACCATCGCCGGATGCGGCTTGGAATGCGTTTCATCGGCACAGCGGGTGGCAGCAAAGCACGGTCCCAACTGGCTGCTTTGCAGTGCGCGCGCCAAACCCATGCGGCTCTTGCCCGTGGCCACTGCCAGCGTATGTCCCTGCGTCGCGAGTTCACGCAGGCCGTCGGACACGCCGTCAAACAGCGGTATCCGGTCGTCGCGTCCCAGATAGTGATGCCGGTAGCGCTCCACCAGTGCGGGATAGTCCGCTTCCGGCCAGTCCGGCAACAGGGTTTGCAGCGCCTGGATCAGGCCCAGCCCGATGATCTGGCGACACGCACGATCGTCCGGCGCAGCGCGACCCATATCCTCACAGGCACGCTGGATCGAATCGACGATCACCCCGGCGGAATCCATCAGCGTGCCGTCCCAATCGAAAATCAGTAAATCAAACTGCCTGGTCATGGTTCAGGGTCTCGAGAAAGCCCGCCAGGTCGGCGGGCAGCGGCGCGTTGATGTCGAGCGGCTCACCGCTCAGGGGATGGGCAAATTCAAGATGCGCCGCATGCAGGAACATGCGTTTCAATCCCTGTTTGGCTAACCGTTTGTTGAGTTCGAAATCGCCGTATTTGTCGTCACCTGCGATGGGAAACCCCAGGTGCGAGGTATGGACGCGTATCTGATGCGTGCGACCAGTCTTGAGTTCCGCTTCCAGCAGGGTGAAATCGGCATAGCGCTGCTGACGGCGAAAAATAGTATGCGCAGTCTGGCCATCGTCGCGCACGGTCACGCGTTTTTCACCGTTGTCATCGACACGCTTGTGCAAGGGCAATTTCACATGCTGCAGCGGATTGGGCCAGCGCCCGGCCACCAGGGTGATATAGCGCTTGCGGATGGTTCCGGCGCGCATGGCTTCGTGCAGCCCCACCAGCGCGCGCCGCTTCAGCGCAATCAGCAGCACCCCCGAGGTTTCGCGGTCGAGCCGGTGCACCAGTTCCATATAGCGGCATTCCGGCAGTTCCAGCCGCATCTGCTCGATCACCCCGCGCGAAATGCCGCTGCCACCGTGCACCGCCATGCCGGGCGGCTTGTTCAGTGCAATCAGCGCTTCATCCCGGTAGAGTATGTGCGGCAACAGGCGCAACCCGCCTTGCGGCAAATGGGTGGCGGGGGTAATGACCGGCACGGCAGTGCGCACCGGCGGTATCCGGACTTCGTCACCGAGTTGCAGGCGATAGCCGACCTCGACGCGCCCGCCGTTGATGCGCACCTCGCCCCCGCGCACCAGCTTGTAGATGCGGCTTTTCGGCACGCCCTTGAGTTCGCCGAGCAGGAAGTTATCCAGACGCTGGTTGTCGGCCCCGTCATCGATCTTCAGTTTGCGGACAGAATCTTTCTCTAAGTCCTTCATTTTCATATACACTACCGCCGGTTCAGGCCAAGTTTTGCCTGACCATTGCCCGGCGCAACCCTGCCGGAAATTTTTAGAGATCACGCCGGTTAAAACGCTCACCGGCCGCCGTCTGCCCGGCCCGTCCGGATTCCTGCCGCCCTGCCAGCACGCTGGCGGGCCGACCAGTCGAACCCACCTGCCTGCCAGCCGACCAAGCAGCGATGTTATCAACGACGCGACATCAAGCATACGAAATCAGTATTCACGCCCGGAATTCATTCCAGCGGGGATCGGAAAGACAGGCTGCTCAGCAGCACCCTCTCCAGGAACAGGACACATTGATCCATGCCATTTCACCCAACACACTCCGTGATCGCATGAGCCGCTGATTCAGCGGCGGTATGGCCTGTCCCGTATGCACGCGCGCGGGAGAAGAAATGAAGCGCATGCTATTCAACGCAACCCAGGCGGAAGAACTCCGGGTTGCCATCGTCGACGGGCAAAAACTCGTTGACCTTGACATCGAGTCCGCCAGCAAAGAACAACGCAAAGGCAATATCTACAAGGGCGTCATCACCAATATCGCCCCCAGCCTGGAAGCCGCCTTTGTCGACTACGGCTGTGAACGTCACGGCTTCCTGCCGTTCAAGGAAATTTCCCGTGCCTGCCTGCCCGGCAATGGCAAGGTTCCCGACAATCTCAAAGAAGGCATGGAGCTGCTCGTCCAGGTGGAAAAGGACGAACGCGGCAACAAGGGCGCAGCACTGACCACGTTTGTTTCGCTGGCCGGTCGCTATGTCGTGCTGATGCCGACCAACCCGCGCGGCGGTGGCGTATCACGCCGCATCGAAGGGGAAGAGCGCAACGAACTGCGCGACACCCTGGCGCAACTCGACATCCCCGATGGCATGAGCCTGATCGCCCGCACTGCGGGGATCGGTCGCAGTGCCGAAGAATTCCAGTGGGACCTGAATTACCTGTTGAGCCTGTGGAAAGCCATCGACGGCGCATCGCAATCGAACAAGGGCGCATTCCTGATTTACCAGGAAGGCAGTCTGGTGATTCGCGCCATCCGCGACTACTTCTCCGCCGACATCGGCGAAATCCTGATCGACACCGAAGACATCTACGAACAGGCGCAGCAGTTCATGGCGCACGTGATGCCGGACAACGCCAACAAGATCAAACTCTATCGCGACGACGTGCCGCTGTTTTCCCGTTTCCAGATCGAACACCAGATCGAATCGGCGTTTTCGCGCCAGGTGAATTTGCCGTCCGGCGGTGCCATCGTCATCGACCATACCGAAGCCCTGGTCTCGGTGGACGTCAACTCGGCGCGCGCCAACAAGGGCAGCGATGTCGAACAGACTGCCTACAACACCAATCTGGAAGCCGCCGACGAAGTGGCCCGGCAGATGCGCCTGCGCGATCTCGGTGGTCTGATCGTGATCGACTTCATCGACATGGAAAACCCGAAGAACCAGCGCGAAGTCGAAAACCGGCTGAAAGACGCGTTGCATCATGATCGCGCCCGCGTCCAGACCGGCAAGATTTCGCGTTTCGGTCTACTGGAAATGTCACGCCAGCGGCTGCAGCCCTCGCTCGGCGAAACCAGTCACAACTCATGCCCGCGCTGCCACGGCACCGGCCACATTCGTGGCACCGAATCGTCGGCGCTGCACATCCTGCGCATCCTCGGTGAAGAGGCGATGAAGGAAAACACCGGTGCGGTGCACGTGCAGCTGCCGGTCGATGTCGCCACGTTCCTGCTCAACGAAAAACGCGTGGACATCCACACCATCGAATCGCGCCTCAAGGTCAACGTGGTGCTGATTCCCAACGTGCATATCGAAACCCCGAACTACACCATCACGCGCCTGCGTCACGACGAGCTGAACCAGCGCGACGCCGCCGAACCCAGTTACAAGATGGCGACGATGCCGGAGACCGAATCGACGTATCAGACCGAACAGTCAGCTGCGCCGGTACGTCAGCAGGCCGCGGTCAAGTCCATCGCGCCGCCGCAGCCCATGCCGGTAGCCAAACCCGTGGTGCAGCCCAGCCCGCCTGAAGAAACCGGCCTGTTCGACCGGATTTTTGGCTGGTTCAAGAAACGCGGTGACGAGATGCCGGCTGTTTCGGCCCAGCCCGTCATTGAAACTACGCCCGTGCGTGCGCGCAGCGAACGCACCAGCGAGCGGCATGACCGCAAACCCGGCCAGCGCCGCAGCCGTGGTGAGGGTCGTAACAGCGAGGGCCGCAACGGCGAAGGACGCCAGGCTGAACCGCGTCCCCAGGCAGGCCGTACGACCGAACCCCGTCAGGCTGATGCCCGGCCCGACCGCAAAGCCGAAGCGCGCCCCGAAGGCAGCAAGCCGCCGCGTCCCCCGCGGCAGCCCAAGCCCCCACGCGCCGAAGCAGTCGCCGCACCGCGCGACGAAACCAGCGCGCCTCCGCGTGAGGCCGACGGTGACGAAAAACGCGAATCGCGCAGCCGCCGCGGCCGTGGCCGCCGTGGCCGTGATGGCCGGACGGAGGACGCCGCGTCACAGTCTGAAGCGAGTGCAACGCGCAGCCCGCAAGGTTTTCACGCCATCATCGAAATCGCCGGTGCGGCACCAGCCCCGGTTGCGCCGATGGCAGATGCACCGCGACAGCAGGCATTGCAGCTGGATGCTGCGCCCGCTCCCCAGCGCACAGCAGTCGCCACGGCCGCTGTGACCGCCAGCCCGGCCAGCGTGCTGGCCGAACTGGCGGCGAGTGCGCGTCAGTTGCAACAGGTGGAAACCCGGAATGCCAGCACCGGGATCGCCAGCGAGCCGGCAGAAGCATCACGCCCGCGCCGCCGCCGTCGCCCGACGAGTGCAACCGGCACGGAAGCGGTCAGCCTGATGCAGGTGGAAACCAGTGCACCGGTCAGCGCGCCCGTGGATGTGCCGGTTGAATCCTCGCCTCACCCCACACGCCGTCGTCAGCGTCCGGCCATGGCGGTGACGCAGGAGCCCTTGGTGCAGGTCGAAACCCGGTCGAACTGATCATCGGGTCGCACACAGCACAAGGGCCGCTTACGCGGCCCTTGTGCTGTCAGACCCGGGAATACTATCGGGGAGCAGCATTGCCGGTGATTTCGCGGATCAGTCCCTGCACGGCGTCTTCGATCATGTCGAGGTTTTCTTCGAACCCCTGCGGCCCGCCGTAATACGGATCCACCACATCCAGATTCGGATACTTGCGGCTGTATGCCAGCAGGCGCTTGATCTTGCCCTGATGCTGGGCCGGTGCACGGTCTAGCAGGCGGCTCATGTTGTCACCATCCATGGCCAGAATGTAGTCGAAACGCGCGAAATCCTGATCGGCCACCTTGCGCCCTCGCAGGTCACTGATCTCCGCCCCGCGCTGGCGCGCGGCCTGCTGCGCACGTGGGTCGGGCGCATCGCCGACGTGATACGCATGGGTGCCTGCCGAATCCGACTCGATCTGGCCTTCCAGCCCCGCGTCCCGCACTGCCTTGCGGAACATCCCTTCCGCCATCGGCGAACGACAGATATTACCCATGCACACAAACAACACCCTGACAGCCATGTAACCCTTTCAACAATATGATCAAAACTGCGCACCGGCACAGCACCCCCTGCGCGAACTGCCCCATAGAGCGGTCATCGCACAGCGGGTTCCGCACAGCTCAATCCAGCGCGTTTTTCAGCTTGTGCCACTGGATCGGCGCGGGACGGATGTCCGCCTGCGCCTCGTCCTGCTTGCGCTGGGTGTATTCCTCGGCAAGCTGCGTGAGCTTCTGCAGATCGGCATTGGCTTTGCTCGTCTGCGTTTCCATCGCAGCGGCATCCAGCGGCGTATCCACCAGTTGCGTCTCGATGCGCAGAATCGCCGGATAGCGTTCAGTCAGCGTCTGCAGGATCGCGTCGAGCTTGTCGCCGGTAAAGGCATAGCGCAGCTTTGGGGTCAGAAACAGCCGCAGGATCGCGCCGTCGCCCGGATTGGCGCGCGCGTTAACCTCTGCCGCCTCCTTCTGCAGCCAGCCGCGCAGCCGCAGTGGGGTGATCTCGACGCCCGGATTCAGAATCGCGATGAAAAGTTGTCCCGAAGCCATGGGGGTTCCTGTCGTGTAAAAGCGGCATTGTGCAGAAGATTGACGGGCAGAGCCAACCCGCGTGTCGGTCAGTGTCGGCAGCTTGCCTGTCGGGACGGGGCGCGAACACTCGGGTCCGGTAGCCAGTCCACCGGGGTGACGGCTACGTCCGTTCCTCCACCCCGAACAGCAGGGCTTTTAATTCCCGCAACTGGTCGCGCAGTACGGCGGCCTTTTCGAACTCCAGATTTTTCGCCGCGTCCTGCATTTCCTTTTCGATTTTCTTCACTTTCCTGGTCAGCGATTTTTCATCCATCACCTTGTATTCGGCAGCCGTCTGCGCGGCCTTCAGTTCCTGCCGCGACGCGTCTGCATCGTAGACGCCATCGATGATGTCCTTGATGCGCTTGACCACGCCGCGCGGGGTGATGCCATGTTCCAGGTTGAAGGCGATCTGCTTGACACGGCGGCGCTCGGTTTCGTCCATCGCGCGGCGCATCGAGTCGGTGATCTTGTCAGCGTACAGAATCGCGCTGCCGTTGAGATGGCGTGCGGCGCGGCCGATGGTCTGGATCAGCGAACGCTCGGAACGCAGGAACCCTTCCTTGTCGGCATCGAGTATCGCCACCAGTGACACCTCGGGAATATCCAGTCCTTCGCGCAGCAGGTTGATGCCCACCAGCACATCGAACAGCCCTAGACGCAGATCGCGCAGGATTTCGACGCGCTCGACGGTGTCGATGTCGGAATGCAGATAGCGCACCTTGATGCCATGCTCGGCCAGATAATCCGTCAAGTCCTCGGCCATGCGCTTGGTCAGCGTGGTCACCAGCACGCGCTCGCCCAGCGCAATGCGCTTGCGTGCTTCACTCATCAAGTCATCGACCTGGGTGCCCACCGGCCGTACCTCGACCTGCGGATCGACCAGCCCGGTCGGGCGCGCGACCTGTTCCACCACCTGGCCGGCGTGCTCGGCTTCGTACTTGGCGGGGGTCGCCGAAACAAACACCGTCTGCGGCAGCAGCGTTTCGAATTCCTCGAATTTCAGTGGCCGGTTGTCCAGCGCCGACGGCAGGCGGAAACCGTAGTCGACGAGGTTTTCCTTGCGCGAGCGGTCGCCCTTGTACATGCCGCCCACCTGGGTCACGGTGACGTGCGACTCATCAATGATCATGATCGCGTCCTTCGCCAGGTAGTCGATCAAGGTCGGCGGCGGCTCGCCAGGCTTGCGCCCCGACAGGTGCCGTGAGTAGTTTTCGATGCCCTTGCAGAACCCCAGCTCGACCATCATTTCCAGATCGAATCGCGTGCGCTGTTCCAGCCGCTGCGCCTCGACCAGCTTGTTGTTGGCGTAGTACCACTCCAGCCGTTCGCGCAGTTCGACCTTGATCTGCTCGATGGCTCTTAAGGTCGTCTCGCGTGGCGTGACGTAGTGGCTCGACGGGAACACGGTGAAGCGCGCCACCTTCGACAGAATCTGTCCGGTGAGCGGATCGAACAGGTGCAGCGTCTCGACCACATCGTCAAACAGTTCGACGCGGATCGCGGTCTCGGCGTGTTCCGCCGGAAAGATGTCGATGACGTCGCCACGCACGCGGAAATGCCCGCGCGAAAAGTCGACGTCGTTGCGCTCATACTGCATCTGCGTGAGCCGCGTGATCACCTCGCGCTGGCTCATTTTTTCGCCGGTGCGCAGGAGCAGGATCATGCTGTGGTAGTCGGACGGGTCACCAATCCCGTAGATCGCCGACACCGTGGCGACGATGACGGTGTCACGCCGTTCCAGCAGCGATTTGGTCGCTGACAGCCGCATCTGCTCGATGTGCTCGTTGATGCTGGAGTCTTTTTCGATGAACAGGTCGCGCGCCGGGACGTAGGCCTCGGGCTGATAGTAGTCGTAGTAGGAGACGAAATATTCGACTGCGTTCTCGGGAAAGAACTCGCGCATTTCCGAATACAGCTGCGCCGCCAGCGTCTTGTTCGGCGCCATCACGATAGCCGGGCGACCGGTCTGCGCAATGACATTGGCCATGGTGAAAGTCTTGCCTGAGCCGGTCACCCCGAGCAGGGTCTGGAACGCCAGTCCGTCTTCGATGCCCTCGATCAGTCTGGCAATCGCCTGCGGCTGGTCGCCCGCCGGGGGAAACGGCTGAAACAGACGGAACGGGCTATTGGGGAAGGTGACGAACACAGGTAGAATCGCGCGGCCAAAACCAACTGATAGTAGCACTCCGCCAAGACGGATGCATGAAGGAAACTCCGTGGAACTCTCCCGCCGCGTTCAGGCCATCAAGCCTTCGCCCACCCTCGCCGTCACCGCCCGCGCTGCCGCGCTCAAGGCGGGCGGCCGCGACATCGTCGGCCTTGGTGCGGGCGAGCCCGATTTCGATACGCCGCAGCCCATCAAGGATGCCGCAGTCGGAGCGATTGCCCAAGGCTTCACCAAATACACCGCGGTCGATGGCACACCTGGCCTAAAGGCCGCGATCATCGCCAAGTTCAAGCGCGACAACGGTCTGGACTACACGCCGAAGCAAATTCTGGTGTCGTGCGGCGGCAAGCAGAGCTTTTTCAATCTGGTGCAGGCGGTGATCAACCCCGGCGACGAGGTCGTCATTCCCGCGCCGTACTGGGTGTCGTATCCCGACATCGTCCTCCTCGCCGACGGCGTGCCGGTGATCGTCGAAGCGGGGATCGAACAGGGTTTCAGGATGACGGCTGCGCAGCTCGAAGCGGCGATCACCCCGAAGACGCGACTGGTCGTCATCAACAGCCCGTCGAACCCGACCGGCGCGGTCTACAGCGCCGACGAACTCGCGGCCCTCGGCGCAGTGCTGAAGCAGCACCCGCAGGTGCTGATCGCCACCGATGACATGTACGAGCACATTCGCCTCGACGACGTGCCTTTCGTGAACATTCTCAACGTCTGCCCCGAGCTCTACGACCGCACCCTGGTGCTCAACGGCGTATCGAAAGCCTACTCGATGACCGGCTGGCGCATCGGCTATTGCGGCGGGCCCGAGGCGATCATCCGTGCCATGACCAACGTGCAGTCGCAATCCACCTCCAACCCCACCTCGATCTCGCAGGTGGCCGCCGAGGCCGCGCTCAACGGCGACCAGGGCTGCATCACGCCGATGCTCGACGCCTTCAAATCGCGTCACCGTTATCTCGTCGATGCGCTCAACGCCCTGCCCGGCGTGAAATGCCTGGACAGCGGCGGCGCGTTTTATGCCTTCCCCGATGTGCGCGGCGCGATCCAGTCGCTGCTCGCGCGCGACGTGATTGCCGAAGGCACAGACATCGCCTTTTCCGAATACCTGCTCGAATCGGCCGATGTCGCCGTCGTGCCGGGGTCGGCCTTCGGCGCCGAAGGCTATATCCGCCTGTCGTTCGCCACCTCGCAGGCCAATCTGGAAAAAGCCATCCAGCGCATCGCCGCCGCGCTCGCATGAGCGCGTATTAAGGTGGCGCTCGCATGAGCGCGTATTAAGGTGGCGCTTGCATAAGCACGCATCAGCGTGGCGATTGCATAAGCGCGCATTAACTGGCACTGGCCTAAGCCGCGCTCCGCAGGTAGGCTAGCGCGGATGTTGATTCGATCAGCGCGTCTGCCTGTCCTTCCATCTGCCCGTGGCACGCTGGCCTGGCTGCTGCAACTCGGCTACACCACCGCCCGGCTGTTTGCCCAGAACGGTCTGCAAAATCATGCCGCCGCCACGGCGTTTTATTTCCTGCTGTCGGCCACGCCGCTGCTGCTGTTGCTGAGCTACGGGATGCAGTTGCTGGGCCGGATTGCCGAAAACTCGGTGCCCGCCACCATCCTCATGGCCGCACTCTACGACCAGTTGCGGTTCGACAGCCTCACCGCCTATGGCTTCATTCCGCGCCAGACCCAGCTGGCCGCAGGCGGTGTCGGCCTGCTCACGCTGGTGCTGTCGTCGCGCGGGCTGGTGAACGCCGTACAGGGTGCATTCCGCATCGTGTTTCCCGACCAGGGCAAACGCAATCTGGTGGTGTCGTGGGTCTTGCCGCTGGTGATTTTGCCGGTGATGTTTCTGCTGATGGGGCTGGCTGCGCTGGCCCAGGTGACGCTGAGTTTTCTGGCGCAGAATGATTTCATCGGCACCGGCAATGCACAGGTCTTGCAGGGACTCAACACCCTGTTCGGCTTTGCCCTGCTGTGGGCGCTGGTCTTTGCGGCGTACTGGCGACTGCCGCGCCGCCATCCCCCGGCACGGGTGGCGGCCGCGTTTGCACTGGCCGCCACGCTCAGTCTGGCACTGCTGTTTTCGCTGTTTGGCGCGTTTTTCAAACTGGAAAACTACCACAGCCTGTATGGTGCACTGGGCGGCGTGGTGTTCGTTCTGATCGGAGGCTATTTCGCTTTTTTGCTGCTGTATCTGTGGGCGCAGGCGCTCTTTGCCTATGGCAAGGCCGATATCACCGCACTGGAAAAACTGTTCCTCGGCGGCAGCGGCACCGGGGCAAGCCGGCTCGAAAGCTATGTCTTCGGCGACACCGGCCGCCTGCTCGAAAAATACGGCCAGACCCACCCACCCGGGCATGTCCTGATTGCAGAAGGCGACGATTCGCGTATCGCCTACTTTCTCCATGCCGGGCGCGCCGTAGTCTACAAGGACACCGACACGGGCCGCCGCCGCCTGGGTGAACTCAACGAAGGCCAGCTGTTTGGCGAAATGGCCTATCTGCTGAACGAAAACCGCACCGCTTCCGTTATCGCCGACAGCGACATCACCGTGCTGGCCCTGCCGCCACAGATCATGGAAGAACTGATGCAGCATTCCGCCCCATTGTCGCGCCGCATCATCGGCACACTCTGCCAGCGGCTGGAGCGGATGAACCTGGCGAACGCCGACTGATTGCCAGGCATGCGTGTGATGAACCGGAGAAGGAAACGGGTAATCTGTGCCTTGCAATATTCTAATAATCGTTAGAATATTGACCTATGAACACTCGCCAGACCAAAGACCTGCTGTACGAACACGTCGCCCGCATCGGCAAGGCCACGTCCAGCCCCAAGCGGCTGGAACTGCTGGAAATCCTCGCTCAGGGCGAAAAGACCGTGGAAGCCTTGGCGGCCGATGCCAACCTGTCGGTCAAGCTCGCCAGCGCACATCTCAAGGTGCTGAAGGAAGCGCGGCTGGTGGAAGCGCGGCGCGATGGCCGTTACATCGCCTATCGCCTGTCTGGACCGGACGTGTCGGCGCTATGGGTCAACCTGCGTACCGTGGCCGAGGAACATCTGGTCGAGCTGAAGCTGGCGATGGACCGCCTCTTTACCGCGCCGGAAAAACTCGACGGCGAAACCCGCCGCTCACTCATGGACAAGGCGAAGCGCGGCGAAGTGGTGGTGATCGACGTGCGTCCGGCGGCGGAATACGACAACGGCCACCTGCCATTCGCGCGCTCCATGCCCGTGGCCGAACTGCGCCAGCGCCTCAAGGAGTTGCCCGCTGACAGGGAGATCGTTGCCTACTGCCGGGGACCGTTCTGCATGATGTCCGCCGAGGCGGTGGCGCTGCTGAAAAAACACGGCTACCGCGCCCGCAAGATCGCCGACGGCACGCCCGAATGGCAGGCCGCCGGCCTGCCGCTCGCCGCGCCCTGACGCCCCTCACCCCTCACTAATAACAAGGAGACCCCCCATGTTCTTCCGCCAACGGCTGGCCCAGGACGCCACCCTGTCCTACTTTTTTGGCTGCGGCTCGTGCCACGTCGGCGTGGCCGTCGATCCGGTGCGGGGCGACGAGGACTGGTTCATCGGTGAAGCGGCGAAACAGGATGTGAAACTCACCCACGTCATCGACACGCACGTTCACGCCGACCATTATTCGGGCGGCCGCGCGCTGGCCGAAAAAGCCGGCGCGGCTTATTGCCTGCACGAATCGAACCACGGCAGAACGGCGTTTGCCTTCACCGCGCTCGCGCATGGTCAGCAGATCGACGTGGGCAATGTCCTGATCGACGTCCTGCACACGCCGGGGCACACGCCCGATTCGGTCTGCCTCCTGGTGACCGACAAGCGCCGGGCGGCCACCCCCTGGTTCGTGCTCACCGGCGACACACTTTTTGTCGGCAGCGTCGGCCGGCCCGATCTTGCCGGTCGGGAGCAGGCGATGGCCGGCGAACTCTACGACACCCTGCAGAACACGCTCATGACGCTGCCGGCGGAAGTCGAGCTCTATCCCGGCCACACCTCGGGCAGCGCCTGCGGGGCCGGTCTGTCGGGCAAGCCCATGTCGACCCTCGGTTTCGAGAAGCGCTGGAATCCCATGTTGTCGATGCCGCGCGATGAATTCGTCGCTGCGCTCGTCGCCGCGATCCCGCCGCACCCGGCGGAGATGGATCGCATGGTCGCCTTCAATCTGGGCAACTGAACGTGACCGTCGCGCCGGAAGTCGCTGAATACCGCTATGGCATCCGCGCCAATCTCGGCCAGTTCCTGCACCAGCTGGTGCAGGTATTTTTCGTCGGCCTGACCATCGGCATGTTCCGCACCGTGGTACCCGCGCTCGCCGAATCCGAATTCGGCGTGGCCAAGGGTTCGTTCATGATGCTGATGGCCTTCGTCACCGCCTTCGGTTTCGTCAAGGGCGCGATGAATTTCGTCGCGGGACGCCTGGCCGAGCGCATCGGCCGCAAGAAAGTTTTGTTCATCGGCTGGCTCGCGGCGGCACCGATTCCCTTCATGATCCTCTACGCACCGGACTGGAACTGGATCGTGGCGGCGACGGTGCTGCTGGGCATCAACCAGGGCCTCACCTGGTCGATGACGCAAACGTCCAAGCTCGACCTCACCACCGCCGACCAGCGCGGCCTCACCATCGGCCTCAACGAATTCGCCGGCTACTTCGGCGTCGCCGTCGCGGGCGTCGTCACCGGCTACCTCTCCACCGCCTACGGGCCGCGCGAAGGCCTGATGCTGTTCGGCCTGGTGGTGGTGGGACTGGCCGGCCTGCTGACGCTGCTGTGGGTGAAAGACACCCTGCCTTGGGCTCAAGCCGAAATCAAATACAGCGCGCATGCCGAAGGCAGGAAACACGCCGCCGGCCTGATGACTGAACCGAAACCGCGCTACCCGGGCAACATCGCGGACAGCCCCAGCACCTGGGACGTGTTCACGCTGATGTCGTGGCGCGACGCGCGCATGGCGTCGATCAGCCAGGCCGGGCTCACGGAGAAATTCGTCGACGCGCTGGTGTGGGTGTTCTTCCCGGTGTACCTGTATCAGCACGGCCTGAGCCTGGCCGGCATCGGCTGGGTCGTCGGCGTCTACGGTTTCGTCTGGGGGCTGTCGCAGCTCCTCACCGGCCACTGGTCGGATCGCATCGGCCGCAAGAAACCCATCGTCGCCGGCATGTGGCTGTGCGGCACCGGCGTCGCGCTGGTGCTGCTGGGTGAAGGCGAACTGTGGTGGTCATTTGCTGCCGCTGTCATGGGCTTCGGCATGGCGCTGCTGTACCCCACGCTGTCCGCCGCCGTGTCCGACATCGCGCATCCCAACTGGCGTAGCTCGGCCATCGGCATTTACCGCTTCTGGCGCGACACCGGTTACGGCATCGGTGCCTTGCTGCTCGGCGTCGTGGCCTCGGCCTTCGGCCGCATCGAGGCGGGCTTCTGGTTCACCGCCGCCGCCATGTTCGTGTCCGGTCTAATCGTGCTGCTGGTGTGCGAGGAAACGCATCCCCGCCTGAATCCGGCGCAGGGCTGAATTGTCTGAACTACTGTATTTATATACACTAGTTCACACCCCAGCCCCCACCTCCGCGCGCCGGAGGTTTGCCGTTTGCCATGGCCCTGCATTCGCTGTACGTCGATCTCAACTCCTACTTCGCTTCGGTCGAGCAGCAGCTGCGCCCCGAACTGCGCGGGCGTGCCGTGGGCATCCTGCCGGTGATGGCCGACACCACCTGCTGCATCGCCGCCAGCATCGACGCCAAGCGTTACGGCATCAAAACCGGCACCCCGGTCTGGCAGGCGCGCAAACTGTGTCGCGATATCGTTTTTGTGCAGGCACGGCCCGCCACCTATGTCGAAATCCATCACCGCATCGTCGCTGCGGTGGAATCGTGCACGCCGGTGGCCGCCGTGCTGTCGATCGACGAAATGGCCTGCGACCTGATGGGCAGCGAACGTGAGGAATCGCGCGCAATCGCGCTGGGCAAACAGATCAAGCAGGCGATCTACACCCAGGTGGGCGACATCCTGCACAGCTCGGTGGGCATTGCGCCCAACCGCTTTCTCGCCAAAACCGCGTCGAACATGCAGAAGCCCGACGGCCTCGTCGTCATCCACGCGCACCAGCTGCCGCAGTGCCTGTACGGCCTGAAGCTGGGCGCGCTCAACGGCATCGGCCGCGCCATGGAAGCGCGCCTCAGACAGCACGGCATCCATACCGTGGAGCAACTCTGTGCCGCCAGCCAGGCCACCCTGCACCACATCTGGGGCGGGATCGAAGGCGAACGCTACTACGCCAAACTGCGCGGCGAAGTCAGCACCACCCCGCCCACCCAGCGCGCCAGCGTCGGCCATTCACACGTACTCGCACCCGAGCTGCGCGACCCGGTGTCTGCACTGGCCGTGCTCTACCGCCTGCTGCACAAGGCCGCCACGCGATTGCGGTATTACGGTTATTGCGCCAGCGGACTCAGCCTGCACCTGCGGTTTCTGAATAACCGCACCCCGCGCCAGAGCTGGACGGATCAGGCACGCTTTTCCCCCCACGCCGACACCCTTAAATTCAACCCCG
>JAJXUA010000158.1 GCA_021783275.1 Pseudomonadota bacterium
TGCGGATTTGTGCCCGCGTGGTGCCGAGCGCGGTGAGCAGGCCGATTTCGGCGACGCGTTCGGCGACGGCGATATGCATCAGCGTGACCATGCCGACCGCGCCGACCAAGAGCGATATGCCGCCGAGCGCGGCGACGGCGAAGGTGAGCACGTCCAGCACGGTGCCGAGTGTTTCGAGCATCTGCTGTTGCGGCGTCACGGTGAAATCCTCGCGGCCGTGGCGGGCAAGCAGGATGCGATGGGTGTCGGCGACGACGGCGTCGAGCGGCGCGCCGGGACGGTAGGCGATGTGGATTTCCATCACGCCTTCGCGGTTGAAGACTTCGAGCGCGCGCGCGGTGGGGATGTAAACCGTGTCGTCGAGATCGAAGCCGAGCACCTGCCCCTTGGGTTCCATCACGCCGACGACGCGGAAGCGCGACGCGCCGACCTGCAGGGTGGCGCCGAGCGGGTTGGCGCTGCCGAACAGTTCGCTGCGTACTTTCGACCCCAGCACCGCGTAGGCGCGCGGGTTGCGCGGGTCGTCGGCAGGCAGGAACTGGCCGACCGCCACCCGCATGTTGAAGGCGCGCGAAAAATCCGGCCCCTCGCCGTACACCGTGACGCGCCGGCTGCGGCCCTGGGCGCGGATTTCCGCGTTGCCCATCACCCCGGCGTTGGTGTATTGCGCGTAGCGCGAAGATTTCAACGCCAGCGCGTCGTCCACCGTGAGTAGCCGCGCGCTGCTGATCGACCCGACCGCGGTGCCGTGAGTGCGGGTCTTGCCGGGGGTGACGGTGAGGATGTTGGTGCCGAACTGGGTGAACTCGGCCAGCACGAAGCGGTGAATGCCGTCTCCGATGGAGGTCAGCAGGATCACGGCGGTGATGCCGATGCCAATGCCGGACATCGACAACAGGGTGCGCAGCGGGTGCGCGGTGAGGGCGGTGCGGGCATAGCGCAGCGTATCGAGCAGGGTCATGAGGCAAACCCTTTTTTGTCCACGCATACCCTGAAGGGCATAAAGGACGCGAAGGGACGCGGAGAAACATGTGTAGGGCGGATGAGGCCGCAGGCCGTTATCCGCCGAATGCGAGGCTCCCATGCGGCGGAAGGCGCTACGCTTTTCCGCCCTACAGAACCCGTATTGGGTTTCCTTCGCGTCTCTTCGCGTCCTTTATGCCCTTCAGGGTATTCGCGGATAAAGATTTTTCCCATTTTCACTTCCCGCTCAATGCCCGCACCGGATCGAGCCGCGCCGCGCGCGCCGCAGG
The DNA here is from genome assembly GCA_021783275.1 of Pseudomonadota bacterium. Taxonomy (GTDB): domain Bacteria; phylum Pseudomonadota; class Gammaproteobacteria; order Burkholderiales; family Thiobacillaceae; genus Thiobacillus. The sequence continues at coordinate 1,254 of JAJXUA010000158.1, forward strand.
CAGCAGGCTGGCGACGATGCCGGTGATCAAGGCGGTGGCGATGCCGGCGACGCTGGCCCAGGTCGGCGGCCAGGCCGGCAGGGTGGGGTAGGCCAGCCGGATCGCCCAGCTGCCGAGATGGCCGAGCGCGAAGCCGAGCGCGCCACCCGCAAGCGACAGCCACAGCGCCTCGGCGAAGAACAGCCGGCGGATGTCGGCGGCGGGCGCGCCGATGGCTTTCAGCAAGCCGATTTCCGAGGTGCGCTGCGCCACCGCCACCAGCATCACGTTCATCACCAGAATGCCCGCCACCGCCAGGCTGATCGCGGCGATGCCGGCCACCGCCAGCGTCAGCGCGCCGAGAATGCGGTCGAAGGTGGCGAGCACGGCATCCTGGGTGATGACGGTGACGTCTTCCTCGCCGTCGTGGCGCTGCTTCAGAACGTGGCTCATCGCCCGCTTGAGTGGTTCGATGGCGCTGCGGCTGTTGGCTTCGACCAGGATGCGGAACAGGGTCTCGGTGTTGAACAGCGCCTGCGCGTCGTCCACCGGAACGATCACGATTTCGTCGGTGTTGAAGCCCATCGACTCGCCCTGCTTCGACAGCACGCCGGACACACGAAAGCGGCGGTCGCCGAGGCGCACGCGCTGACCGATGGCGTCCCCCTCGGGAAAGAAGTCGCGCGCCAGCGCGCTGCCGATGACGACCTGCGCTGTCGTGCCGTTGAAGCGGCCGTGCGCCAGTGCCATGTGGCGAATCGGCAGCAGCTCGGCGTTGCTGCCCAGCACGGTGACTTCGCGCAGGCGACCGCCGGAGGCGAGTTCGGCGATGCCGACGTTGAGCGGCGCATAGCGCCGCACGCCGGGCAACAGGCCGACTGCCTGCGCATCGTCCAGCGTGAGATCGCGCGGCGTTTGCCCGAGCGCCGCGCCGACCAGACCGCCGCTGGTTTCGGCGCGCCCCGGCAGCACGATGACGAGGTTGGTGCCGAGCGAGGCGAACTGGTTCACGACATAACGCCGCGCGCCGTCGCCCAGCGCGGTCAGCACCACCACCGCGCCCACTCCCAGCGCCATCGCCAGCACGATCAGCAGCGAGCGCGTGCGCGTGCTGGCGATGCTGGCGAGCGAGAGGATGAGGGTGTCGCGCAGTTTCATGTCAGGCCTGAACTTCTACAATTTACGCCTTGGCTTTATCCGCCTTTTTGGGGCGAGGCAGTTTGGGCTTGGCGGTGGGGGGCGCGGGATCGACATTTTTCAACTTTGCCGTAGCGGGCGCTGCCAGATAGTTCGTCTCGCTCACCACGGGCTTGCCGCTTTTGGCTTCCAGTGCGCGGCGCGCATCGCCCGCAACCGTGCCGCCTTCCTTTGCAGCCTTGCGGTTATTGGTAAAACCCTGCGCGTCCTTGCGCCGGGCGATTTCCGTCGTGCCCGCTTCGCCCAACATGGTAAAAATCAGCTCCAGATCGGTCATGTGATCGCGCAAATTGTTACCGGTTTTCACCTTGTCCAGCCCCTTCAACTGGCTGTGTTCGACAGGCGTCACGCCGAAAGTGGCGCGGGCGATTTCGGCGGTGAGGATGGAATATTCGCGGCCTTCCTGCACCCCGCGCGCCTTCCATTCGTCGGTCAGCTCACCACGTACCGCAATCGAACGCAGCCGCTTCTCGATCCAGTCCTTCGGGTAGCCCTTGGCCTGATACAACGCGCGGGCGCGGGCGCTGGCCAGTTCCGGGTTTTCGATCTCCTTCACCCGCTCGTAACCCACTTGCGCCAGCCAGCGTTTGAACGGTTCGGCGCGGGGCGAGGGGATGGACTGGATGATGCGGAATAGCCCCTCGGTGTTAGCGCAATTCACCCGCTGCGCGCCGCCCTCGGTTTCGATCCGAAGGGGGGTGGCAATTTGCCCCCACCCTTTGGCTAACTCCTTGTCTCTACGGCGTAAATCCTTGACGTAGCCCTCGGGCTGAACGGAATCGGTCAGCACCGCCACCACATCGACGATGGCAAACCACCATTCTTCGTTGTGCCAGGTGCGGCGGATGGTTTGCTCCTGAAAAATAGCGATGTGGTTCGCGGGTTCGGCGGCTGCGGTCTTTTTGCTCATATTGCCTCTCCCAGTTCTTGCTCGATCTGCTCGATACTCGGCAGGCTCGATTCCAGCTCGGCGGGCAGCGCCCGGGTCAGTTCAAACGTCGAAACGCCGATAGGCTTGTCCACCCCGCGCAAGGCGTATTCGGCGATCACCGCGTTTTGCGTCTGGCACAGAATCAGCCCAATGGTCGGCGTGTCGCTGGCGTGTTTCAGCACGTCGTCCACCACGTTGCAATAAAAATTCATCTTGCCTGCGTATTCCGGCTTGAACGCGCCGCGCTTCAGTTCGACGACGATGAAGCAGCGCAGGTGCAGGTGATAAAACAGCAGGTCGATATAAAAATCCTGCTCGCCGATGTCAACGTG
>JAJXUA010000055.1 GCA_021783275.1 Pseudomonadota bacterium
ACGACGAGGACATCCACCCCCGCTGCCGCCAGCGCCGCAACCCGTTCTTCCGTGCCTTCGCCGGTGCCGACTGCCGCGCCTACACGCAGGCGACCCATCGCGTCCTTGCAGGCCAGCGGGTGATCGGACGATTTCTGGATATCCTTGACGGTGATCAGGCCACGCAACTCGAAGCCGTCGTTCACCACCAGCACACGTTCTAGACGGTGTTTGTGCAATAGCGCAGTCGCCTCGTCGAGGCCCGCGCCTTCCTTCACGGTTACCAGCCGCTCCTTGGGCGTCATGATGTTGGCAACCGGCTGATCCAGGCGCGTCTCAAACCGCAGGTCGCGGTTGGTGACAATGCCGACGACCTTGCCACCGTCGATCACCGGCAGGCCGGAAATGCGTTTGGCGCGGGTAATTTCCAGTACCTGGCGCACCGTCATTTGCGGTGCAACCGTAATCGGGTCTTTCACCACCCCCGACTCAAAACGCTTGACCGCCGCCACCTGGGCTGCCTGCTGTTCTGCATTCATGTTTTTGTGAATGATGCCGATGCCCCCTTCCTGCGCCAGCGCAATCGCCAGGCGTGCCTCGGTCACCGTATCCATCGCGGCGGACAGCAGGGGCAGATTCAGGGTGATCGTGCGGGTCAACTGGGTGGCCAGGCTGACTTCGCGAGGGAGGATGGAAGAATGGGCGGGAACGAGCAGAACGTCGTCGAACGTCAGCGCTTTTTGCAAGACACGCATAGGTTTTCCTTAACGCAAACCGCGATTATACGCGTCAGCCCCCACCGCTTACAAACCGCCCGGCCGGTCGCGCGGCAGCCCCTTGGTTGGAAACTACCAACCAGAAACCGGAACAGCGGGTTGACTCGCCGGTTTGATGCGGCTAACTTTGCGGGAGCCCTGCCATCAAGACGGGGTGAACGACAAGATGCCGTGTCGATACCGCCATCCGAGGAGACTCTACAATGACCAAAGTAATACTTGCCCTGACATCCGCCACCCTGCTCGGCCTGTCCGGCTGTGCTGATCTGTATGTCAACAAGCCCGCCAGTCCCGCCCCGGCCGCATCCACCGCTCCGGCAACCCCCGCGTTGAGTGCCGAAGCCCAGCAAGCACTCGCCGCCGCCCAGGCCGCTGCCAAAGATGCCAAGGCTAAAAACGCGCTGTGGACCACCGCCGAAACCGCGCTGAAAGCTGCTGAAGACGCTGCCGCAAAAGGAGACAGCGGCACCGTGATCAAACAGTCGAAGCTCGTCAATGACCATGTGCAAAAAGGCTTGGCGCAACTGAACTATCCGTTGCTCAAAATCGGTGATTAATCCCACAGTCCTTCAACGCAGCGCCTTTCGGTGGGTTGCAGGAAGGCCGACTTTACGGGCGCTGCTGATTTTGAGCAGCCCGGTGCTGTTCGGTCTTGTCGTGTCCAGTTCGGCGCAAGCCGCCCTGTACAAGTGGACGGATGCGTCGGGCAAGGTGCACTACACCGACCAGCCGCCCACGACACAAGCGATCACGCTGCCAGGCACTTCCAGCAGCCAGAACCAAACCACCACCCAGACGATCCAGTCGCTGGACGCACAGGAACAGGCGTATCAGAAACGCGTGAAAGAGGCGGCCGAAGCACGCGCCAAGGCCGACAAGGAAGCCGAAACGGCGCGTCTGCGCCAGCAAAACTGCGACAAGGCACGCAGCAACCTCAGCACACTGCAAAACCGTTCCCGCGTTTACACCACCAACGCGGCGGGGCAACGTGTGTACATGGACGATGCTGCGCGGGCCAATGCTGAAGCCAGCAGCCAGAAAGCCATCAGCGAAAACTGCCGGTAACTTCACCTGGTCGGACCAGTCGTCAACCCGGTCTGGTCAGCCCAGTCTGGTCAACTCAGCGTCGTTCTGTCGGATCGCGCCGCCCCTGAACAGCTGATCACCCCCCGCCTTTCTTGGTTACCTTGCCTTCTTCCGCCCGTTTGCGACGCACTTCCTTGGGATCGGCAATCAGCGGGCGGTAGATTTCTACCCTGTCCCGGTCACGCACTTTTTCATCCAGCTTCACCAGCTTGCTGAATATCCCGACCTTGTTTTTCGCCAGATCGATTTCCGGAAAAGCCTCGAGCACGCCCGAGGCCCGGATCGCATCTTCCACCGTCGCACCTTCGGCCAGCATCGCGTGCAGCAGCGGCTGTGTAGCAGGCAGTGCATAGATCACCTCAACCTGGATCGGAGTGGCGCTCATGTCGCATAGACCTCATCGGCACGACGCACAAAAGCATCGACGAAGGTACTGGTGATGTGATTGAACACCGGTGCCAGCAGCGTTTCCAGCACGCGGCTGGCAAACACATAATGCAGGCGGAATTCAATCTTGCAGGCATTGGGGCCCAGCGGAATGAAGGCCCAGTCGCCTTCCAGCTCGGAAAACGGCCCCTCACGCAGCTTGATACGCATGGTGTGTGGATAGGTTTTGGTGTTTTCTGTGGTGAAACTCTGATGGATGCCCAGATAGGCGATATGGATAGTCGCTACAGTCTGCTCTGCATTGCGCAGATTCAGCGCGGAGCCCCCGCACCAGGGCAGAAACGCAGGGTAGTCCTCGATCCTGTCCACCAGTTCGAACATGCGTTCTGGCGGGTGTGCGACCAACACACTCTTTTCCACGCGCGCCATCTCGACCCAAAGACTTGTAAAATCAAGAATTGTACGCAAGCCCGTTCGCCATGAGCATCGCCGATAACAAAAAAGCCTTCCACGATTACTTCATCGAAGAAAAATTCGAGGCCGGTCTCGTGCTCGAAGGCTGGGAAGTCAAGTCCATCCGTGCCGCACGGGTGCAGTTGAAGGAAGCCTATGTCGTGGTCAAAAACGGCGCGGTCTGGCTGATAGGCTGCCACATCAGCCCCCTGACCACGGCGTCGACACACATACATCCGGATCCCACGCGGTCGAGAAAACTCTTGCTGAACGCCGCCGAGATCAACAAGCTGATCGGCAAAACCGAACGCGCGGGCTTCACCCTGGTGCCGCTGAACATGCATTACGCCAAAGGCCGGATCAAGCTGGACATCGGTCTGGCCAAAGGCAAAAAACAGCATGACAAGCGCGCCACCGAAAAAGAACGCGAATGGGAGCGTGAAAAACACCGTCTGGTGCGTGCAGCGCAAGGCTGAAGCACCGCGCTGTGGTTTAAAAACCCGACCAGTGGCGGTATTTAAGGACTGATTGGTCGGTTTTTAGATTGTAAAATTGTTGAAATCTCGACTAGAATTGTCAGCATCTCAACACGCAGGGATACGCAATGTCTGCCCTACCCGTCTACCACGTTGAGTTCATTCCGCTGGAGCGCCGTCTGGGCGATCGCCGGGTCGCGCCACGCGACGCGGCGCTGCCCGCAGGCGTCACCGCTGACCGCCGCAAGGCAACGGGTCGGCGTGCGGAAGAACGCAAACAGTCGACGCTGAAAATTGTTTAACTGACTCACGCCTGGCGCAGCTGCGCCACGCCGCCGTCCCGCCACTCGGCTCCCCCCGCAGTGTAGGGCTCGCTACCCGAATTTTCCTGCCTGTCTGCCCTCATCCCTTGCTCTACTTTACCGTTTCAGCGGCGCGTGGCTTTTGCTGATGGCACTCGCCCGGGGGACAATCGTGCCATGCTCACCCGCTCCACTTGCCGGAAATAACTAGTGCGCGTCGCCACCCTTGCGGACCTGTCGCTGTTTGACGAGATTATCGATGTGCGCTCGCCCGCCGAATACGCCGAGGACTGCGTGCCAGGCGCAATCAATCTGCCCGTACTGAACAACGCAGAGCGCGAGCGCGTCGGTACGCTCTACAAACAGGTCTCGCCCTTTGCCGCCAAAAAAACCGGGGCTGCGCTGGTGTCACGCAACATCGCCCACCATATCGAGACCTGGTTTGCCGACAAACCCAAAACATATCGTCCGCTGATCTATTGCTGGCGGGGCGGCAGCCGCAGCGGTGCCATGACCCATGTGCTGCAAAAAATCGGCTTCGACGCCATGCAGTTGTCGGGCGGCTACAAGGCCTACCGCAAGCAGGTTGTCAGTGAACTCACCCTGCTGCCCGCTACCCTGCAATACCGTGTGCTGTGCGGCCCCACCGGCTGTGGAAAAAGCCGCCTGCTTACGGCGCTGGCCGATGCGGGCGCGCAGGTACTCGATCTGGAAGCGCTGGCCTCGCACCGGGGCTCCTTGCTGGGTGCGTTGCCCGGCGAGCCACAACCGGCGCAAAAAGGATTCGACACGGCCATCTGGGTCCGGCTGACCCGGTTTGATCCGGCACGGCCCGTGTATGTGGAATCGGAAAGCAAACGGATCGGCACGCTGGTCGTACCCGACGCGCTGATCACCGCCATGCGTGCCAGTCCCTGCGTGCGCATCGAAGCGCCGCTGGACGCGCGGGTGCAGTTGCTGATCGAGGACTACACGCATTTCCTCACCGATCCTGCAACGCTGAACACGCAACTGGGGTATCTGACCGAGCTGCGCGGCAAAGAAAACATCCAGGCCTGGCAAACCCTTGCGCACCAGGCCGCCTGGAGCGAACTGGTCAGTTCGCTGCTCGAAACCCATTACGACCCGGCTTACCGCAAATCACTGGCGAACAATTTCGCACCCCGGGCGGATGACCTGTGTCTCAGTGTTGCCGATTTATCAGCGCCCAGCCTGCGCGACCTGGCACAGAAAATTCTGGCTTGAGGTTTCCGCTGCGTCAGGCCAGCTTGCCAATGACGAAACCGATCACGATGCCGATGATGAGCGCAACTGTCAGGCCCCGATACGTCAGCACATCTCGGGAATAACCGCGCCGGATGGCGATATAGGCCACCAGATAGCCCAGCGCATTCAGCAGCCAGATGAAGCCGATCGACAGCACCTTGACGATGATCGGCCCGATGACCGGCACCAGGGCAATGATGCCCAGCAGCCAGGCAAACGCATTGGAGATCAGGCCGACCGCCACCACGCTGCCCGCGATCACACTGCTGTCAACCTTGTAGTGCACGCCCAGCCAGATCAGTACACCCATGACGCCCCACAGCGGCAGCATGATTTTCCAGTTACGCCACCAGGCTTGCTGTTCCGCCTGAGCGGGAGGCTTGTTTTCCATGTTCATCCCCAAGCCGACAGGTCGATCCAGTCGGCTGCATCCAGTTCGTGATCACCCTGAAAAGGCTAGCCTATCACCCACAAAAAATCACACCCGGCGGGCTTCGATCACATTCTGCACATGCTGCAATCGTCCGAGCAATCGCGACAATTGTTGCAGTTCACGGATGCGCACGGTCAGCTGCATCATCGCGTATTCATCACGGCTTTCGGTGTTGACGCGCAGCACATCCAGTTTTTCCTTGGCGATGACATCAGAAATGTCGCGCAGCAGACCCTGCCGGTCAAACGCCTTGACATGAATTTCCACCTCGAACGCCGCGCCCGCGTCGAGCACCCATTGTGCCGGCAGCATGCGTTCGGGATTCGCACGGCGGAGGGATGCACAGTCTGATCGGTGCACGGTGAGTCCGCGCCCGACGGTGGTGTAGGCCGTGAGTTCATCGGGCGGGCTGGGTTTGCAGCAGCGCGCCAGCGTCAGCGGCACATCGCCCAGGCCGGGGATGACGACCGCGTTGCCTGATCGGGGGCGGGCACGCGGCTTGACGACCGGAAGCAGCGCAGGCAAACCCCGTCCAGGCTCCTGCAGCGCATTGACGAGATCACGCTGACCGACATCCCCACGACCGAGTGCCGCCAGAAAGTCGTCCAGGCGCGAAAACTTCAGGCGCTGTGACAGTTTTTCCAGACGGGTTTCCGTAATCCCCAGTCGCTTGAATTCCTTGTCCAGCAGGCTGCGTCCCAGCGCGACCTGTTCCCCCACATCGCGCTGGCGAAACCAGGCACGCACCTTGGAGCGTGCACGGTGCGTCGCCAGATAACCCAGTGTGGAATTCAGCCAGTCGCGGCTGGGTTCGCCCTCCCGGGCAACCGTGATCTCGACGCGCTGGCCGTTTTCCAGCGGCGTATTCAGTGGCACCATCGCGCCATTGATCTTGGCACCGCGACAGCGATGTCCGAGATCAGTATGCAGGGCATAGGCAAAATCGACCGGCGTGGCACCGCGATCCAGCGCAACCACCCGGCCCTGCGGGGTCAGCACATAGACCTGGTCATGAAACAGTTCGGTCTTGAACTGCTCGGTGAATTCACCGCTGTCGGCGACATCGTCTTTCCATTCCAGGATGCGCCGCAGCCAGGCAATTTTTTCCTCGTACTGGGTATCCTGTCGCCCGCCTTCCTTGTAGCGCCAGTGTGCAGCCACGCCCAGCTCGGCATGCCGATGCATCTCGAATGTACGGATTTGCACTTCCAGCGCACGGTCCTCCGGCCCGATCACCGCCGTATGCAACGACCGGTAATCATTGCTTTTGGGCTGCGAAATATAGTCATCGAACTCGCCCGGAATCGGCTGCCACAGGTTGTGCACGATGCCGAGCACGGTGTAGCAGTCGATTTCGTGTTTGACCAGCACCCGCATCGCGCGAATGTCATACAGCTGTTCAAAACTGAGCCGCTTGCGCCGCATTTTGTTCACGATGCTGGCGATGTGCTTGGGGCGCCCGCTGACTTCGGCCTCGATGCCGTGCAGGGCAATTTCCGCTTGCAGGCGTTCGATAACGCCGTTGATATACGCCTCGCGGTCGGCCCGCTTTTCATCGAGCTGGGCGGCGATGGTTTTATAAGTATCCGGCTCCAGATAACGGAAAGCCCAGTCTTCCATTTCCCACTTGATCTGCCACACGCCCAGTCGATTCGCCAGCGGCGCAAACAGCTCACGCGCCTGCTGGCCCAGGGCTTCCCGCGTCGCCACATCGGCGGTCCCCGCGCAACGCAGGGTATGCGTGCGTTCGGCCAGTTTCACCAGCACCACGCGTATATCTTCCACCATGGCCAGCACCATCTGGCGCAGGGCCTCAAGCTGTACGCCAGGATCGATGCGGCGGTCTGTCGCACTGGTGGCCAGGGTTTCGATCCGCGCCATGGCGGCCACGCCGCGTGCCAGCCTGGCGGCCGCACCAAACTGCGTATCGAATTCGGGCGCCGGGCCCAGACAGCCCTGCAACAACGCGGCTGCGACGGCATCGGCGCCCACCCGCAATTCCGCCACAATCAGCGCCGACCCTACCGCGTGGGAAAACGCACTGCCTGCACCGCATTGTTCAAAAACATGCGTCAGGGCACGCCAGTGCAAATCACTTTCGGCAACCGGCAGCGCGCGTGCCAGCATCTGCCGCGCAGTCTCGTAATCCGCGATCTCGGTGCAGCGCGGACGCAGGGTTTCATTCATGGTGAAAAATCAGCTTGCCAGTAACGACGCCGGGATGACCGGTATTCTGAGGCTTGCACCCCGGCTTCAGCAAACCGGAACCGGATCAGACCGTCGCGGTCGCTGCGGTAAATCGTGCTGCCCAGGGCGCGATAGCGTGCGACTACCTGCGGGTGCGGATGACCAAAGCGGTTGCGATAGCCCACGGTAAATACCACGTGTTGTGGCCGGACCCGCCCGACAAACTCGGCCAGCGACGAAGTCCGGCTGCCATGGTGACCGGCCACCAGTACGCTGGCAGACAAGTCTGCACCCGATTCCAGCAGTTCCAGTTCGCCGCGCCGTTCCGCATCGCCAGTGATCAGCACATGCTGCTGTTTGCGGCTGATCTTCAGCACGCAGCTGAAATCATTGTCGCTGCGGCGACCCGCCGTCCACGCCGCGGCCTGCGGATTGAGCAACTCGAAGCGCACCCCGTCCCACGTCCAGCGCTGCCCGCGCTGACACCGGTGCGGTGACGGTGTGTTGTTCAACAGCGGGCTGCCTGCAGGCAAGCCATGCAGCAGCCAGGGGGTCGGCACATCACGCAGGACGGAATGCAGACCCCCGCTGTGGTCGTTGTCATCATGCGAGACCACCATGCCGGAGAGCGTGCCAACACCCTGTGCCCGCAGATACGGCACGATGACGCGCTCACCGGCGTCACTGTCGGCAAATGCAGCGCCGGTGTCATACAGCAGCGCATGCTGCGCGGTACGGATCAGCACCGCCGTGCCCTGCCCGACATCAATCACGTCGACCCAAAAGTCTCCTGGCGGTATCACGGTGCGCAGTGGCAACACCAGCGGCAACCACAGCAGACCCCCCAGCACACGCAGGGGAAAACCTCGCGGCATCAGCAGCCAGAGCGTCCCGATGATCGCCAGCGCAACGGCGGGGGCATCGGGGGCGGGTCGCGTCCAGGTAGCCCAGCTCAGGGCACTCGCCCAGGTCAGGGCATCCCCCAGTTGCGCCATCAGCCCGGCAGCGAGCTGCCACAGGGGCGGCGCGATCACCCCCAGCAGCGCCAGCGGGGTCACCAGCCAGCTCACCACCGGAATCGCCAGCGCATTGGCCAGAGGCGAAATCAGCGACACCTGCTGGAACAGCAACAGCAAGGCCGGTGCCAATGCGAGCGTCACCGCACCCTGGACGGTGATCCAGCCGCGCCAGGTGCTGGGGGCGGCCACCCGGCCGACGGTTACCCAGAGGATCACTGCCATGGCACCAAACGACAGCCAGAACCCTGCCGACACGACAGCCCAGGGATCGATCAGCAATACCACGAACAGAGCCCAGATCAACGCGGTAAACGGCCGTGCTTCGCGCCGCCCCCAGAATGCAATCGCCAGGGCCAGCAGCATGAACAGCGTGCGCTGTGCTGGAACCTGGAATCCGGCGAGCAGCGCATACCCGGTGGCGGCCAGCACGGCCGCGAGGAGACCCGCCTGGCGCGCAGGCCAGCGCTCGGTCGCGCGCGGCCAGCGTCGCCAGAAAAATGCCACGGCCCAACCGGCCAGCGCCGCAATCATGGTGACATGCAGACCCGAAATACTCAGCAGGTGATTCACCCCGGTACGGGTAAACGCGCGCCATTGCGCATGCGGGATGCTGCGCTGGTCGCCCACGACCAGTGCGACGATCACCCCGGCATAGGGGGCCTCACCCAGCGTGGTGAGGATACGTTCACGCAGCGTCTGGCGGGCATCTGCCAGCCATGCGGCAGGAGTGGTTGCGCGCGCAGCCAGTCGGCGTGGCGCAGCCTGTTCACGCACATAGCCGGTCGCACTGATATTGCGCTCCAGCATCCAGGCTTCGAGATCAAAACCCTGCGGATTATGGGTGCCGTGGGGCATTTTCAGCCGCACCGTGAATTGCCAGCGCTCGCCTGCTCGCAACGGCGCGTGCCGTGTCCCGTCGGGTGGCCAGTAGCGTGCAAGCTGTATGCGTGCCAGATGAGGCGCATTGGCGGTCAGCACGCGCTCTACCTCAAGCACGAAACGTTGGCCGCGTGGATTGACGACGGGCAGGTCGCTCACCACGCCGGTCAGCACGATATCCACCCCCTGCCAGTGCGGCGGCAAGCGGTCTTCCAGCCGCTGATCGGCACGCCACGCCGCCCAGGCAAATCCCAATGCCAGACACAGCACCGCCACACCGATGCGGCGCGCGGTTTCAATCAGGCGATTCGTGGAAGCGGGCCACACCAGCACCGCCGATAACAGCCCCAGCCAGCCCAACTCACGTGCTGATGGCAACGCGGGCTGAAGCTGGAGCAGCCAGATGCCGACACAAAAAGCGACCAGCCCCAGCCGCATCGCGCTGCTGGCCTAAAGCGGCTGCAACACCCCGTCGACCAGACGCAACTGGCGATCCATCCGCGCAGCGAGCGACGTATCGTGGGTGACAACGATGAGGCTGGCACCTTGCTCGCGATTAAGATCGCGCATCAGGTCAAACACGCTGTCAGCCGTATGGCGGTCCAGGTTGCCGGTCGGTTCGTCTGCCAGTATGCACGCTGGCTGGGTCACCAGCGCACGGGCAATTGCGACACGCTGGCGCTCGCCTCCCGAGAGTTCACCCGGGCTGTGGTCGAGACGATGTTCCAGACCGACCTGCTGCAGCACGACGGCAGCCCGGGCATACGCCTCGGTCAGCGCCATGCGCCGGATGATCAGCGGCATCGCGACGTTTTGCAGCGCCGTGAATTCAGCCAGAAGATGGTGAAACTGGTAAATGAAGCCCAGCGCCGTGTTGCGCAGTTCGCAGCGCGCCGCTTCGGACAGGGCAAACGGATTGCGGCCCAGCAGTTCAACCTGGCCCGCACTGGGGGTGTCGAGCCCGCCCAGCAGATGCAGCAAGGTGCTTTTCCCCGAGCCGGACACGCCCACAATGGCCAGTGCCTCGCCTGTCCGGACATCGAGATCCACCCCGGTCAGCACCGGCACATCATTGCGACCCTGGCGAAAGGTTTTGCTCAGACCGGCACAGCGTAAAACCCTGTCACTCATAGCGCAGCGCCTCGGCCGGTTGTATGCGCGAGGCACGCCAGCTGGGATACAGCGTAGCCAGCAGACTGATCAGCAGGGAGACGCCGCCGATCACGCCGACATCACTCCACACCAGCCTGGAAGGCAGCTGATTGATGTAATACACGTCGGCCGGAAATAGGTCCATCCCCGCCATGCGCTCGATGATGGGCACCACGGTTTCAAGATTGAGCGCGAGCAGCACGCCACTCGCCACCCCCACTATCGTGCCGAACACGCCGATGAAGGCCCCCTGAACAATAAAGATTTTCATGATGGAAGCCGGCCGCGCACCCAGCGTGCGCAGGATGGCAATATCCGATTGCTTGTCGGTGACCGCCATCACCAGCGTGGAGACAATATTGAACGCCGCCACCGCAACGATCAGCAGCAGGATCAGGAACATCATGCGTTTTTCAATCGCCACCGCGCGGAAAAAATTGGCGTGGCTTTGCGTCCAGTCTGTCAGGTAGTAATAGCCCTTCAGGCTTTGTGTCAGGGCGCGGGTCACAAACGGCGCACGAAACAGTTCGTCAATTTTCAGCCGCACGCCGGTAACATCGTCTCCCAGTCGCAGCAGCTTCTGTGCGTCCTGCAGGTGGATCAGCGCAAGCCCGGAATCGTATTCGAACATGCCCGCTTCGAAAATGCCGGTCACAGTGAACTGCTTGACCCGTGGCATCACACCGGCAGGGGTGATGTTGCCCTGGGGCGTCAGCAGGACAACTTTATCGCCGGGAAAAACATTGAGCACGCGCGCCAGTTCGGCACCCAGAATAATGCCGAACTGTCCGGGTTCAAGGTCACTGATTTTTCCCGCTTTCATGTGCTGCGAAAAATCCGCCACCTGATTTTCCAGCTCCGGAAACACGCCCCGTATGATTGCGCCACGCACACTGTCACCGTTGGCCAGCATGCCCTGCGCGTTCACATACGGCGCACCATTCAGGACTTCCCTGTTCTGTCTGGCTTGCGCCAGCACGCCGCGCCAGTCGGCCAGCCGGTCGGCAGGGCCGCTGATTTCCACGTGCGCGGCCACGCCAAGAATGCGCGAGCGCAACTCTTCCTGAAATCCATTCATCACGGACAACACCACAATCAGCGCCATCACCCCCAGCGCAATACCGGCCATGGAGACGATGGAAATGAAAGAAATGAAGTGGTTGCGGCGCTTGGCGTGGGTGTAACGCAGGCCGATCAGGAGTTCGAAAGGAAGCAAAACGGGACTCGCGGTTCTGGGGCTTCGAGTATGCCACAGCCCGCCAGCGGGCTGGATAACCGCAACAGCGGGATACGGTTGATATCCTCGCTTGATACACTCGCTGTATGTTGTGCCTGATCCCGCATCTGTTTGCTGATCCCCGCCTGCTCGAAGCCGCCACCCAGGGCCTGAGGCTGCCTGCGCTGGAAACCCTGCTGGCGCGCGGGCGTCGCGAGTCGTGTCGGCATCAGGGGGTGGACGCCGCACTGTGCAGCGAACTGGGCATCGCGCAGCAGCACGACTACCCGATTGCGCCGATTACGCTACAGGCCGCAGGATATGCACCCGGTTCGCACTACTGGTTGCGCGCCGACCCGGTGCATCTGCAGATCATGCGCGACCGCTTCATGCTGGTGGATGGCGCGACCCTGAATCTGGCACGGGATGAGGCTCACGCGTTGATCGCCTCGATACATGCGCATTTTGGCGGGGACACGGTGTTACATGCCCTGCATCCCGAGCGTTGGGCCTTGCGGATGGAGGCCCCTCCCGATCTGGTCACCACGCCCCTGTCGCAGGTCGTGGGGCGTGACATCCAGACGCAACTGCCGCAGGGCAGCGACGCGACGCGCTTGCGCGCGTGGCTGAACGAATTGCAGATGCTGCTGTTTGAACATCCGGTCAACCAGGCACGTGAAGCGCGCGGCGAGCTACCCGTCAATTCACTCTGGTTGTGGGGAGGCGGTCAGCTGCCCGATCCGCCGCAATCCAGGCGGACGGTCTTTACAAACCATCCGGACGCCTTGGCCTTGGCACAGTTTGCAGGTGCAACTGTCCATCCCCCGCCTGAGCAGTTTTCAACTGCGCTGCTGCACTCCCCGGGGGTGGTGATACTGGACAGCCTGACCGCAGCCAGCGTGGGCGGCGACGCCTGGGCCTGGCGGGAGGCGCTGATTGCTTTGGACAACACCTGGTTTCAGCCACTGCGTGATGGCCTGCGTTTGAGCAGCCGTCAACACGTACAACTGGTCGATCCGGTTCACGGCGCTGCGTTACATTTCAGCGGCGTGGATCTCTGGAAAATCTGGCGCCAACGGACAGGCTTGCGCACATTGCTGAGCTAAAGCAGCACATCCCGGTTGCGCCGCTGCTGCTGTTGCCTTGCCTGTCAGGGGTTAAGCCCGACGGGAATCAGACCGGAGTAGCCCACAAATCGTGTTCGTCGGCTGCTTCAACCCGCACCGTCAATCGCGTGCCTGACTTCAATCCCTGTACCCCGTCGAGGTAAACCACGCCATCGATTTCCGGCGCATCGGCATGGCTGCGGGCAACCGTGCCGGCGTCGTTTTCCTCATCCACCAGCACCTCGATTTCCCGGCCGATTTTGGCGTTCAGTCGCGCGGCAGAAATGGCGGCCTGCACACCCATGAAACGCGCCAGCCGTTCTTCTTTCAGGGCTTCGGGTACGGCATCGGGCAGCGCATTGGCCACAGCACCTTCGACCGGCGAGTATTTGAAACATCCCACCCGATCAAGTTGTGCTTCCTGCAAAAACGCCAGCAGTTCTTCAAATTCGGCCTCGGTTTCACCCGGGAAACCCACGATAAACGTGGAGCGCAAAGTCATCTCGGGAACCGCAGCGCGCCAGGACTGGATGCGATCAAGCGTTTTTTCAACTGCACCGGGACGCTTCATCAGCTTGAGTATGCGGGGACTGGCGTGCTGAAACGGAATGTCCAGATACGGCAGGATGATGCCGTCAGCCATCAGCGGGATTACGTCATCCACGCTGGGATAGGGATACACATAATGCAGGCGTACCCAGGCTCCCAGGCTGCCGAGCGCGGCAGCCAGTTCGGTCATGCGCGTTTTCAGCGGGCGGCCATTCCAGAATCCCGGCCGGTATTTCACGTCCACGCCATACGCCGAGGTGTCCTGAGAAACCACCAGCAGTTCCTGCACGCCTGCACTGACGAGCGCTTCGGCTTCACGCATGACCTCTCCGACCGGACGCGAAACCAGATCGCCGCGCATGGACGGGATGATGCAGAAAGTACAGCGATGATTGCAGCCTTCTGAAATTTTCAGGTAGGCGTAATGGCGGGGGGTCAGCTTGATCCCGCCGGGTGGAATCAGGTCTTCGAACGGGTCATGCGGTTTGGGCAATGCCAGATGCACCGCCGCCATCACTTCGTCCAGCGCATGGGGGCCCGACACGGCGAGTACTTTGGGATGCGCCTGACGCACCACATCGCCTTTGGCCCCCAGGCAACCGGTGACGATCACCTTGCCGTTTTCGGCCAGGGCTTCGCCGATGGCGTCCAGCGACTCCTCGACCGCTGCATCGATAAAACCGCAGGTATTGACCACAACCACATCGGCATCGTCGTAGCTGCCGACAATGCCGTAGCCCTCAGCACGCAGCTGCGTCAAGATGCGCTCCGAATCGACCGTGGCCTTGGGACAGCCGAGCGATACAAATCCTACGTTAGGCGGGCGGACGGATCGGGTTTTGGTTACCATGCTTGTCGAGTCAAATAAGGGGCGGGATGTACATCGTAGCGATAGGCTGGGCATACGTGATACTGCTGATGGCCATTACCTCAAGCACCCTGGGCAAAGCGGTGGCCATCCTGCTGTTTCTGGGCGTGTTGCCACTGGCGCTATTTGTCTATGCCGTTGGCGGGCGCAAACGGCGTTCAGTGCGTGTGGCCGATGAGGTAACCGACCAGCGCGACAGTACCGACTCCCAGGCCGATTAGCACCATCTGCTGCAAGGTTGCGCCAATTTCTGCCCGCTTGTGCAGACCCGGAATCAGGTCGGACAAGGCCACATACAACATGCTGGCCGCCGCCAGACCGAGCAGGGCGGGGGTCCAGCCTTCCAGCGCCGACAGTGAAAAATAGCCCACCAGAGCCCCCACCAGCGTCGCCACGGCAGTCAGAAAATTCAGCAGCAATGCCTGCGTGCGGCTATAGCCGGAATGCAGCAGGATCAGAAAATCGCCAATTTCCTGGGGGATTTCATGCGCAATAATCGCCAGCGCCGTCACCACACCGAGGCGAAAATCCACCAGGAACGCGCCCGCGATAATCACCCCATCGACAAAATTATGAAAGGTGTCGCCGACGGTAATCATCAGGCCAGAGCGGCCGTGGTCGTGAGCATGCCCATGCCCGCCATGCGCTTCGCAAACTTCGTCGTGACAGTGTCGCCACAACACCAGTTTTTCCAGCAGGAAAAACAGCAGTATGCCCCCCAGCAGCGCCTTCGCGACTGTCTGGACATCGCCGCCCATTTCCACCGCCTCAGGCAACACTTCCAGCAGGGACGCGCCCAGCAGCGCACCAATCGCATAGCTCACCAGCACCGGCACCCAGCTCGGGCGAGCTGAAAACGCCAGCAGCGCTGCCAGCAACAGGCTGAGCACGCTGCCTGCAGCAGTGGCAATCAGTATTGCTGTGAGTGTGGACATGGAATAGGGAACAGCCGGAAAACGACGGATTATACCGGCGCATGGCCGCAAACGCGTGCAACTTGCTGGCTTGCAGGGTCATGGCCGCTTTCCTGTCACGACGCTGCGCGTTATCGCTTCACCCCGCTGGGGTATTCCCCAACGGGATATCACGCTTACTTCTTTTTCCCCGCTTCGGGCCCGACCGTCAATTCGTCTCTCAGCTTGTCAACACTGGCCTTGCCAAAGCCTTTCACCTTGTCGAGATCATCCACGCTTTTGAAATTTCCATTTTCATCGCGGTAAGTGATGATCGCTTTCGCCTTGGCTGGGCCCAGCCCCTTGACCGACTCCAGCTCGGATTGCGTCGCCGTATTCAAGTTCACCGCTGCATAGACCGGCCAGGCCAGCACACTTGCCAAAATCAAACCCATTAGTTTTTTCATGATTCCTCCCGAAGTTAAACAAGTCGATGTGGCTTGATGCACCACAGTAAAAATGTACTTATCCGGGCTGAATCTGGCTATACAACTTTAGTTGTAGATAGTGATTAATATATTGATTTTAAATAGATATATTTTTTAGGTTTGATTTGAACACCCAATAAAAAACCCCCTCATTGGGTTGAGGGGGTTTGTGTTACCTGGGTTTGTGGTCCCGGGTAGGTATAAGGAGTCTGACGATGACCTACTTTCACAGGCGAGCTGCCTACTATCATTGGCGCGGGAGCGTTTCACCGTCCTGTTCGGGATGGGAAGGGGTGGTTCCACTCTGCTATGGTCGTCAGACAAGGGGGTGAGGAATGAGTCTTGCGGGCTCATTCCAGCATTCGAATTGTCTGGGGTGCTGATTGTCTTGCGACGTTCAGCCGACTGCTTATGTCACGCTGGCTTTTCGCCGGCGTGTCTGGAAGAAGGTTGGGTTGTTACTGTATCGCACACACACGCTGCACTGTATTCAGCCACTGACTGATACAGGCGTTTCTCAAAATTATAGGATCAAGCCTCACGGGCAATTAGTACGGGTTAGCTTAACGAATTACTTCGCTTCCACACCCCGCCTATCAACGTTGTGGTCTTCAACGACCCTTTAGTGCACTCAAGGTGCAAGGGATATCTTATCTTCAGGCAAGTTTCACGCTTAGATGCTTTCAGCGTTTATCTTTTCCGTGCTTAGCTACCCGGCGATACGACTGGCGTCATAACCGGTACACCAGAGGCACGTCCACTCCGGTCCTCTCGTA
>JAJXUA010000159.1 GCA_021783275.1 Pseudomonadota bacterium
CCGCTGGACCGTCGACGCCGCGATCGAACTGGGCGTGCCCGCGCCGGTGATCACGCTCGCCCTGATGGAACGCTTCCGCTCGCGCGACGCCGACTCCTTCGCCGACAAGCTGCTCGCCTCGATGCGAAACGAGTTCGGCGGGCATGCCATCAAGAGCGAATAGCCACGCACTCCCGAGCATCCTCTCTCCGCCGGGAAGAGGATGGAGGTGAGAGGCGGATGTCCGCCCAGTCGTGGCATCGAAGCCGCACCGCGCTTTGCCCCCTCTTCTCCGGCACCGCCGGGAGAGAGGGCTGGGGTGAGGGGGCAGGCTCTTGCACCGACCATCCGCCTTTCGCACGTCAAAGCCAGCGCCGCACCTTCGCGCAATACGCCACGTAGTCCGCGCCGAACAGCCGCGTCAGCACGCGCTCCTCCGGCACGATCTGCAAGCGCGTCACGTACCCCACAAATGCCAGCGGCGCCAGCCACGCCCACGGCGAGCCGAGGTACACGCTCCAGCCGCACAGCAGCAGCACCAGCCCCACATACATCGGGTTGCGCGTGATGCGGTACACGCCGCCGGTGACCACCGCCGAGCTGGCGCCGGGCTTCATCGGGTTGATGGTGGTGCGCGCGCGCCGAAACGCCAGCAGGCCGGACAGGTCGAACGCCGCCGCCACCAATACCAGCGCCACCGCCAGCACCAGTCGCAGCAGGTCAGGCTCCGCCCGCGTATGCGTGACACGCGCCAGCCACCACGCACCCAGCGCCAGCAGCAGCGCCACCACCGGCGGCGGGATTTTCAGTTCGAGAAAACGCATCGGTGTGGCTCCGTGGTGGTCAGGTTACGCATGGTGACCATCATGACTCGGCGTGCCACTCGCGCAGTTGAAAGATATTGCCTTCCGGGTCGCAGCCGTTGCGCGCCGCAAACCCCGGACCGGCCCACTGCGGCTCAAACAGACGGCCGCCCAGGCGCGCCATGGTGGCCGCCGCGTCGGCCAGATCCGGCACGCTGAAAAACAGCTTCACCGCCGTGTTCTCGCGCGGCGCGGGCGGCTCGGTGAGCGTGATGCCTGCGGCGATGTGCGGTGGTATCGCATGCACGATCAGCTGGAAGTCGGCCGACTCCAGCACGTGATGCTCGTCATCCGCCAGTAGCCGCTGCATCGACAGCACCTGCTGATAGAAGTGCGAGAGGCGCGGCAGATCATTCGCGTAGATCAGCGCACCGGCGCGGGCGGGACCAGGCATGGCAAGCTCCAGAGGCAGAAGTTGATCGGTTGCATAGAGGATGAGCTGAGTCCGAACAGCGGCGCGGGCAGTTGCGCGGCAAAGTTGGTCACGGCGTTGCCCTCGCGCTCAATGCGCCGGGTTACCGCGCCGCAGGCCTGACAGGATGAGGACGGCAGCGGCAATGATCGCCAGCCCCACGCTGATGAAGCCGAACGTCACCAGGCTCTCCTGCCATGGCGGCGCGCGGTGACCGCTTGCGGTGATCGGGGACATGGCCGCCGTACCCCATATCGCCGCCAGCGTGGTGGTCGCCCAATTCGCGTACGTGCCATACAGCGCACTCCAGAAGGCGGCAGCCTTCAGTCGCGGAGCAAGCCGCACTTCTGTCCAGATGGCACCAAGCAGCACGAGGAAGCTGCCATTCATGATCCCCTCCAGGTGCGCGGCGAGACCCATTCGCGGATTGTTGAAGCGCTGTTCAACGAGCCCGGTGAGCAGGCCGAGCAGGAACAGGAACATGCCATGCCAGAGCAATCGCCGTTTGCTGTCGTCCACGAGGGTGACCTCCGTTCAATGCATGATGAATCTGATGCTCCGGCCCCGGTGCGCACTGCTGCAGGCGCGGCGCCTTGTGACCGGGCGTTGCTGCGCCGACCGCTGGATGCGCGGCGGTCAGTTTTCGATGGCGACCACCTGTGCCTGGATCTTGCCGTCTACCGCACCCCGTCCGAAGCGCTGGCCGATGGCTTGCGCGGCGATCTCGGTGGCTACGTGCAGCCGCGCGGCATCGCGTGCCTCGATCTCGTTGCGCAAAGGTGTGCCCTGACAGTATGCGAGCCGCTGGCTCCCTGCACGACGCAGCACGGCTGCGCGCGGCAAGCATGCTGATGCGGGGCTGCGCCGTGAAGCCGCCGCTGGCGAGATCCCGCCGGATGGTCGGCAGGTCGCAATAACCATGCGGCGTGCGCGCCAGAAAGCGCGGCGGGTCGGTGGGAAACAGCGACGCGAGCGCAGTCGTCACGGTGTCGGCAAACTGATTTTCTTCGATCCGGTCCCACACGCTGAAAATGAAAATGCCGCCCGTCCTCAGCACTCGCCGCGCCTCCGAAAACGCCTTCGACTTTTCGGGGAAAAACATCACGCCGAACTGGCATACCACGGCGTCGAACATGCCATCCGGGAAGGGCAGTTGCATGGCGTCCGCCTGCCGCCACGTCACCGGGCGAGTGGTTCCGCTCGCGACGGCCTGATCCAGCATCGGCTGATTCAGATCGGTGGCGATGATGGCTACGTGCTCGGGCAGAACGGATGCCAGCCTGCGCGTCGCCACACCCGTGCCGGCTGCCACCTCAAGCACGCAGGCAAGCGATCGCGCGGCCAGCCGGTTCGCCAGACCCGCTGCGTAGGGCTCGAAGATCAGCGGAACCAGATGCGTCTCGTAAAGCCTCGCCATCGAGCCGGTGAAGATTTTGTCGGTATTGGTATCGGGATGGCTCACGCTGACGGCCTCCACCTGGAATTCATGGCACTGTGACGTCGGAATCAAGCGGCGCCCGGCATTTCGGGCGTCCACTCAGCCGAGTTTGAGCCTAGCCTCACGGTGACACCACGATGTCGTCTGACACGGGAAAGCTGCTGCCCGGCCTTTGAATCGGTGGGGGTGGGAGACGTGCGAGGCGGAAATGCCTGGCGAAACATTCGGAAACTGCTGTTGAAGGCCTGACTGCGACAGCAGAGACTGCCCCCACCGGGGAAACGTCTGCCACGAAGGTGAAGCGACCAAGGTTGGCGGGTGAGGTTGAACCGACAGGGACACACGCTACCAACACGGCCCCCATGGTGTTGCCCCAAGATGCCTCGTATTTTTGTCCAGCGGGACTGGCCAGAGTCTGCTTGCCTTGGGCAACGCGATCAGCGAAGTCACTGCCGTGAGCAACAGTGGCAAACGCGAAAAGAAGCAGGCCGAAAAGTTTCACCGGGCTGTACCCTCCACGCAGACCCAAATTCCGGCAAATGACGTGGGATCATCAGACTCCCCATTCACGCCGTCAAGCGGAAAACTTTCTGCAGTTCAATAGATTGACGAGCTCACGGCGGCTTTTGCGCACGGCCGCTTCGGCGCATCCGGCGCGGCATCGAGGCACCCTGTTCCAGTTACCACCATCCGCACTGAGATACGGTGCCGCGCTGCGCGGCAGGCAGCGTCAGGACGGTTCACGCACTCACCCCAGCCGCAGCAATTTCCTCACCGCGGGCAGATTGCGGCGGCTGATTTCGGGGCTGAGATCGGTACCCGCGAGGCGGGCCAGCACCCGCCCGTCGGGGAGGTTTTTCAGGCCGAGCAGGCGCGCGGTGGGCACCAGGCAGT
>JAJXUA010000056.1 GCA_021783275.1 Pseudomonadota bacterium
AACGACGTTCGCACACGCTATCCCGCATTGCAGGGTCGGCGTGTCGTCACTGAAACCATACGGCGCATGATCAATACCCTGATTATTGATCTGGTCAGCACCACGCGCGCGAACATTGAATCGAGTGGCGTCACCGATATTGACAGCGTGCGTGCCGCGCCACCCCTGGCCGCGTTCAGTGCCGGTCTGCTTGATGAGCATCGCGAACTGAAGCGCTTCCTCAGTCGTCAGCTCTATCGCCACTACAAAGTGGCGCGCATGAGCGCCAAGGCCAGTCGCATCATCAGCGATCTTTTTAGCGCATTCACCAGCGATGCGCGTTTGTTGCCGCCCGAACATCAGGCGCGTGAATCACTCGAAGGCGCGCGCGCGGTCGCGGATTACATCGCGGGGATGACGGATCGCTATGCCATGCGCGAGCACCGGCGGATTTTTGCGGTGGAAGAAATCTTCAGCACTTAAAAAAACGGCGGCAGGCATGATGCCTGCCGCCGTTTTGTGTGCTGCGTCGCTGTCTTAAAGCGGCGGCACAACCCCGGCAAATTTCAGCAGGTCGGTGACGCGGAAATCCCCCGCTGTGGCGGATGGCAATGTAGGCGTCCAGTTGGGTGCGGCGCGCAGATAGGCGCTCGGGTCGCTTTTCAGCAGCTGGATGAACACCGTACCGACAATGTGACTGCCAACCGGCCCCATTTTCTGGCCGTCTTCCATGACATCGGCTTCTTTCAGCACGTAGTACCACAGCGGCGTGCTGCGATCCATATCGTAGGACGCCAGTTCCGGCAATTGCGCGGGTTTGAGCGCGGGTGCGCCGATGCGTTTGGCGATGGCTTGCCCCGAGGGAATGCCGAAATTGACGTGCCGCATCAGGTTGCGCGAGGCGAGCGACTGGATGCCGTCGGACGGCAGCCCTGGCGTGGGTGCGCGTGAACCCGGCAGGTGCATCAACACGCTGGACAGTTTGGCGTCGATGCGCTTGTTGGGCCGGAAATTGCCATCGCCGAAATCGAAGAAGGTTTGCCAATCGACAAAGCGGCGCGGGGCCCGCTTGCCGCCGCGCAAATCGTCGGGATCCGGATCGGCGGGATCGATGCTGTCGTCGAATACGAAAGTGAAAAAGGGCGAACCGCCGCTCGGACCGAAGTTAAGCCGGTAGCTGGGGCGCACCTGCGAATGGCCGAAACGATAGGCGGCGACCGAGAACTCGATCGGGATCTGCGGGCTGCTGGTGGCGCGCACTTTGGAAAGCAGGGAATCCACGCGCGACTGACCGATGGTGAGCGGCAGAAACTCGTGCACGATGATCCACTGGTAATGCCAGCGTACCGTCTGGCGCGCCTGGTTGAAAATCGTCGCGGCGCTGGCGTCGACATTGGCGGGGTCCGCGCGCAGGTGGGCCACCACGTTATTGTGGAAGCGCAGCATGGCCAGTTGAAGCTGACTGATGAGGGTGTTTTCGTCGTTGCGGCTTTCGGCCACGATGGCATTGCCTGCGGCATCGCGCGGCAGGTCGTAGCGCGTTGCGCCGTTGCGGGAGACGGCTTCCGAGCCGGGAATGGCCTCGATCCGGAACAGATAATCGCCGCTGCTCGATTCGTATAGTTCGGGAGAAGCCTCGGGACCGCCGCCGTAAAGCGAATCCAGATCGAATGCCGGCGTGCGGAAATTGGTGGTGCTGCGCGGCGTGCTGTTTTCCAGGATACGGGATCTCGGGTCCAGCGTGATGTCGTGATCGAGAAACTGGCCGATGAAGGTGACACCCGCCGTCATGCTTGGGTTGTCGGGATTGTTGGGGCTGAACACGGGCTGATTGACAATCGACTGGATCGGGTCGGTCAGGTTGTCCAGTGCATCCAGCGGTCCACCGAGTTCGCCCAGTCGCCGGGCTTCTTCGCGTCTTTCGTCGGTTTGTGGTGCAAATGGTGGCAGCAGCGGAAACATGCGGGTAAAGGAGGTGGTGGCAGAGCCCGGCTGCAAGCGCGCGGGCAGGTGAATCTCGTCCGACGCTGCTGGCAGGCTGCACAGCAGCATGGCGCTGCCGCAGCTTGTGGCAATGGCTTGAGTGAGTGATTTCTGAATCATTGAAATACGTGGCATTGATGTCTCTCCCGGTTGATTTTTGGATGTTGTTTTCACGTCATGTAGTTACCTGATAAAAAATTGTTATGTCACAGGCAACCTCGCGCAGCGTAGTACATGCTCAGGAAATGCAAAGCAGTAAGGATTAATATTCTGAAAGTCTGTTTGTACGCACTGCGAGGGCGTCAGCTTGCGCCTGGCAGTGCCCGCGCCACCACCCAGCAACTCACTTCGCGCGCACCTGCGCGCTTCAGCGTCGTGGCCAGTTCGTCAAGGCTGGTGCCGGTCGTCATGACATCGTCGAGCAGGGCGATGTGCCGATTGCGGACATCGCCCACACAGCTAAAAGCCTTGCGCAGATTGCGCCGACGCTCATCGCCTTTCAGGCTCATTTGCGGCGGTGTGTCACGCACCCGCTGGCACAGGTCCAGCGCCAGCGGCACGCCGAGCTGATGGCTGACCCGGCGGGCAATTTCGCTGGCGTGGTTGAACCCGCGCTCGCGCAGTCGTGCCGGATGCAGGGGCATCGGGATGAGACAGTCGGGACGCGGGGCCGCAGCCAGTGTCTGTAGCAGGCAGTCGCCCAGCAGCGGCGCGATGGCGAGCTGGCTGCGGTATTTGAGACGCGGAATCAGGCGGTCGAGCGGGAAGCGGTAGATCAATGCGGCGACGGTGCGATCAAATGCAGGCGGATGCCGGAGGCAGCGGCCACATACCTGGTTGTCGGGTGCCGGAATTGCGCAGACCGGGCATTGCGGGGCGCGATGCCAGGGCAGGTCGGCCTCACAGGCCGGGCAGGGCGAGCGCCCGGTGGGTTCGCCGCAAAGCAGACAGGCAGGCGGAAAAATACGGTTAAAAATTGAGCGACTGTTCATTTTTCGCTGAGCGCGGATTTGACAGGGCGGGGGCCGCCCCCCGAGAATCCAGCCATGAAAGCCAAACGTATCATTGCCGCTTCGTCCTCCCGCTTTGCTGCCCAGGTCTTCAATATCATCACCGTCGCGGTATTGATGACCTCGATCACGGCCTTGCTGCTGGGCAAGGTCTTTGCCAGCCACACCCTCGATTTTTTGCCGCTGGTGCTGAGTATGCCGCCCGTGATGATCTGGCTCGGCGCGTCGATTTTTGTCTATGCCAGCGTCGCCCACCATCCCAATGCACGCACCGCGCATTACAACAAGTGGGCAGGCTACCGTTTTTATGGCGTGATGGGCAGCATGGTGGTCATCGGCCAGCCGCTCTACAGTCTGCTCGACGGCTGGGCGGGATTGATGCTGGTGCTGGGGCTGGCCGTGGCCATCATTGTGCCCTGGGCGCTGTGGGATATTTATCAGGCCGCGCGTGAACCCTGGCAGGACTTGACCATCGAGGTAGCCATCAATGAATGACATGACCCAGGCAGCGGTGCAGCCCGACAATGCAGCCGCGCCACGCCGCAGTGTGGCCGACGTGGAAGCGCTGTTTGCGCTGCCTTTCAACGACCTGCTGTTCCAGGCGCAAACCGTGCACCGTGCACACTTTGATCCGAACACCGTTCAGCTTTCAACCCTGTGTTCGATCAAGACCGGTGGCTGTTCCGAGGATTGCGGTTACTGCCCGCAGGCGGCGCGCTACGACACCGGGATCGAGAATCAGGGGCTGATGAATCTGGAGGATGTACTTGCCGCAGCACGCGCGGCAAAGGCCGCAGGCGCATCACGTTTCTGCATGGGCGCGGCATGGCGTGGACCGAAACAGCGCGATCTCGATCCGGTGCTCGACATGGTGCGCGCTGTCCGCGCGCTGGGGCTGGAAACCTGCGCCACGCTGGGTATGCTGAAAGACGGCCAGGCCGAGCAGCTGAAAGACGCGGGACTCGATTACTACAACCACAACCTCGATACCGCCCCCGAGTTTTACGGTGACATCATCACCACCCGTGCGTATCAGGATCGTCTCGATACGCTCAACCGTGTACGCAACGCCGACATTCACGTCTGCTGCGGCGGCATCGTCGGCCTCGGCGAATCGTTGACCCAGCGCGCGGGACTGATCGCGCAGCTGGCCGCACTCGACCCGCAGCCCGAATCGGTACCGATCAATTTATTGGTGCAGGTTGAAGGCACGCCGCTTGCCAATACCCCACCGCTCGACCATCTGGAATTCGTCCGCACCATCGCCGTCGCGCGCATCTGCCTGCCCAAAAGTTTTGTCCGGCTGTCGGCAGGGCGTCAGAGCATGAGCGACGCAACGCAGGCGCTGTGTTTTCTGGCCGGGGCGAACTCGATTTTTTACGGCGAAAAATTACTCACGACCGGCAATCCTGAATGGGCGCGCGACCAGCAATTATTTGAGTCGCTCGGCCTGCGCGCACTGTGAGCCTGGCTGCGTAATGGGTTTTGCTGCGCTGGACCGTTTGCAGCAAGGACTGATATCGCTGAAGGCCGGGCAGCTCGAGCGGCACCGCCTGCTGGTTGAAGACGGGCAGGGCACGCATATCACCGTCAATGGCCAGCGTGTGGTCTCGTTTTGCAGCAACGATTATCTCGGGCTTGCCAGCGATCCGGCGCTGGTCGCGGCGGCCCATGCCGCCATCGATGTCGCAGGGGTCGGCGCCGGGGCGGCGCATCTCATCAGCGGCCATCACCGCTACCACCAGGATTTTGAAGACGCCTTTGCGCGCTTTGTGGGCAAGCCTGCGGCCTTGCTGTTTTCCACCGGCTACATGGCCAATCTCGGGGTCGTCAGCGCCTTGCTGAACCGGCATGGCGAAGTGTTCGCTGACAAGCTCAATCACGCCTCGCTGGTCGATGCAGCGCATTTGTCCGGCGCACGCTTTGCCCGCTATCGTCACCAAGACCTCGCGCAGCTCGATACGCTGCTGGCGAAAAGCACCGCGCAGGACAGGCTGATTGTCTCGGATCTGGTGTTCAGCGTGGATGGCGATGTCGCCCCGGTTGATGCCCTGCTCGATCTGGCAGAACGGCACGACGCCTGGCTGTATCTGGACGACGCGCACGGCTTTGGCGTGCTCAACGCAGGTCGTGGCGGTCTGACTGATCGCGCCCGCGCAAGTGAGCGCGTGATTTATCTGGCCACGCTGGGCAAGGCGGCGGGGGTTGCCGGGGCGGCGGTCGCCGCGCAAGCGGAGGTGATCGACTGGCTGATCCAGAAAGCCCGCTCCTATATTTACACCACCGCGTCTCCACCGCTGCTGGCCGCCTGCCTGCTGGCCAGCCTGCAGCAGATCCAGGCGGGCCACGCACGGCGCAGCCACCTGCAAAGCCATATTGCGCAGTTGCGTGCCGGTCTGTCTGGCGTGGCATGTGGCCGACTCATGCCGTCGGACACCCCGATCCAGCCGCTCCTTATAGGCAGCAATGCCGACGCGCTGCGGGTGTCGCGCGCCTTGCTGGATCGCGGCCTGCTGGTGTCCGCGATCCGCACGCCGACCGTGCCTGCCGATACCGCGCGTCTGCGCATCACCCTGTCGGCTGCGCACAGCAGCGATGAGGTTGCGCACCTGATCGGAGCTTTGCATGACATCGTCTAAACCGGTGCTGGCACTGCTGCATGGATGGGGCATGAACGCACGGGTGTTTGATGCGCTGGCCGACGCGCTCGCGCCTGATTTTGCGGTGCGCGCGCTCAATCTTCCGGGCCATGGCGGGCGCGCAGCCTTGTCCGATAACAGCCTGTCTGCCTGGGCCGAGGATCTGGTGCAGGCATTGCCCGACGCCAGTATCGTGCTGGGCTGGTCCCTCGGCGGGCTGGTGGCACTGCGGGCTGCGCTCGATGCGCCGCAGAAAATTTCACGCCTGATCCTGCTGTCGGTCACGCCGCGCTTTGTCACCGCAACCGACTGGGCGTGTGCAATGCAGCATGCCGATCTCGAAGCGCTGGGGGCGGATTTGCGGGCGGATACGCGCGCCACGCTGCTGCGTTTTCTCAGTCTGCAAACACGCGGCATGGCACAGCAAAAAACTCGGCTGTACGCGCTGCGGCACGCCCTGCTGGCATCACCCCTGCCGCAGCCAGAAGCCTTGGCGGCAGGACTGGCGATATTGCAGCACACGGACATGCGCGCCGACATACCGGCGGTAGCGCAGCCGACGCTGGTCCTGCATGGCGCGCTCGACACGCTGGCACCGCCTGCAGCCGGAGCCTGGCTGGCGGCGCACCTGCCGGATGCGTGCGAAGTGAATTTCGCGCCCGCAGCGCATGCGCCCCATCTGTCGCATTGTGCTGAGGTGGCCGCCGCCATCCGGGCAAACCTTCATGACGCAGCGCGCATGGGCATGACGCAGGGTGGAGCGGCATGACCCCAGATGAGCTCGACAGCGCTGAAATACGGCGCGCGTTCAATCACGCTGCGACACACTACGACGCACACGCGGTATTGCAGCGCGAAGTCGCCGACCGCTTGCTGGCGCGGCTCGACTTCATGACCCTGCGTCCTGCGCAGGTGCTGGATATCGGCAGCGGAACCGGCTACAGCCTGCCCCCCTTGCGCCAGCGATATCCCGATGCTGCCATCAGCGCGCTCGATGTTGCGCCCGCGATGCTGCACGCTGCACGGGCGCGCTTGCCCGCGCCGTCCTGGACCCAGCGTCTGCGTGATCACCTGACACCCGCTGTGCGGCCGCACCTGCATTACGTCTGCGCCGACATGGCGCGTTTGCCCTTTGCCGAACGCAGCATGAACCTGCTGTGGTCGAATCTGGCGCTGCAATGGGCGGAGGATCCGGCGGCAACCTTCAAGGAGTTTCAGCGGGTGCTGGCGCCCGGCGGCTTGCTGACGTTTTCGACCTTCGGGCCGGATACGCTGAAAGAGCTGCGCACAGCGTTTGCCAGTATCGACGCGTCGCCGCACGTGAATGCATTCATCGACCTGCATGACCTGGGCGACATGCTGGTGAATGCCGGCTTTGCCAGCCCGGTGATGGAAATGGAAGTCCTGACCCTGACCTATGCCGATCTCAAATCGCTGATGCGCGACCTCAAGGGACTGGGTGCGCACAATGCCGCCACTGCGCGCCGTCGCGGCTTGCTGGGCAAGTCGGCCTGGTCCCGGCTGGAGCAGGCGTATGAGGCGCATCGACATCAGGGCCGTCTGCCGGCCCGCTTCGAGGTGATTTATGGTCACGCCTGGGCAGGCAATCGGGCGCAGCGTGAAGATGGCCGTCAGGTGATCGAATTCAATATTGCGGAGCGCCAGCGCTGGCGCGGACGCCGATGACTGCGCGCGGCTATTTCATCACCGGCACGGATACCGGCGTGGGCAAGACACGCGTCGCCGTGGCGCTGATCCACCATCTGCGCAATCAGGGTCTGCGGGTCGCGGCGATGAAACCCGTGTCCGCAGGCAGCGAACCGGGCGCGCTGAATGACGATGTGGTGGCGCTGATGCAGGCAGCCAATGTGCAGGCAGACATTCAGGACATCAATCCCTATGCGTTTGCGCCCGCGATTGCGCCGCATCTGGCCGCCGCGCAGGCGGGCATCCACATCGAGCTGGACGTGATTGCGCGTGCGTATGCGCGACTGGCCGCGTCAGCCGACGTGGTGGTGGTGGAAGGCGCCGGGGGCTGGCGCGTGCCGCTCAATGCGCAGCAGGATATGGCCGACTTGGCGCGGCGGCTGGAACTCCCGGTGCTGCTGGTGGTGGGGCTGCGGCTGGGCTGTCTCAATCATGCGCTGCTCACAGCCGACGCGATTGCCGCCCAGCGCCTGCCCTGGGCGGGTTGGGTGGGGAATGCGCTTCAGCCCGACTGGGCGTGTGCTGACGAAAATGTGGCGACGCTGCGTGCGCGATTGCCGCATCCCTGGCTCGGCACCCAGGGCTATCAGCCCGATATCGCGGGTGGGATTGTTTCAACAGCATGGCTGCAAGCGATAGATATATAGCTATATCAGAATAATCTGTAATAACGATATTTAATCGATAAATCAATAAGTTAGTCAGGTCGTACCGCTTGTTCGGGGAGCGAGGCTCGTGGTACTGTCCACGACAGATTGTCGCAGCGTGTGTCCGGGTTTTGGAGTGTCCTGCACGATGGAACAGGTCGAATTTTCAGGCGTTGCGCATAGCAGACCGGATGCCTTTGTATTTCATTCGCATCCCCTGTGTGCGCTGACGCAGGCTCAGGAACGCTGGGTGTTCTGGAGTCTGGCCGGGCTGACGTTTGGGGGCGCGATCGGGTTTTCGTTGCTGGGGTACTGGCTGGTGCTGCCGTTTGCCGGACTGGAAATCGGCCTGCTGGCCTGGGCACTGGAAACCATGCGGCAGCGTAAGAACAATTACGAAACGCTGACCATCGAGGGCGATACCGTGGTGGTGGAGTGGCGCCAGGGTGAGCGTCGCGGACGTAGAGAAATGAACCGGCTGTGGGTGCATGTCGATTGTGTCTGCGCCACACCGGGCAGAAACTGCCACCTCTGCCTGAGCACACAGGGGCGGGCAACCGAGGTGGGGCACTACCTGAGTGATGAGGCGCGCTTGCAGCTGGCGGCTGATCTGCACCGCAGGGTTCGGGCATGACGTCACCGCAATCTGGACGGATGGCATTACAGAAACGAAGGAACGGGGGAGCACGATGAAAAGCAAGTGGCTGTTTGCAGGGACGATGGGCGGACTGTGGGGCATGAGCGCGCCCGCACTGGCGGAATACGCCTATAACCTGCAGGAACCGGCGAGCGGCATCGCGCGCGACGTGTTCCAGTTGCACAACCTCATCATGCTGGTGTGTCTGGGCATTTTCATCGTGGTGTTCGGCGCGATGTTCTATTCGCTGATCAAGCACCGCAAATCGGTCGGCCACAAAGCCGCGCACTTCCACGAAAACACCACGGTCGAGATCATCTGGACGGTGATCCCCTTCGTGATCCTGATGGGCATGGCCTATCCGGCAGCCAAGGTCGTGATCGACATGAAGGACACGACCAATCCCGACATGACGATCAAGATCACCGGCTACCAGTGGAAATGGGGCTACGACTACCTGAATGACGGCGTCACGATATACAGCAGCCTGTCGACCCCGCGCGAGCAGATCGAAGGCAAGGAAGCCAAGGGTGAACATTATTTGCTGGAAGTGGACGAGCCGATGGTCGTCCCGGTCGGCAAGCGCATCCGTCTCCTGATCACCGCCAACGATGTGCTGCACGCGTGGTGGGTGCCCGCGCTGGGTGCCAAGCAGGACGCAATCCCCGGCTTCATCCGTGACTCGTGGTTCCGCGCCGACAAGATCGGCACCTATCGCGGGCAGTGCGTCGAGCTCTGCGGCAAGGATCACGGCTTCATGCCCATCGTCGTCGAAGTCGTCTCGGAAGCCGATTACGCCGCGTGGGTGGCGAAGAAAAAAGGCGGAGCCGCCACTGCTGCGGCCGACAATGGCAAAACATTCGATACCGCCGAGCTGATTGCGCGCGGCGAGAAAGTCTATGCGGCCAATTGCGCGGCCTGTCACCAGGCCGACGGCAAGGGCTTGCCCGGCGCGTTCCCGGCGATCAGCGGATCCAAGGTGGCGACCGGACCCATCGCCGATCACATCGCGATGGTCCTGAACGGCAAACCCGGCACGGCCATGCAGGCCTTTGGCCCTCAACTGTCGGATGCCGATATCGCTGCGGTGGTGACCTACCAGCGCAACAGCTGGGACAACAAGACCGGTGATGCGGCGCAGCCGACCGATATTGCCAGCGCACGGGGTGGCAGCGAAGCCGCAGCCCCGGCGGCACCCTGAACCGCGACAACCCTATCAGCCAGGAGAACACGACCATGTCTGACGCAGCACACGGCCACGACGATCACAGCCACGACGACCACCATCACGCGCCGCCCGCCGGCATGATGCGCTGGCTGACCACCACCAACCACAAGGACATCGGCTCGCTGTATCTGATTTTTGCGCTGATCATGCTGTTCGCAGCGGGGTCGATGGCGCTGCTGATCCGCGCCGAGCTGTTCCAGCCGGGGTTGCAACTCACCCATCCGGACTTCTTCAACCAACTCACCACCATGCACGGGCTGATCATGATCTTCGGCGTGATCATGCCGGCGTTCTCGGGCTTCGCGAACTGGCAGGTGCCGCTGATGCTGGGCGCGCCCGATATGGCGTTCCCGCGCATGAACAACTGGGCGTTCTGGATCCTGCCGGTGGCGGGGATATTCCTGAT
Organism: Pseudomonadota bacterium; assembly: GCA_021783275.1. Taxonomy (GTDB): domain Bacteria; phylum Pseudomonadota; class Gammaproteobacteria; order Burkholderiales; family Thiobacillaceae; genus Thiobacillus. Next base: position 10,237 of record JAJXUA010000056.1, read on the forward strand.
GGGCTCGTTCTTCCTGCCTGGCGGCGCAGTCGCCGGGGGCTGGACGATGTACCCGCCACTCTTCATCCAGGGCGGCATCTCGTATGACCTGACGATCCTTGCCGTGCACATCATGGGCATGTCCTCGATCATGGGATCGATCAACATCATCACCACCATCCTCAATATGCGTGCGCCCGGGCTCACGCTGATGAAGATGCCGCTCTTCGTATGGACTTGGCTGATTACCGCGTATTTGCTGATCGCGACGATGCCGGTGCTCGCGGGCGCGGTGACCATGCTGCTGACCGACCGCAACTTTGGCACCCACTTCTTCAACGCCGCCGGCGGCGGCGACCCGGTGATGTTCCAGCATATCTTCTGGTTCTTCGCCCACCCCGAGGTCTACATCCTCATCCTGCCGGCGTTCGGCATCGTCTCGCAGATCATCCCGACCTTTGCGAGGAAGCCCTTGTTTGGCTACGCGTCGATGGTCTACGCCACGGCGTCGATCGCGATCCTGTCGTTCATCGTCTGGGCGCACCACATGTTCACCGTCGGCATGCCGGCCGCCGCGCAGCTGTTCTTCATGTTCTCGACCATGCTGATCGCGGTGCCGACCGGGGTCAAAGTGTTTAACTGGGTCGCGACGATGTGGAAGGGCTCGATGACCTTCGAGACGCCGATGCTCTTCGCCATCGCCTTCGTGTGCCTGTTCACCATCGGCGGTTTCTCCGGCCTCGTGCTGGCGATTGCGCCGGTCGATATCCAGCTGCACGACACGTATTACGTCGTCGCCCACTTCCACTATGTGCTCGTTTCGGGCGCGCTGTTCTCGATCTTCGCCGGGGTGTATTACTGGCTGCCGAAATGGTGCGGCCACATGTACGACGAGACGCTTGGCAAGTGGCATTTCTGGCTGTCGGTCATCGGCATGAACATCGTGTTCTTCCCGATGCATTTCCTGGGGCTGGCCGGGATGCCGCGCCGGATTCCCGACTACGCGCTGCAATTCACCGAGTTCAACCAGATCGCCACCGTCGGCGCGTTCATCTTCGGCTTCTCGCAGTTGATCTTCCTGTGGGTGATCCTGAAGGCGGTCAAGGGCGGTGAAAAAGCGACGACCAAGGTCTGGGAAGGTGCCGAAGGGCTGGAATGGACCGTACCGTCACCCGCGCCGTATCACACCTTCGAGACCGCGCCGGTCGTTAAATGATCAACCAGGAAATGCGTGTGACCATGACAGACAGCAAGCGCAGTGGCAAAACCCGGACAGCCGTGCTGCTGGCGCTGTTTGCGCTGGGCCTGTTCGCCTTTACGTTGTATTCCGGACTGAAGTAAGTCCCAGCCATCATGCCCGGCGTCGGCAATGCCCTGACCTTTTCCAAACTGATCGTGGTAACGCTGGTCATGTTTGGATTTGGGTTTGCGCTGGTGCCGTTTTATTACAAGATTTGCGAAGTGACCGGGATCAATGCCGGCGATGAACAGGCGCTGGTGAAAAACACCCAGGTCGACACGGGTCGTTGGGTTACGGTCGAGTTCGACGCCAATATCAACGAATCGCTGCCGTGGCGATTCAAGCCTGAAACCCGCATGATGAAAGTGCATCCCGGGCAACTGGTGCAGGTCGAATACGACGTGACCAACATCAGTGATCGCCCCATCGTCGGCCAGGCCGTTCCCAGCTATGGCCCGCAACGGGCGGCGGCTTTCTTCAAGAAGATCGAGTGCTTCTGCTTCACGCCGCAGACGCTTGCGGCAGGCGAGACGCGGAAAATGCCGGTACTGTTTGTGCTGGATCCGGCCATGGAAGAGGACGTGAACACGGTCACCCTGTCGTACACTTTTTTTGACATGAGCAAGAAAACGGGAGCGATCCAGGCAGAGGTCACGCGTGGCGGGTAACAACAATCTGAAGGTGGTTCTGGCCGTGTTCTGGAGTTTTTTCGGCATACGCAAACGGCGTGACTACGATGCCGACGCGCAGAATCTGACCCCGGTGCAGGTGATTATTGCCGGGTTGCTCGGGGGCGTGACGTTTGTATTGTTGATGCTGCTGGTGGTGTACCTGGTCATGCAGTTTGTGAAGTGAATATTGAATGAACAAGAGGGGATGAAGAATGAGTCACGCGCAAGCCGATAAGTATTATTTGCCGCAACCGTCGATCTGGCCCATCGTGGGCTCGTTCGCGCTGTTCCTGATGGCGGTCGGCGGCACGATGACCATGCGTGAGATCGAGCCGGGCGGCTGGATCCTGATCGCCGGGCTGCTGGTCATGTGCTACATGATGTTCAAATGGTTTGGCGAAGTCATCCAGGACAGCGAAGCCGGACGCTTCAACAAGCAGGTCGATATGTCGTACCGCTGGTCGATGAGCTGGTTCATCTTCTCCGAGGTGATGTTCTTTGCCGCCTTCTTCGGCGCGCTGTTCTACACCCGCGTGCTCTCCGTGCCGTGGCTCGGCTCGTCGGACACGATGGAGCAGCTCTGGCCTGCGTTCCAGGCGACCTGGCCCACCGCAGGCCCCGGCCTCACTGCCGACGGCTTCAAGTTCACGCCGATGGGCGCTTGGGGCATCCCGGCGATCAACACGCTGCTGCTGCTGACGTCCGGCGTGACCTTGACCTGGGCGCACTGGGGCCTCAAGAAAGACAACCGCAACCAGTTGATCTGGGGGCTGATCCTCACCGTCGCCCTCGGTATCGTCTTCCTTGGTCTGCAAGTCTACGAATACCGGCATGCGTATCACGAGATGGGCCTGACGCTCGGCGCAGGCGTCTATGGCGCAACCTTTTTCATGCTGACGGGGTTTCACGGCTTCCACGTGTTTGTCGGCATGACCATGCTCACGATCATGTTGATCCGTTCGATCAAGGGGCATTTCACCCACGATCACCACTTCGCATTCGAGGCGGCGTCGTGGTACTGGCACTTTGTCGATGTGGTGTGGGTCGGCTTGTTTGTGGTCGTGTACTGGCTGATCTGAACCAGGGCGCGGAAGAAGAAAAAGCCGCGCAATGCGCGGCTTTTTTCATGGGTGCCGGATTTGAGGGCGCGGGCTCAGGCGGGGTTCGATCCCGCATCCCCCGTCATCGGCAGCGCTAGCGCAAGCCCTGCTCGGGGATCACGCCAAAGTAATATCCGGCCATCAGCAGTATGAACAGGGTCACCGACAGGCCAACGCGTATGGTCAGCGCCTTCACCGCGCGGTCGGACTGGCCCTTGTCCTTGAAGATGTAATACAGCGCGCTTCCCAGACTGACCAGGATGAAAAAGATGAACAGCAGGGCAAGGATACGCATGGTTCGGGGAGCGGGGCAAAATGCCAGTCTAACCGGATTGCCGCTGTCATGCATTTGATGACCCTGCGCGTCGGCCGCTGGCAGTTTGCGCCCACGCTGTGGCCGACGCTGGCTGCGCTGTTTTTTCTACTGCTGACACTGTGGCTGGGCAACTGGCAGCAGCAAAAAGCACAGACCCAGCGCGATTTGCAGACCCGCTATGACCGCGCAGAACAGCAGGCTCCGATCCCGGTGGGCCAGCACCCGCTGGATCGCGAAGCCGTGCTGTACCGCAAGCTCGCGCTGCGCGGGGTGTTCGACCCGGCGCAGACCATCCTGATCGATAACCGGGTACATGACGGCGTGGCGGGCTATCACGTGCTGACGCCGCTGCTGCTGGCGGGGTCGTCAATGGCCGTGCTGGTCAATCGCGGCTGGGTGGCGGTGGGGGCGAGCCGTGAGCAGTTGCCCGTCATTCCCACGCCCTCGGGTGAAGTGCGGATCGTCGGCATGGCGGTGGATCCCCATAGCCGCTATCTCGAGCTGGGCAAGGTACAGCGCAGCGGGCAGGTCTGGCAGAATCTCGATTTTGACGCGTATGCCGCGCGTTACCCGAAAACCCTGCAACCCGTGCTGTTGCAGCAAACCAGCGAAACCCCGGATGGCCTGCTGCGCACCTGGCCGCGACCCGATCTGAAGATCGACATGCATGTCAGCTATGCCGTCCAGTGGTACAGTCTGGCAGCGACGCTGGTGGTGCTGTGGCTGGCAGTCAATATCAGGCGGGATCGCACCCATCCGGCGGACGATGAGGCTTTGCCGGGTGGCCCGCCTCAGGATTGATCAAACATGCAATTGAGTTCACGTAAAAAATTCCTGTTTCTGGTCGGGGTGTTTGTAGTGCCGGTGGTAGCGGCCTACCTGGCGTATTTTGGCTGGCGCCCTTCCGGGCACACCAATTACGGTCAGCTGATCCCGGTCACCCCCTTGCAGTACACCGCAGGATCGCGCCCTGAAGGCACGCCTTTCGACCTGAATGCGCTGCAGGGCAAATGGCTGATGGTGCACGTGGGCGCAGCGTCCTGCGATGCACAATGCCTGCGCCAGCTGTATCTCATGCGCCAGATCCGTATCGCGCAGGGCAAGGCACAATCGCGCATTGAACGCGTGTGGGTGGTGACTGACGGCGGATCGCCCGATGCGGCACTCCTCGCCGAGTATCCCGGCATGCAGCTCTGGCGCGCGAGCGATGCCCGCTTTGTGCAGCAGTTTCCGGTGGACGGCGCGCGTGACGCACATATTTATCTGGTCGATCCCCTCGGCAACCTGATGCTGCGTTTTCCGGCGCAGCCCGAGCCCAAACGCATCATGAAAGACCTGAAGCTGCTGCTCAAGGCTTCGCAGATCGGCTGATTCCTGACCCTCATGACGTTTTATCGCAAGCTGATCCTGTTCGCGCTGGTGCTCACTTTGGCGGTGGTGAGTCTGGGTGCGTACGTGCGCCTGTCCGACGCTGGTCTGGGGTGTCCCGACTGGCCGGGGTGCTACGGCAAGATCACGCCCCACCACGCGGCCGATGCGATCAACGCCGAGCTGGCACAAAACCCCTACGGCGTGGTCTCGCATGCCAAGGCCTGGAAGGAGATGGCGCACCGCTATGTTGCGGGTACGCTGGGCCTGCTGATCCTGGCGATCACGATTCTGGCCTGGCGCAAGCGCCGGGAAACCGCAGGTGGCCCGGGATTGCCTCTGCTGCTGCTGGCCCTGATTGTGTTTCAGGCGCTGCTCGGCATGTGGACCGTCACGCAATTATTGAAACCGCTGGTGGTGACGGCGCATCTGCTGGGTGGCATGGCGACGCTGGCGCTGCTGCTGTGGCTGTGGCTGCGCGAACGGCATCGCCAGCACCACACCTATTTCGCCCGCGCCGACCATCTGCGCCGTGCCGCAACGCTGGGTCTTTTCGTCGTCATCGTACAGATCGCCCTGGGCGGCTGGGTGAGCACCAACTATGCCGCGCTGGCCTGTACCGACTTCCCGACCTGTCAGGAACGCTGGGTGCCGACCATGGATTTCGATCACGGCTTTACCCTGCACCGCGAACTCGGCGTAACCGCTGCGGGCGAGCAGTTACCGCCCGCAGCGCTGACCGCCATCCACTGGACGCACCGGGTCATGGCGCTGATCGTGTTGCTGACACTGGGCGGGCTGATCGTGCGACTGCTCCGTGCACCCGGCTACGCGGCAGCCGGGCTGGTGATCGCGACCCTGCTCAGCGTGCAGATCGCGCTCGGGATCAGTAATGTGGTGTTCAGCCTGCCGCTGGCGATTGCCGTTGCACATAACACCGGCGCAGCGCTCCTGCTGGC
>JAJXUA010000160.1 GCA_021783275.1 Pseudomonadota bacterium
TGCAGGCACTGCTGGTGACGGGCAGTGCGCGCATGGACACCTTCCGGCAGGGGGGGATTCGTTGGCGGGCCGTTATTTTTCCTATCGCCTGCATCCGTTTTCGGTGCGCGAGTGGTGCGAGCAAAAAGCCGTTGAGCCTGCCGATGCGCTGGAGCATTTGCTGGAAAGGGGGGGCCCGAGCCTTGTTTGGCAGAAGACGCAACGCAAGCCGATCGCTGGCGTGCGCAGTATTTCAACGATCTGATTCGTGAAGATGTGCTGGAATTCTCGCGTCTGCACGAGATCAATACGATGCGGCTGTTTGTGGAGTTGCTGCGCGAACGGGTGGGGGCTCCGCTTTCGCTGGCCTCCATGGCGCGTGATCTGGCGGTTGCACCGGCGACGTTGAAACGCTATCTGGATATCCTGCAAGCCTTGTACATCGTTTTTACCATTCAGCCCTGGCATCGGAATATTGCCCGTGCCCTCTTGCAGAGCCCGAAAGTGTATTTTTTGATACGGGTTTGGTAAAAGGCGATCAGGGCGTGCGCCTGGAAAACGCGGTGGCGGGCATGTTGCTGAAGCACGTTCATTTTTTGCAGGACAACGCAGGAAGAGATGTCGGCCTGCATTACATTCGCACCAAGGACGGCGCGGAAGTGGATTTTGCGATCAGCGATGCGGGGGAGTTGGAGCAAATGGTGGAATGCAAGTTGGGCGACAACAAACCGCATCGTGGCCTGACACGCTTTGCTGCACAGTTCCCTGACGCGGAGGCGGTGCAGGTGGTGGCCAGATTGCGTCAGGAAGAGTTCCGCAACAGCATCCGGATTACGGATGCCGCCAACTGGCTTGCGAGTCTGTCGGCGTAAGTGAAAAACAATGCCGTGAAAGCGATTTTCCTGATTCTTGACCATTCCTGTATAAAAAGGACACAATTAGACGGCACGGTCTAAAAAGAGGTCTTAAATGAGGGTGTCAATCAACGAATTAAAGGCTCATTTGTCTCGCTATGTCACCCAGGCGCAGTCCGGGCAGTTGATTGAGCTGACTTCGCACCGCAAGGTGGTGGCGCGGATTGTGGGGGTGCCGCCAGCGGATAGTGCGGGGGTATCGCGTTTGCTGGCTGCGGGCGTTGCAACGTGGCAAGGCGGCAAGCCGGCGGGGGCGGTGCTGGGTTTGCAGGCGTACGGTAAGCCGGTTTCTGCGCTGGTACTGGAAGATCGCGGGTGATCCTGTTTTGCGACACTTCTGCGCTGATCAAGCTCTACATCGTCGAGGCGGGGAGCGATGAGCTGAAAGCGCGGATGCGCGAGGCAGAAGTGGTCGCGGTGTGCCGCATTGCGTGGGCGGAGGCGCATGCCGCATTGTCGAGACGGGCGCGGGAAACCCCGGAAGATGCTCAGGTTATCGAGCAGGTCAAGGCGGCGCTGGCGCTGGACTGGCCGCATTTTGTGGTACTGGAGATCAGTCAGTCGCTGGTTGAACTCGCAGGAGACTATGCCGACACCTTTGCGCTGCGCGGTTATGACAGCATCCAGCTCGCCGCAGCATCTGAAGCAGCCCGGATTGCACAGTTGCCTGTGTTTTTTGCCTGTTTCGATATTCGTTTGAACAAGGCGGCAAAAATGCTGGGAATGGCGTGTTTATAGCTTTCTTCGACGCCAGTACGGCCCAGGGGAGATCATGATTTTTCCTGGATGGATGGCGCCCTTGGTCGCGTTTTTGATGTGCGGGCTGACGCTGGCCTGGCTGCTCAAACGCAGCAGCCGACTGCCGATGGATCATCCCAATGAGCGCTCGCTGCACGCAACACCGACGCCGCGTATCGGCGGGCTGGGCATCATGGCGGGTGTGGCCGCTGCCACGGTGTGGCTGGCAAGTGCGAGCCTGGCGCCGGTAATGCTGGCGGCGTTTGTCCTGGCTGCGCTGTCGGTGCTGGACGATGTGCGTGGGCTGCCGGTGGCGTTGCGCTTTCTGGCGCATTTCATCGCGGCAGGGGCAGTCCTGCTGGCGCTGGGACTCGGCGGATGGGGCCTGCTGCTGGCAACGCTGGCAGTCGTGTGGATGACCAATTTATATAACTTCATGGACGGCGCGGACGGCTTGGCGGGCGGTATGGCGGCCATCGGCTTCGGCGCGCTGGCGCTGGCGGCATGGGGCGGCGGTGCTTTGGTACTGGCGGCGCTGTGTGCGGCAATCGCAGCGGCGGCGCTGGCTTTTCTGCGCTTCAATTTCCCTCCCGCGCGGATATTCATGGGGGACGCTGGTTCGATTCCCTTGGGGTTTCTGGCCGCCACGCTTGGAATTTTCGGCGCGCGGCAAGGCGTATGGCCATGGCTGTTTCCCTTGTTGGTGTTTTCGCCTTTCATCGTCGATGCCAGTGTGACCCTGGTGCGTCGCGGGCTGCGCGGCGAAAAAATCTGGCAGGCGCACCGTTCGCATTATTACCAGCGCGTGGTGTTGCTGGGGGCATCGCACCGCCAACTGGCCTGGGCGGCGTATGCGCTGATGCTGGCAAGCGCCGGTCTGGCGTTTGCGCTGCTGCGTATGCCGCAGCACACAGCTTCTCTGCTTATACTGGCGGCCGCACTTTATCTGTTTGTATTTCTGGCTATCGACCGTCGCTGGAACCGATCCCGCAATGAATCTTAATCCCCGTACCCTCGCCATCATCCTGCACGACATCCTGGTCGCTGCACTGGCCTGGCTGGGCGCGTACTGGTTGCGCTTCAATCTTGCCGTACCTGCGGAATATCAGGCCGCTGCGCTCTCCACGCTGCTCTGGGTGGTGCCCCTGCAGGCCGTGGTGTTCTGGCGTTTTGGCCTGTATCGGGGCATCTGGCGCTTTGCCAGCCTGCCTGACCTCAAGCGCATCGTGATGGCGGTAGGGCTGGCGGCGGTGATGATTCCGGTGGTGTTGATCCTGTTCCGCGTCGATGTAGTGGTGCCGCGGTCGGTGCTGATACTCGATCCGCTGCTGCTACTGATTGTGATGGGCGGAAGCCGCCTGGCCTACCGCGCATGGAAGGAACATCGCCTGGCCAGTGTGTTGCATCCGGCCAGCAAGCCTGTCCTGGTGGCGGGGGCCGGATCGGCCGCGGATTTTTTGTTGCGCGAGCTGGCACGCAATCCCTCGGGGTTTCATGTGGTGGGGTTGCTCGACGACAGCCGCGACAAGCAGCGTCGGCTGGTGCAGGGCATACCGGTGGTGGGCGCGCTGGATGAAGTGGCGGTCCACGCGCGCAAGATGGATGTGCAGGACATCGTGCTGGCGCTGCCCTCGGCTGCGCATGAAGTGCGCAAGCGCATCACCCAGCTGAGCGCCGAGGCCGGGCTCAATGTGCTGACGATCCCGTCGCTCGAAGATCTGGTGGCCGGACGGGTGTCCGTGGCCAGCCTGCGGCGCATCGAACTGGACGATCTGCTGGGGCGCGATCCGGTGGCACTCGACGACAGCGGCTTGCACCAGTTGCTGACCGGGCAGGTGGTGATGGTGACGGGCGCTGGCGGTTCGATCGGGTCCGAGTTGTGCCGCCAGATTGCGCGCTTTTCGCCCGGCAAGCTGGTGTTGTTCGAGCAGTCTGAGCTGGCCTTGTA
>JAJXUA010000161.1 GCA_021783275.1 Pseudomonadota bacterium
CTCGAAGGCGAGCGCCGGCAGATGGCCGCCCGGCTGTATTACGCCTATGGCGACCATGCCAAGAGCGAACCCAATTTGTCTGGAGAAAAATAATGAGCCGCCAAACGATCAAAAAAACAGTGTCGGGTTTCTTCGTCGTTGTTGCGCTGCTCGCGATAGGTGTGGCGGCTGGCCTGTGGTGGGAAAGACGCCAGGCGCCGGGCGGCGGGATGGAAACCTCTGCCGTCGCCGCACCAGGCGGACCCGCCGTGCTGTACTGGTACGACCCCATGGTCCCGACCCAGAAGTTCGACAAGCCCGGCAAGTCGCCCTTCATGGACATGGAACTGGTGCCCAAATACGCTGACGAAGGCGGCGATGCATCGACCGTGAAAATCAATCCGGGCGTGTCGCAGAACCTGGGCGTTCGCCTGGTCACTGTCATGCGCGCTCCGCTGGACTCGAATGTGATGGCGACCGGGATTGTCGATTACAACGAGCGCGATGTGGCCATCGTGCAGGCGCGCACCGGTGGGTTTGTGGAACGCGTGGCCAGACTGGCACCCAATGACGTGATCGGTTCCGGCGCGTTTATCGCCGAACTGCTGGTGCCGGAATGGGCTGCGTTGCAGGAGGAATATCTGGCGCTGAAGGCGTTGGGTGAGCCCTCGCTGGAAGAGGCTGCGCGCGCGCGGATGCGCCTGGGCGGCATGCCCGAAAGCCTGATTCGAGAGGTGGCCGCAAGCGGCAAGGTTAGAAACCGCATCTCGATCACCACCCCACGCGGCGGTGTGATCCAGGCACTTGACGTACGACCCGGCATGACCTTGATGGCCGGCCAGACCCTGGCCCGCATCAACGGCATCGGCACGGTATGGCTCGATGTGGCCGTACCGGAAGCCCAGGCCGGATTGGTGCGGGTGGGACAGACCGCCGAGGCTGCCTTTGCCGCGTTTCCAGGCAAGCCGGTGCAGGGCCGTGTCACTGCGCTGTTGCCGACGCTGAACGATGCCGCCCGTGCGCTCAGGGTGCGGGTTGAACTGCCCAACAAGGACGGACGCTTGCGGCCGGGCTTGTCCGCGCAGGTCAGTCTCAAGAGCAGTGGTGGCGAATCTGCACTGCGCGTGCCGACCGAAGCGGTGATCCGCACCGGTCGCCGTGCACTTGTCATCGTGGCCGAAGCAGAAGGACATTATCGTCCGGTCGAAGTCATCCTCGGCCCCGAGTCCGGCACCGACACCGTCATTTTGTCCGGTCTCGACGAAGGTCAGAAAATCGTCGCCAGCGGCCAGTTCCTGATCGATTCCGAAGCGAGTCTGCAGGGGATTGTGGCGCGAGGATCCGACTCGGCCGCAGCCATGCCCGCATCGGTTGCGCTGCACGAGGCAGGTGCCGTGATTGATGAAGTCTCCGATGCCTATGTGACACTTTCTCACGGCCCCTTCAAAACGCTGTCGATGCCCGGCATGACGATGGAGTTTCCACTGGCCAACCCAAAACTCGTCAAGGGCTTGAAGGCAGGTGACCGGGTGCGCGTCGGTGTTCGTGAAACAGACGATGGCTTGCTGGTTGAGAAGCTCGACAAGACCGGAGGCGCCAAGTGATAGCCCATCTCATCAAGTGGTCGGTCGCCAATCGTTTTCTGGTCCTGCTGGCGACGCTGTTCACCGTGGCCTGGGGCATCTGGTCAGTGAAGACCACGCCGATCGACGCGCTGCCCGACCTGTCCGACGTGCAGGTCATCATTCGCACCGCATATCCGGGGCAGGCGCCGCAGATCGTCGAAAACCAGGTGACCTATCCGCTCGCCACCACCATGCTCTCGGTGCCGGGCGCGAAGACGGTGCGCGGGTTTTCCTTTTTCGGCGACAGCTTCGTGTACGTCATTTTCGAAGACGGCACCGATCTCTATTGGGCACGCTCGCGGGTACTGGAATATCTTAGCCAGGTGCAGAGCCGGATGCCTGAAACCGCGGTGCCGGCGCTGGGACCGGACGCCACCGGGGTGGGCTGGATTTATCAGTACGCATTGGTCGACCGCAGCGGCAAGCACGATCTGGCGCAACTGCGCACCCTGCAGGACTGGTTTCTCAAGTACGAGCTGAAAACCCTGCCCAACGTGGCCGAAGTGGCGACCGTTGGCGGCATGGTCAAACAGTATCAGGTGGTGCTCGATCCGGTGAAGCTCGCCAGCTTCGGCATCACGCACGATGAAGTGATCAAGGCGATCCGTTCGGCCAACCAGGAAACCGGCGGCGCCGTGCTGGAGTTGGCCGAGACCGAATTCATGGTGCGCGCCAGCGGCTATCTCAAGAACATCGCCGATTTTCGCGACATTCCGCTGCGGCTGGCCGGCACCACGCCGGTCAGCCTGGGCGACGTGGCGCACATCCAGCTTGGCCCCGAAATGCGGCGCGGCATTTCCGAACTCAACGGCGAAGGCGAAGCCGTCGGCGGCATCGTGGTGCTGCGCTCGGGCAAGAACGCACGCGAGACCATCGCGGCCGTGAAAACCAGGCTCGACACGCTCAAGGCCAGCCTGCCGCCCGGCGTCGAAATCGTGCCGACTTACGACCGCAGCAAGCTGATCGATCGCGCGATCGATAACCTGACCCACAAGCTGATCGAAGAATTCATCGTGGTGGCGCTGGTGTGCGTGGTGTTCCTATGGCATCTGCGTTCATCGCTGGTGGCGATCGTTTCGTTGCCGCTGGGCGTGCTGATCGCCTTCATCGTCATGCGTCAGCAAGGTGTCAACGCCAACATCATGTCGCTCGGCGGTATTGCCATCGCCATCGGCGCCATGGTCGATGCGGCGGTGGTGATGATCGAAAACGCCCACAAGAAAATCGAGCTCTGGAACCACGCGCATCCCGGTGCAACGCTGGAAGGCGAGACGCGCTGGAACGTGGTGACCGACGCGGCCAGCGAGGTGGGCCCGGCGCTGTTCTTCTCGCTGTTGATCATCACGCTCTCATTCATTCCGGTGTTCACGCTGGAAGCGCAGGAGGGGCGTTTGTTCGGCCCGCTGGCCTTCACCAAGACCTACGCCATGGCGGCTGCCGCCGGCCTCTCGGTGACGCTGGTTCCGGTGCTGATGGGCTACTGGATCCGCGGCCGGATTCCCGACGAGACGAAGAATCCGCTCAACCGTTGGCTGATTCGCGCCTACCAGCCGCTGCTGGACGCCGTACTCAGGCATCCGAAGCTCACGATGGCTGCGGCCGTGTTGATTTTCCTCACCGCGCTATGGCCTGTGAGCCGCCTCGGCGGCGAATTCCTGCCGCCGCTGGACGAGGGCGACCTGCTCTACATGCCGTCGGCCTTGCCGGGGCTGTCGGCGCAAAAGGCGTCCGAACTGCTGCAGCAGACCAACCGGCTGATCCGCAGCGTGCCCGAGGTGGCCAGCGTCCACGGCAAGGCCGGGCGCGCCGAAACCGCCACCGATCCGGCGCCGCTGGAAATGTTCGAGACCATCATCCAGTTCAAGCCGCGTGAAGAATGGCGGCCGGGCATGACGGCGGACAAGCTGGTCGAGGAACTCGATCGCGCGGTCAGGGTGCCGGGACTCGCCAACATCTGGATTCCCCCCA
>JAJXUA010000162.1 GCA_021783275.1 Pseudomonadota bacterium
GATGGCTACGCCGAACTTGTTTTCCTTGAGGCCGGTCGAAATGTACGGGTGCGTCTTCGGGTCGACATCGGGGTTGACACGAAACGAGACCGGCGCAGTCTTGCCCATGTCGCCCGCGATCCGGTTCAGCCGTTGCAATTCGCTGGCCGATTCGACGTTGAAGCAGAGAATTCCCGCCTCCAGGCCGGCGCGCATTTCCTGGACTGTTTTGCCCACGCCGGAAAATACTACCTTGGCCGGGTTGCCGCCGGCGGCCAGTACGCGCGTCAGTTCGCCGCCCGAGACGATGTCGAAACCGGCCCCGAGGCGCGCGAACAGGTTGAGGATGGCCAGGCTCGAATTTGCTTTGACGGCGTAGCAGATCAAGTGCGGGGTGTCGGCAAGCGCATCGGCATAGGCCTGGTAGGCCGCTTCAAGCGCCTGCCGCGAATACACATAAAGCGGCGTATCGAATTGCTCGGCGAGCCGGGAGAGCGCCACGTCTTCAAGATGAAGCTGGCCGTCTAGTCTGTGCAGGGTGTTCAATTGGACGTCCGTTGCGGTGCGGGAGGATTTTCGGGAAGATACAGGTCACCCTTGATGCCGCAGGCGGTCAAACCCAGTCCGCACAGCAGCAGGGACACTATATATATGGTGCGCATTTTCATGCGCGAAATGTTAGCACGGGACCCCAAGATGAAAACCGAATCAGGCGAAGCCGAATTCAACCTGGCTGCCAGCAAGACGCTGGCGCACATCGAGCAGGCGGTGGAAGCGGCCGATCTCGATTTTGAAACGCCTGCCGACGGCATACTCGAGGTCGAGTTCGAGAACGGCAGCAAGATCATCATCAACCGCCACGGCGTGGCCCGTGAAATCTGGGTCGCCGCGCCTTCGGGCGGTTTTCATTTCAAGCCGCAGGAGGGGGATTGGGTGGACACCAAGGACGGCACGCCGCTATTTACCAAACTGGCCGCGCTGGTGCTGGCTCAGGGTGGCGGTTCAATCGGGTTCTAAACTGCCGTGAGAAGTCAGGCGCTTACCCTGTTCGACCTGGTCGAGCGCCTGTCGTTGCTGACGCGCGCCGGGTTGCGCCAGGCAGGCGCAGTGCAGGGATTGCAGCCGGTGCATCTGCATGTTCTGTTTTACCTTAACCAGGCCAATCGTTTCAGCAATACCCCGCTGGCACTCACCGAATACCTCGGCCTGACCAAGGGGACGGTGTCGCAAACCATACTGGTGCTGGCGCGCCGCAGACTGCTGTCGCGCTATGCCGACCCGCAGGATGGCCGGGTCGTGCGCCTGGTGCTGACCGAGGCGGGCGGCGCCTTGTTGAACACGCTCAACTCTGCCGGGGCCTGGCGCGAGGCGGTGCGCACCGCCAGCCCGGCGCGCGTAACCTCGGCCATGATTGTGCTGCGGCAGGTGCTGGCGCAGGTGCAATCGCAAAGCGGCCAGCGCAGTTTCGGCGTGTGTTCGAGTTGTCGCCACAATCAGCGGCTGGGGCCGCGCAGTTATTTTTGCGGACTGATGCAGGAAAAGCTGGGCAGCCCGGAAGTGCGGCGAATTTGCCGCGAACACTCGGCCCCGCTTGACGTCTGAGCGCATCGGGATGCGCCCGTCCGGCAGGACCGATTGCCGTGCCGGGTTCGGCTTTTAGACGCGAATATAGGTCCAGCCCTGCTGCAGCCGGGTGACGATTTCGCCGATTGCCGTCGGTGCGGTGTGGGCGGCGGGCAGCAACTCGACTTTCTGTCCTTCGGCGGTAAAGCGCGCGATGGACTGGCCGCAGGCCACCCATTGCAAGTTGGCGTGGCGTTGCTGCATGCGCGCGATGCGCTCCGCATACGGGCTGTAGCCAGCGCGCAGCAGGGTCAGGCCGTGGCTGTTGGCCAGCACTTCGAGCTGCATGACGCGACCCTGTCGTCCAGCTTCGTCGAGCAGGCGATCGGCTTCGTCGAGCACGGCAAGCATCTTGCCGGGAGCGGCGCTGTCGAGATGCAGCATCACGCGGTCGGGATCGGGTGTCTGCGCCAGGCTCACCTGCCGCAAGGCGACATCGTGTGCAGTCAGCGATGACCCGGGCATCGCAACGGCCAGATTCGTTGCCTCCCAGCCGCGCAGCATCCAGCCAGCCGCCAGGCCGGCGAACAGCACCAGGCAGCCCATTGCGCAGCGCTGGGTGATCCGGTTGCGGGTGTGAGCGACGGTGGCCGGGCGCGCGGACGGCGGCTCGGCATACGCCAGTTTCACCATGTCGCGCAGGCTGCGCACAGCGCACACGCGCCGCGCCAGTTCGGCATCCGACTGCATGCGCAGGGTGAGGGCTTCGCGCTCGGCGACGTCGAGTTCGCCATCGACGAAGGCGTGCAGGGTTTCGTCGGAAATTATGGGGTTCATTTCACTCTCCTGAGCGCAGGCCGGTCGGCGGCCTGCTGCATCACGCGATCCATCATTGTTTTCAGGCCTGCGCGGGCGCGCGACAGGCGGCTCATGACCGTGCCGACCGGAATGTCGAGGATGCGCGCGACTTCCGCGTAGCCAAATTCCTCCAGGTCGATCAGGGTCAACACCTGACGCTGACCTGTCGGCAGCAGCGCGACGGCGGTGCGTACACAGGCCACGACCTGTTCGCGGTTGCAGCAGACATCGGGTGTGTCGGCAGGGGATTCGAGCGTGTTTTCCCAGTCGTCCACATTGTCGAAATCGCGGCGGGCACGCAGCCGATCAATCCAGCAGCGATGCATGATCGACACGATCCACGCTTTGAGCGCCTCGGTTTCGCGCAATTGCGCGCGCTGGGTCCAGGCTTTTGACAGGCTGTCCTGCACCAGGTCGTCGGCTTCGGCGGCATCATGGCACCAGGCATAGGCAATGCGATACAGCACTGGGCGCAGCGCATCGATGCGGGAGCGGGTCAAGCCAAAAAGCGTGCAATGGATCATGGTCATGGGAGCAAGACGCGGCAGGTAGTTCATTTATTCCATAAAAATGGCTCGTCCGGAATGGAATAAGCGTGCCACATGCCGCGTCTTACTCATGCCAGTCAGCTGGCGAACAACACACTACTTGGAGAATGCAATGAAGTCCTGCCTGTTTGCCCCCCTCACTTTCGCCTTGTTGCTGGGCGGCGCACCCGCCTTGTGCGCGGCCGCCGCGCCAGAGTCAGCGGCCATTGCTGCTGCGCAAGAGAAAGTGGTGTACCACGTCACCGACAGCGCCAATGCCATGATGGCTATGCGCAACGTTCAAAACCATCTGAGCGCCAGCAGTGATGCGCATATCGTTGTCGTCACCCATGGCAAGGGCATCGATTTCCTGCTCAACGATGCGCAGGACAGCAACGGCAACCCTTATGAGCCGCTGGTGCAGACCTTGAAAGCCAAAGGCGTTGATTTCCGCGTCTGCAACAACACGCTGAAGAGCCGCAAGCTCGACGCCGCTGCCGTCATCACCGAAGCCACCGTGGTGCCATCCGGCGTTGCAGAAGTCGGACGCTTGCAGGCAAAAGAAGGCTATGTCTATCTCAAGCCCTGACCGGCGCACGCAAGCTTACTGATCAGCGGCTATGGCCGGACTT
>JAJXUA010000163.1 GCA_021783275.1 Pseudomonadota bacterium
AGACCCTCAATGCCGTCGTCTTCTCCTCGATACTTTCCAGCTGGCAGTGGGGCGGGGTTAATTTCGGGCATTCTGCACTCGTGGTCACCCTGGTGCTCGAGGCGGCACTGCTGTTCGTGGCGGCGAATATTGGTTTCAGCGGCGGGCCGGCCACTCTTGCCAGCATGGCTGCCGATCATTTGGCGCCGCACCGCTTCTCCCAGCTGTCCGACCGGCTGGTCACCAAGAACGGTGTTCTGCTCATGGGCATGGCCGCGCTGGCCGTGCTGCTGTGGACCGATGGACGTCTTGACCTGCTGGTCGTGCTCTACAGCATCAACGTATTCCTCACCTTCAGCCTCACTCTCCTGGGGCTGTGTGTCTACTGGTGGCGCAATCGCGGCGTCGAGCCGGCTTGGGCCTGGCGCCTGGCGTTCACGCTGGTGGGGCTGGTTGCAACCAGCGTGATACTGGTCGTCACGCTCGTACAGAAGTTCCACGAGGGCGGCACCACGGCGATATTCGCGACCGGAGTCGTGGCCGCGTTCTCCTGGCTGGTGTGGCGACATTACCTCAAGATACAGCAGCAATTGGGCGCGCTTGACCGGGTACTCGTTGACCTGCCCCTGCCGGAAGTGCGTTCGGCACCGGTGTTGCTGGAGGGTGACCCGGCCGCCGTATTTTTTGTGTCGAATTACCGCGGTGTCGGTATCCATACACTGCTCAATGTGCAGCGCCTCTTTCCCGGCCGCTTCAAGAATTTCGTGTTTCTGAGCGTGGGGGAGATGGAAGTCGCGCACATGAAGGGGGATCGCGAGATTTCCGAACTTCAGGCGCGGGTCGATACCGAACTGCAGAAGTACGTCAAATTCTGCAACGCGCATGGCATGGCGGCAGCGGGATTCGCTGCCTTCGGTGCTGACCCGGTGGAAACCGCGGTGAAACTGGCGGACGAGACGCTGCAGCGTTTCCCGGGCAGCGTATTTTTCGCCGGCACGCTGGTGTTCCGTGACGAAAACTGGTTCACGCGCCTGCTGCACAATCACACAGCGCTCGCCATCCAGCGCCAGCTCCATCTCAAGGGAATGCCCCTGGTAATCATGCCGATGCAGGTCGACGCCAGCAGCTAGATGCCGGGCTGTTGCGACTCAGTCGCGCCGCAGGTCATCTGTCAGGGCAATCGGAGTGGGGTAGCGCCGCACGACGAGATAGGTCGATGCGATGAAGGTCAGCAGTGTGCTCAGCTCGATCAGGTAGGCCGCCCGTGGCCGGATGACCCCCCGCTCCAGCGCGAGAGCGGCGATGAGAAGGGAAAACTCGCTGATCTGGCCGAGGCGCAGTCCGATCTCGCTGGCTCGCTGCGCGTCTTCTCCGGCACGCCGCAGCAGGCGGCTGAAAACCCAGGGTTTCAGCACAAGCATGAGCAGCGCAAGGATCGATGCCGACGGCAATACATGCAGCAACGTGTCAAGTTTGAAGCTTGCACCGAGCGAGAAGAAAAACAGAATCAGAAAGAAGTCCCGCAGCGGTTTCAGGCTTTCCGCGATGAAAAGCGATATCGGGCTGGTGGCAAGCGCTACGCCAGCGATGAAGGCGCCGATTTCGTAGGAAAGGCCGAGAAAGTTCGCAAGCTGGGCGATTCCAAGACACCAGCCAATCGCCATCAAAAAGATGTATTCGCGAATGCGATCGAAGCGGCCGATGAGCCTGACCAGCACGTAGCGCTCTGACAAATATGCCAGCAGGATAATGCCCGGCAAAGACAGGGCAAGCAGGCCCATGCGGCTTAACGACAGCGCGCTTTGCTGCTGGGTCTGCAGCAGCAGCAGGATGACGATGGCCGCGAGATCCTGCAGAAGCAGCACGCTGATGATTAATTCCCCGGTGCGCTGATGGTGGAGGACCGTGGTCGGCAGGAGTTTGAGACCGATGATGGTGCTTGAAAACATCAATGCTGCTCCGATCAGCATGCACTCGACGGGCTTTAATCCCAGCGCCCAGCCGGCGGCTGCTCCGATCAAAGCGAAGACAAGAGAGCTTGCACCGGTCACCAGTGTCGTTTCGCGCACCAGGCGTGCCAGTTTTTGCGGTGGCAGGTTGATGCCCAGCAGGAACAACAGGAACATGATGCCGATGTGCGACACCTGGCGCACCAGCACCGGATCGGCAACCAGACCGAGCGCGGATGGACCGAAGAGAATTCCGAGGACGATGTAGACGACTATCAGCGCCTGGCGCGCATAAAGCGCAATGGTTGCGAGTGCGGCTGCCCCGGTAAAAATGAGAAACATCGTAAACAGGATAGGTTGGCTTTGCATGGTGTGCGTCCGTGAGCAGCGCAGGCGCCGGATATGTCAAGGCGAGCCCGGGATGGCTAAATGTATATCCGTATGTGATACCTGGCCGAGCCTAAGGGCGCGGCGATGGTGCGCAATTCGCTGGGCCTGCCGCGGTTGAGTATAACCGCAGAGCACAGAATTGGTGCAATCGGGTCTGGGCGCCAAGGGCAACAGCCGCGCATCGCCGCTGATGACCCCCCTCCCTGGTTGCATTTATTTTTCACCGGAACGCAGCCAGTGGCGTCGGCCGGCGCGGATGCGCATATCCGGTATCCCCTTTTGCGCCGGATTTATGCATAATGCGGCACCCCCTAGATGGGGCGGATTATCTCACCAGGCAATGATCGACAATAATACGCCTACGGATTTCGGATCCGTCCGACCGCCGCAAAATGCGGGTGCTCCCATTTTGACGCCGGTACAACGCGTCCTGCGCCGCCTGCGCCACATTGTTCTCGGTCGGCCGAAGGACCCGTTTGCCCCGGAAACGCGCCAGCACATCACCCTGATTGCTTTTCTCGCGTGGGTTGGTCTGGGAGCCGATGGTCTGTCCTCCTCCTGCTACGGTCCGGAGGAGGCCTTTCGCGCGCTGCTGCCGCACACTGGTCCGGCGCTGTTTCTGGCAATCGCCACGGCGCTGACGGTATTCGTGATCTCGGTCGCCTATAACCAAGTCATCGAGTTGTTCCCGAACGGCGGTGGCGGCTACAAAGTTGCGACCGGTCTTCTTGGCCGGCATCTGGGCCTGGTATCCGGCAGCGCGCTGGTGGTTGACTACATGCTGACCATCGCGATCTCGATCGCCGCTGGCGTCGATGCATTATTCAGTCTGCTTCCGCCGGCGTGGAACAGCCACAGCCTTGAGGTAAAGGTATTCCTGCTGGTCGTGCTGCTGGTGCTCAACCTGCGTGGAGTAAAGGAATCGATCAAGGTGTTGTTGCCGCTGTTTCTCGGTTTCGTGTTCACGCACGCCTTTCTCATTTTCTACGGCATCGGAAGGCATGCGCAGTCTATCGGAACGGTAATTCCGAATAGCTTCAGGGACGTGACGGCAATGTCGCACGAGATGGGCTGGGTCGCGGTGATCGCGATTTTGCTGCGCGCCTATGCCCTCGGCGGCGGTACCTATACCGGTATCGAGGCGGTCTCGAACAGCGTCAATCTGCTGAAGGAGCCGCGCGTGCGTACCGGCAAGTGGACCATGTTCT
>JAJXUA010000164.1 GCA_021783275.1 Pseudomonadota bacterium
GAGCAATCTATCAAGCAATTCCGCATGGATGACGCCCATTGCTGCCCAGGCGCCACCGCGGTCGTAACGTTCGCCCAGGTGCCGTTTGATCCACGCATCCATCAGCATGTTGCCGGGGCCGGTATCCCAGCCCCGGACTGGGCCGCTACTGGGTAGATCGCTGATGTTGGCAATGCCGCCTATGTTGGCAATGACGCGGTGGATTTTGGAATGCCTCATCTGAGCGTGGAAGGCGGGCACCAGCGGTGCGCCCTGGCCGCCTGCGGCGATGTCACGGCTACGGAAATCGGCAACAACGGTGATACCGGTGAGCTCTGCCAGCAAGGCGGCATTGCCGATTTGCAGGGTATAGCCGTCGGCAGGGCGATGGCGCAGGGTTTGGCCATGGCAACCGATCGCACGGACATTGATATGGGCGGTCTTGTTCAGTAACTCATTGACGGCTTGTGCATACAGACGCGCCAAATCGTTGGCGGCGCAGGCAGCCAGGTGGATTTCATCGGGTTGGGGCGTGTGCAAAGCCAGCAACTTCGCGCGCAGGCTGTCGGCGTAGGGCAGGTAATGCGAATGAATGAGCCGGGTTTGGCCGGCAAGGTCCACTTCGGCGAGAACAGCATCTACGCCATCAAGGCTGGTGCCGGACATGAGACCGACAAAATGTTCGGCCACATGCTGATGTGTCGCACTCAATCGAGCGCGGCGAGGTTGGTGCCTCGAAGCAAAGCCAGCTTTTCAGACCAGCTGGTTGTTTGCTGCAGGAATTGCGCACGTTGCGCCACGTCCAGCGGAGCCGAACCCGGCAACTTGATGGTCATTGGGTTATAGGGTTTGCTGCCAATGCGCACTTCATAATGCAAGTGCGGGCCGGTAGATGCGCCAGTCGAGCCGACATAGGCAATCACTTGACCTTGGTTGACGGGGCGGCCTGGCCGGATGCCGGGTGCAAATGCGCTCAGGTGGGCGTAGTAGGTTTCGTAGCCGCTGTGATGACGCAGGATGACGAGATTGCCATAGCCGCCTTTGCGGCCAGCGAAGGCAACCGTGGCGTCGCCCGTGGCTTTGACCCGGGTTCCGGTCGGTGCGCCGAAATCAACGCCGGTATGTGCGCGGTGGAAGCCGAAAACAGGATGCTTGCGCGAGTTGCTGAAGCTGGATGTAACCCGGGAAAACTCGAGCGGCGAGCGCAAGAAGCCCTTTTTCAGGGATTCGCCATCCGGCGTGTAATAGTCCTCGCGTCCAGACTGATCACGGAACAGAACGGCACGGAGCGGCTTTCCTGCATTGACGAACTCGGCTGCGAGCAGCTTGCCTGCGCCCACAGGCTCGCCATTGCGATAGTTCACCGTGTAAATCACCGAAAAGGTGTCGCCACGACGCAGGTCGTCACGGAAGTCCAGGCTTGTAGAAAACACGTCTGTCATCTGGCTGGCGATTTTGTCGGGGATGCCGGCGCTGTCGGTCGCACCGAATAGCGATGACAGGATGCGGCCTGAACGCATGACGACACGGCTCTCAATCAGTTGATCGTCTGCTTCCGCAACAAAGGCGTCGCCTTGGCGACGGACCGTCAGGTTGGACCCATCCGCACGCTCGAACTGGATTGACAGCAGTTGTCCGTCCTGCGAGGTCGTGGCCTGGATGCGTTTTCCGGCGCGGATGCTCGAAGCCAGTTGATGAACTGCATCGGTCGAAAGCACGCGCTGAATTTCAAGGTCGTCGATTCTCATGCGTGACAGCACGCTGGAGAGGGTGTCGCCCGATTGGGTTACGCCTTCTCGGACGAACGAAGCGTTACGCGCAGCGCCCAGCGAGGGCAATGCAATGGCCTCGGTAATGCTTTCCGGGGGCGTATCAAGTGTATTGGTGTCTGGGGCGAGGCCAAATGCGGCAACAACGCCAAAGAGCGGCAGGCTTGAGAGAGCAACCAAAGTGCGCAGGCCAAGACGGCGTTCCGCCCCGGTCATGCGATCGGTTAAGATTCTCAGTTTGGTGAGCGGCATAGACCGGTTCCCTTCCGTAATCAAGACCCCATTCTACCATGAATATTTTTGGGGAATTTGTGAGTCCAAACAGCAACTTGCGTTGCTGTCGGATGGTTTGGTACGTAATGTTTACGGTTAAGAGCGGGAAAACTTGACTGGTACAGAGAGGAAGTTGATGCAGGACGCTTTGCAAGAAATCAAACGTGGGGCCGATGAACTGCTGGTTGAGGCTGAGCTTGTAGAAAAGCTGAAAACAGGTCGTCCGCTTCGGATCAAGGCGGGTTTCGACCCAACTGCGCCTGATCTGCATTTGGGTCATACGGTGCTGCTTAACAAATTGCGGCAGTTTCAGGCTTTGGGGCACCAAGTCATATTCCTGATTGGTGATTTCACGGGAATGATCGGTGATCCGACGGGGAAAAATACTACGCGGCCGCCATTAACACGTGAAGCGGTGGCAGAAAACGCGAAAACCTATCAGGAGCAGGTGTTCAAAATTCTGGATCCGGCCCTGACGGAAGTGCGCTTCAATTCTGAATGGATGGAAGGCTTGGGCTCGGTGGGGATGATTCGGCTGGCTGCAACACATACGGTTGCCCGCATGCTGGAACGGGATGATTTCCATAAGCGCTATTCAAATCAGCAGCCCATTGCGATTCATGAATTCCTGTACCCGCTCATTCAGGGGTATGACTCGGTAGCGCTAAACGCTGACGTGGAGCTTGGCGGGACGGATCAGAAGTTCAATCTGCTGATGGGGCGCGAGCTGCAAAAGCAGAATAACCAGTCTCCACAAAGTATTTTGACGATGCCGCTGCTGGAGGGCTTGGATGGCGTTAATAAGATGTCGAAGTCTTTGGGTAACTACATCGGAATCAACGAGCCGCCGCAGGAGATTTTCGGAAAGCTGATGTCGGTTTCGGATGAGTTGATGTGGCGCTACATTCATCTATTGTCATTTGAGTCCCTGCAAACCATCGGGGGTTGGAAGCAACAAGTGGCTGATGGGGCCAACCCGCGTGACATCAAAGTGGGGTTTGCTCAGGAAATTGTTGCGCGATTTCACGGTGCCAACGCGGCGCAGCAGGCGCTTACGGAGTTTGAGGCGCGCTTTCAGAAAGGTGCGCTGCCGGCGGATATGCCTGAAATCACTTTGCCCGGCATGGATGGCGGAATGACTGTGCCGGTGCTGCTCAAGCAGGCCGGATTGGTAGATAGCACGTCGGAGGCGATTCGCCAGATTGCCGGAGGTGGGGTGCGGCTGGATGGTGAGCGCGTAGTGGATAAAGGAATGGTGGTGCAGTCTGGTGCCATTGTTGTGGCCCAGGTCGGGAAGCGCAGATTTGCGCGTGTAACAATTATTTAAAATAGTTTTGCTGAAAGTATTGACGGGGCGAGTTTGCTCTGTAGAATGCGCACCTCTTCGAAGCGCTGCGAAAAAGGCGCGATCGAAAAAGCAGTAACGGTTTACACAGCAGTTAAGTCGAATCGAAAAATTACCAGTTGCGCAATTTC
>JAJXUA010000165.1 GCA_021783275.1 Pseudomonadota bacterium
TGCAACGCTCGCCGCATTGCCTGGCCTCGCGCCGCGCTATCGCAGGCTGGTCGATGCGCTGCTGGCACTGCGCCCGTCTCCGGATGGTCTCGTCGGGGCGGAGCAGGAGGCAGAAGTCGCGATCCGTGCCGCGCTGGATGCGCCGGGCTCGGTCGCACTCTTCGCGTCGGGCCGGCGGCGGCCGGCGCCGGTGCCGCTATGGCTGCATCCCGAGCCGCCAGTCAATACCACCGCGCCGCGCCAGTCCGGCAGCACGACGTCGCCGCAACCGGCTGGTCCCCAATCCAGGGCCGACCGGGAAAAACGCAAGCGGCGCGCCGAGCGGGTCGACATGCCGCAGGCGAGCAGCCCCTTCATGCTGCTGTTTCGCGCCGAAAGCCTGTTTTCCTGGGCCGAGTTCATCAAGGTCGACCGTCCGCTCGACGAGGACGAAAACGAGCACGCGGAAAAGGCCGCCAACGACCTCGATTTCCTCAGTATCGCCGACGGCGAGACGAGTGCTGCCAGCCGGGTGCGCTTCGATCTCGACCTGCCGTCCGAAGCCGACGACGACCGCAAGCTGGTCGACGGCATCCTGCTGCCGGAATGGGATTACCGCAGGCAACGCCTGCAACCCGCGCATTGCCGGCTGCAGATGCTGGTCGCGCGCGACGCCGGGGACTGCGCCCTGCCGCCCCTCTTGCGCACACCGGCGCGGCGGCTGCGCCAACAGTTCCAGGCGCTGGCCACACAAAACACGCGGCTGCGCGCCCAGATGTCCGGCAGCGATCTCGATATCGATGCCTGCGTCCGCTTTGCCGCCGACCGCACCGGCGGTGCGCACGCGCCCGAGCCGGGGCTGTATATCGACAGCCGCCGCCATCAGCGCGATCTGTCCTGCCTGCTGCTGGCCGACCTGTCGCTTTCAACCGACGCCTGGATCAGCGACTCGGGGCGGGTGATCGATGTGATCCGCGACAGCCTGCTGCTGTTCAGCGAAGCGCTGGCCGCCACCGGCGACCGCTTCGCGCTGTACGGCTTTTCGTCGGTGCGCCGCGACAACGTGCGCTTTCACCTGCTCAAGGGGTTCGACGAACGCTACGACGCGCGCATCCGTGGCCGCCTTATCGCCATCAAACCGGGCTACTACACCCGCATGGGCGCGGCGGTCCGCCATGCCGCCGCAATCCTCGCAAGCCGCAAATCAGCGCGCCGCCTGCTGCTGATCCTGACCGACGGCAAGCCGAATGATCTCGACAAGTACGAAGGCCGCTACGGCATTGAAGACACCCGCATGGCGATCCTCGAGGCACGCCGGCAGGGACTGATTCCGTTCTGCGTGACCATTGATGCCAAGGCCGGAGAATACCTGCCGCACCTGTTCGGCGCGGCAGGGTATGTGGTGGTGCGCGATGCGGCCATGCTGCCCCAGGTACTGCCAAGCCTGTACACCAGGCTGACCGAAAACATTTGAAGTTCAACCCAAAGGAGCACGCATGAAAAACGAAACTCTCACCCTTATTGGCACAGTCTGCGTCGAAACCGCCGAACGCGCATGCGCCAGGCTCAAGGTTCTGCCGGGCGTACTGGATGCGACGTTCTTCGCCGACCCGGCGCGCCTGTGCGTGAGTCTCGACGATGCTGCACCGTCCCGCGCGGAACTGGAAACGGAGCTCGCCAGGGCTGGCTTGCTGGTCGAAGCGGAGCGGCGCACTCACGCGAGCGGCGGTTGCTGCGGCGGCTGTGGGAGTTAGGCGGTTGCCGTGGCCGGGGGATTTTCAACCGGCCAGCGGCGGCGGGGCTCAGTGGCGGTGATGCGTGTTGCGGTTCATCGACTGGATCAGTTCGGGCGTGACTTGTTTGAATTCCAGGGGCGTCCCGCCCTGGCCACGGGTAAAAGCGTCCGCTGCTGCGCGCGTGGCAAAGGCAGGCAAATCGGCGCCTCGCATCGGGCCTTTTGTTGTTGATCCCTGTACGAAAAAGGCGTGCTGCGCTTCGATCCATTGCCCGGTTTCAAAGTCGGTGACATAGCTGGCGACAATGTCTGCGGGCGCGTAGCGTGTTCTGCTGCGGCCACTTCTTTGCAGAAAGACAAACAGATCGACCGGTGTATCGAAGAAGTGCGATGCGCCGTCCTGGAAAACGGTTTGCGCAGCCCAACGCGGCGTACGCGCTGGATACATGCCGCATATCGGGCAGCGGGCATCGGCGGGAATCGATTTGGGTGCGCGCATCGCCAGACCTGATGAGGCATCGTAGGGTGTTGCAGGCGCAACGATGCACAGCTCGTTCGTGACCGATACGGCATTGGGGCTTGCCTGCTGGCCAGGGGGCAGGAGCGCATAGGCAGCGACTGCAAGCACAGCCGCAGTAGCCCCCAACAAGACCGATTTTGCAGGCAAACGCATCAGGCGGTTTCCCCGATCCCAAGCATGGGGTTGTCCAGCAAGGTGCGAATCAAGCTTCGCAGGTTGTCTTCCGGTGACGCATCGGGACGGGTGACCGGATCCGCCATGATGCGGCCGCCCGCATCGTGAAAGTGGTTAGGGAAGGTTGCCAAATCCCGGTGCAGCGGAGCGGTATCGATGCCGGATTCGGCATCGCCATAGACCCAGCGCAGCGAATAGGCATCGGGCGCGGCATAGCGAACGTCCAGCGTGACGCCATTCTTCAGGCGGACGATCATGGCATCCTGCGTCTGTTCGACCGGGGAATCGAGGTCGCCCCCAAAGGCCTCATTAATCATGGTGCTGAGTTCAAGATGTTGGCTCATGTCCGATTGGCCTCCTTGAGTCGCTCAGCTAGCGTTGTACGGACTATTTCACGCGTGTCGGCAAGAATTCTGGCTGCCAGGTAGTGCTCATAGGCTGGATGCTCAGCCACTTCGCCGGACTGGATTTGCTGCAGCAGAGCGGTCTCATTTTCAGCGCCATGGTGTTTGAGAATGGCGTTGTGGTTCTCCCGCAATTCATAGGCCAGACGGGACAACTGTTCGATTTCCGTTGCGGTCTCGAACTCGAGGTGTTCAAAGAATTCGGCCATTCTGTTTACATGCTCCTGTCGTGAAGGGCGTCGCCGTCGAGCACCACCATGTCGGGGGTAATGCCGGCGAAACGAAAAAGTTTCCCGCCATGCTCGGCGGCAAACTGGGCGGCATCCTTTTCCAGCGCGAAACTGGCGATCGTCGGCCCCATGGAGCCGAGCCGTTTGCTGCCATGCACGTAGTAGGCGGTCTTCGCATCGATCCAGTGATCCCGCGGCTGGTCCCAGTCCGCCTTGCCCATGTCCTGCACGAAAATACCGCGCACGGCCCGAACCTGTTCGGGATTGAGAAACATGTGGAACATTTCCACCGTATCGCAGAAGTAATCCGGCTCGGCCTGCCCGGCATAATGAATCTGTGCCTTGGGGCCGGGGTAGTCGGCGAGCAGCATGCCGTCCAGGCTGCAGGATGTGCCCTGATTGATCTCCAGGGGAACCACTGCGGTTTCGGTTGCGGATTGCCCGCAA
>JAJXUA010000057.1 GCA_021783275.1 Pseudomonadota bacterium
TGCACCATGCGCACCGCGCGTTCGCGTACTTCAGGGGAATATTTGTTCGTCGTGGGTTTCTTCATCATGGCTCCATTCTCTTGGGAAAAGGAGCCTCCTCAAAACCCGGGGCGGTTCAGCCCGCATCATTCCGGGCCATGGTGTCGCCATGACGCGCGAAGACATGAAGTGGCATATTGATTACCTGGCCAGCGTACAAAAGAACGTGCAGGCAGCGGTGGACAAAGGGTTGACGCTGGAGCAAACCGTTCAGCAAACCACCATGCCCGAGTTTGGAGGCTACGCCCTGTTTGGCTGGGTTCACCCCGGCCTGAACGTACCCGCCGCCTATCGCGACCTCAGTAAAAAATGATCGCTTTGAGCATCCGGATTGCCCGGGCTGTTCGCAGAAATCCTTGACGGCGTGATCAGGCATGAATCCCCCCAACCGGGACCGGTTGGGGGTTTGTTATTGGTGGAGGCGGCGGGAATCGAACCCGCGTCCGCAAGCCCTACACAGGCAGTTCTACATACTTAGTCCGGTGTTTTTGTGCTTTAACCTTGGTCACGCCCGCCGAACAGGCTGGACTTTGGCGATGGGCCTTGATTTAACCACTGCCCAAGCCCCCCGGACAGCCGCGATCATACTGAGATTACCCTGCCGTTAGTTGCCTAACCCAACCCGTATGCTGGCTGGTGCAGGGTCTAGCGCAATTAAGCAGCTAGAGCGTACGTTTCGTCGTTTGCGTTTAAACGATTTTCAGTTGGATTTACGAGGTACTCTGACCCTCGGTATGCCCTACGCTGCTTCGCGACCCACGTCGAAGCCAGGTCGCCCCCGGTTCGAATGGCTGACAAATCAGTCAGCCGCGAGTGTAACTTAGTTAGGGTCGGGCTACAGAAAGTTCAAGGTGTCGAGCGGGTGGCGGACGCTGCCGTGTGCGTTCCAGGTATGGGGCTGGTCGGCGGCGTCGAGGTAGCCCCAGGCGGCGACGAGCGCGGGCATACCGGCGGCGTTGGCCGCCTGGATGTCGCGCTCGGCATCCCCCAGATACAGACAATGCGCCGGATCGCTGCCGCACAGCCCGGCAGCGGCAAGCATGGGCGCGGGATGCGGCTTGGGTTGCGGGCAGGTGTCGCCGGAGACGATGCAGGCAGCGCGGTCGGACAGGTCGAGCATGGACATCAGCGGCTCGGTGAAGCGCGCGGGCTTGTTGGTGACGACGCCCCATTTCAGGCCGCGCGCTTCGATGGCGTCGAGAAGGTCGAGGATGCCGGGAAAGGGTCGCGAATGGCGGCAGATGTTGTCGGCGTACAGCTGGAGAAATTCCTCGCGCATGGGGGCAAACTTTGCGTCGTCGGGATGCAGATTAAAGCCGAGGCCGAGCAGGCCGCGCGCGCCGTGCGAAGCCTGCGGCCGGATGCGGTCGTCGGCCAGCGCGGGCAGGCCGTGGCGCGCGCTGCAGGTTGAGCGCATAACCGAGATCGGGCGCGGTGTCGACCAGGGTGCCGTCGAGGTCGAACAGCACGGCACGCAGACCGTCAATCCGCACGTTGCGTCGCCATCAGGTAGTTCACGTCGGTGTTGGCTTCCAGCTTGTAGATTTTGCTCAGCGGGTTGTAGGTCATGCCGATGAGTTGCTGGCTGTCGAGTCCGGCTTCGCGCGCCATGCGGGCAAGCTCGGCGGGCTGGATGAACTTGGCCCAGTCGTGGGTGCCGCGCGGCAGCAGCTTGAGAATGTATTCGGCACCAATGATGGCAAACAGATAGCTCTTGGGGTTGCGGTTCAGCGTGGAGAAAAACACCCAGCCGCCGGGCTTGACCAGACGCGCACAGGCTGCAACGACCGACGCCGGGTCGGGTACGTGTTCGAGCATTTCCATGCAGGTGACGATGTCGAATTCACCCGCGTGCTGCGCCGCAAAGTCTTCCGCCGCGATCAGCTGGTAGTCCACGCTGTGGCCGGATTCATAAAGATGAAGCTGGGCGACCTTGAGCGCTTTTTCCGACAGGTCGATACCGGTGACCGTTGCGCCTGCCGCGGCCATGGCCTCGGTGAGGATGCCGCCGCCGCAGCCGACGTCGAGCACGCGTTTTCCGGTGAGCGGAGCCAGCTGGTCGATCCACTTGAGACGCAGGGGGTTGATCTCGTGCAGCGGCCGGAACTCGGAATTCGGGTCCCACCAGCGGTGAGCGAGTTCGGAAAATTTGGCGATTTCGGCGGCGTCTACGTTGCTCATGGTCGGGTTTCCAGATCGTGGAGGATTAACAGGGAGGCGGGGGATAAAACGGTTTTCTCCCGTGCCTCACGCTACGCCCTGTTCAAAATTTTTAGCGAGTTTTCCACGCCACCAGGCGGCACGGGCGGCGAGGTCGTCCGGTTCGAGATCGACCAGGCGGCCGTGGTCGAGTTTCAGCGTGCCGTCCACCCAGACATGGGTGACGTGCTCGCGCCCGGCCACGTAAACCAGGTGCGAGACAGGGTCGAACACCGGCTGGCATTCGGGGCCGGAGAGGTCGATTGCGACCAGGTCGGCGCGCTTGCCGATGGAGATACTGCCGATGCGGTCGTCAAGATTGAGCGCACGGGCGGCATCCAGTGTCGCCATTTTCAGCGCGGTGGGGGCGGGCAGGGCGGCGGCGTTGCCGCTCGCGCCTTTGGCGAGCAGGGCCGCCAGCCGCATTTCGGCGAACAGGTCGAGCCGGTTGTTGCTGGCGGCGCCGTCAGTGCCCAGGCCGAGATTGACGCCTGCATCGACAAGCCGGGCGACGGGCGCGATGCCGGAAGCGAGCTTCAGGTTCGAGCCGGGGCAGTGCGCCACGTGGCAGCCGTGCTGCGCCAGAAGTCTGATTTCAGCATCGTTCAGGTGCACAGCGTGGACGCCGATGAAGTTCGGCCCCAGCAGCCCCAGCTGCGCCAGCCGTTCGAGCGGGCGCACGCCATATTGTTTGAGGCTGTGGGTGATTTCGTCGGCTGTTTCGTGAATATGGGTATGAATAGCCAGTCCGAGCTGCTCGGCCAGGGTGTTGATGCGTGCAAAGGCCGCATCACCCAGAGTGTAGGGCGCATGCGGCGCGAAGCTGAAGCCAAGCAGCGGCTCGTCTTTCAGTTCGTCACGCGTGGCCAGGCCGCGCGCCAGATAGTCGTCGGCATCAGCGGCATACGCCGAAGGGAATTCCAGCACCACCATGCCCAGCACCGCGCGCATGCCCGCCTGCAAAAACGCCTCGCCTGCCGCCTGCGGATAGAAATACATGTCGTTGCAGGTGGTGATGCCGCCAGCCAGCATCTCGGCTGCGGCGAGCAGGGTGCCGTCGCGCACGAAGGCTGCGGATACATGCTGTTTCTCGGCAGGCCAGATGTGATCGT
This sequence comes from Pseudomonadota bacterium, assembly GCA_021783275.1. Taxonomy (GTDB): domain Bacteria; phylum Pseudomonadota; class Gammaproteobacteria; order Burkholderiales; family Thiobacillaceae; genus Thiobacillus. The sequence continues at coordinate 3,351 of JAJXUA010000057.1, forward strand.
TGAGCCAGGTCATCAGCGGCAGGTCGTCGGCATAACCACGCAGCAGCGACATCGCAGCGTGGCAGTGCAGGTTGACGAGGCCGGGAATCAGCGCCTGTCCAGGCAGCGGCAGGGTGTGGCTAGCCTGGTAGCGCGCCTGCGCAGCGTCGGCGGGCAGCACGTCGAGTATCGCGCCGTCATTTACCACCACGGCGTGGTCGGTCAGCGTGCCTGCTGTCTCGACGGGCACTATCCATTGCGGTAACAGGAGCAGATCAGCGGGGGCGTGCATGGTGGCGTGGATTCTCGCCGTTTACGCCGGGATTGGCAAAGGCGGCCCGGGTTTGGACAGACCCGGCAGACGCGGCGACCATGCTAAAATCCCGGGCTTTTAGGTCAATAAAAAGCCGGTTATGGAACAGTTTGCCAAGGAAACCCTCCCGGTCAGTCTCGAAGAGGAGATGAGACGCTCGTATCTCGATTACGCGATGAGCGTGATTGTGGGGCGCGCGCTGCCGGATGTGCGCGACGGCCTGAAGCCGGTGCATCGCCGGGTGCTGTTCGCGATGAACGAACTGGGCAACGACTGGAACAAGGCGTACAAGAAGTCGGCCCGCGTGGTCGGCGACGTGATCGGTAAATACCACCCCCACGGCGATACGGCGGTGTACGACACCATGGTGCGGATGGCGCAGGATTTTTCGCTGCGCTACCCGCTGATCGACGGCCAGGGCAACTTCGGTTCAGTGGATGGGGATAACGCGGCGGCGATGCGTTACACCGAAGTGCGCATGGCGAAGATCGCGCACGAGCTGCTGGCCGATCTGGACAAGGAAACGGTCGATTTCGGTCCCAACTACGATGGCTCGGAGCACGAGCCGCTGGTGCTGCCCGCCCGGATTCCCAATCTGCTGATCAACGGTTCGTCCGGCATTGCGGTCGGCATGGCGACCAATATCCCGCCGCACAATCTCACCGATATCTGTGATGCGCTGTTCGCGCTGCTCGACGATCCCGAGATCGACATCGAAGCGCTGATCGCCATCGTCAAGGCACCGGATTTCCCCACGGCCGGCATCATCTACGGCGTATCGGGCGTGAAGGATGGCTACCGCACGGGCCGGGGTCGCGTGGTGATGCGCGCCACCTGCCACGTCGAGGATGTCGGGCGCGAAGGCGGCAAGCAGGCCATCATCATCGACGAGCTGCCCTACCAGGTGAACAAGGCCAACCTGCTGATCAAGATTGGCGAGCTGGTACGTGAAAAACAGATCGATGGTATTTCCGACCTGCGCGATGAATCCGACAAGTCCGGAATGCGCGTGTACATCGAGCTGAAACGCGGTGAAAACGCCGATGTGATCCTGAACAATCTGTACAAGCAGACGCAGATGCAGGACACCTTCGGCATGAACATGGTGGCGCTGATCGACGGCCAGCCGCGCTTGCTCAATCTGCGCGAAATCCTCGACGCCTTCCTGCGCCATCGCCGCGAAGTGGTGACGCGGCGCACCGTGTTTGAGCTGAAAAAAGCACGCGAACGCGGCCACATCCTCGAAGGTCTGGCGGTGGCGCTTGCCAACGTCGATGAAATCGTCGAGCTGATCAAGTCGTCCGAGACTCCGGCGATTGCCAAAACGCGGCTGCTGGACAAAGCCTGGAAGTCGGCGATGGTCGAGGAAATGCTCGCCCGCATCGATCCCGAGTACTCGCGACCGCTCAACATGGGCCCGGAATTCGGCCTGCACGCCGACGGTTATCACCTGTCCGAGATTCAGGCGCAGCGCATCCTCGAGATGCAGCTGCAGCGCCTCACCAATCTGGAATCCGACAAGATCATCGGCGAGTACAAGGAGATCATGGCGAAAATCGCCGACCTGCTCGACATACTCGCCACGCCGGCGCGCATCACCATGATCATTCGCGACGAACTCAAGGCCATCCAGGAACAGTTCGGCGATGCGCGCCGCTCGGTCATCGTCGAGAACGCGCAGGACATGTCGATGGAAGACCTGATCAAGCCCGAGGAAATGGTGGTGACACTGTCACACGGCGGCTACATGAAGTCGCAGCCGATGGACGACTATCGCGCGCAGAAACGCGGCGGGCGCGGCAAGCAGGCGGCGGGCACCAAGGACGAAGACTTCATCGAAAAAATGTTCGTCGCCAACACCCACGATTTCATTTTGTGTTTCTCCAATCGCGGGCGGCTGTACTGGCTCAAGGTGTACAACGTCCCGGCGGGCGGGCGTGCCGCGCGTGGCAAGCCGATCGTGAATATGCTGCCGCTGGAAGACGGCGAAAAGATCAACGCGTTGCTGCCGGTGAAGACTTTCGACGATGAGCATTACGTGTTCATGGCCACGTCGAACGGCATTGTCAAGAAAACGCCGCTGTCAGAATTTTCGCGACCGCGCACCGCTGGCATCATCGCGGTGGGCCTGGACGAAGGCGACTTTCTCATCGGCGCATCGATCACGGATGGACGGCATGACGTGATGCTGTTCTCCGATGGCGGCAAGGCGGTGCGCTTTGATGAAAACGATGTGCGTCCGATGGGCCGCAATGCGCGCGGCGTGATCGGGATGAAACTCGCCAAGGACAAAAAGCTGATTTCGCTGCTGGTGGCCGAAGATGAAAATGATTTCGTACTGACCGCAACCGAAAACGGCTTTGGCAAGCGCACCCCAATCACCGAGTACACCCGCCATGCACGGGCAACGCAGGGCATGATCGCGATCCAGACCAGCGAGCGCAATGGCCGCGTGGTGGCCGCCACACTGGTGAAACCGGACGACGAGATCATGCTGATTACCACTGGCGGCGTGCTGATCCGCACCCGCGTCAAGGAAATCCGCGCCATGAGCCGCTCGACGCAGGGCGTGACGCTGATCAACCTGGACAAGGGCGAGACCCTGATCAGTCTGGAAAAAGTCGCCGAGAGCGACAACGAAGAGGATATGGCATGACGATTTACAACTTCAGTGCCGGCCCTGCCGTGCTGCCGAAAGCCGTGTTGCAGCAGGTGCAGGCCGAGATGGTCGATTGGCACGGCAGCGGCATGTCGGTGATGGAAATGAGCCATCGCGGCAAGGAATTCATGGGCATCGCCGCTGCTGCCGAAGCCGATCTGCGCGAAGTGATGGGCATTCCGGCGAACTACAAGGTGCTGTTTTTGCAGGGCGGGGCGTCGAGTCAATTTGCGATGGTTCCGATGAACCTGCTGCGCGGCAAGGCGTCCGCTGATTATCTGAACACCGGCGAATGGTCGAAGAAGGCCATCAAAGAAGCCAAGAAATATGGCGCGGTGAATGTGGTGGCGACGAGCGAGGACAAGAACTTCAGCTACGCCCCGGCGTTCGACACCTGGAAGCGCGATGCGAACGCGGCCTACCTGCACTACACGCCGAACGAGACCATCGGCGGCGTCGAGATTTTCGACATTCCCGATAGTGGTGACACGCCGCTCGTTGCCGACATGTCTTCGACCATCCTGTCGCGGCCGATGGATGTGAGCAAATTCGGCCTCATCTACGCGGGTGCGCAGAAGAACATTGGCCCGGCGGGATTGACCATCGTGATCGTGCGCGAGGATCTGATCGGCGAGACGCTCAAAGGCACACCGACGATGTTCGACTACAAGACCCACGCCGACAACGAGTCGATGTACAACACGCCGCCGACTTTTGGCATGTACACCGCCGGGCTCGTTTTTAAATGGTTGCAATCCAACGGCGGCCTCACGGCGATGGAAAAAACCAACCGTGAAAAAGCCGGCCTGCTGTATTCGAAGCTGGATTCCACCGGCTTTTACAACTCGCCGGTCGCACCGGCCAACCGCTCGCTGATGAACATTCCCTTCACGCTGGCCGACGCGGCACTCGACGACGCTTTCCTCAAGGGCGCGAAAGAAGCCAATCTGCTGCAGCTGAAAGGCCACCGCTCGGTCGGCGGCATGCGCGCGTCGATCTACAACGCGATGCCGCTCGCGGGTGTGCAGGCACTGGTGGCCTACATGAACGATTTCGAAAAATCCCATGGCTAAGCCGCGCAAGGTTCTCACGCTCAACGCGATCTCGGCCCGGGGCCTCGCGCGCCTGCCGCAGAACTACACCGTCGGCGGCGACGTCGCTGACCCGGACGCGATTCTGGTGCGCTCGACGGTGATGCACGATATGGTGATTCCTGCCAGCGTGCGCGCCATTGGTCGTGCCGGTGCGGGTACCAACAACATCCCGGTGAAGAAACTGTCCGAGCGCGGCGTACCCGTGTTCAATGCGCCGGGGGCCAATGCCAACGCGGTGAAGGAACTGGTCATTGCCGGGATGCTCATCGCCGCGCGCAAGCTTGTTCCGGCACTGCGCTTTGTTGAAGGCCTGTCCGGCTCGGACGAGGAACAGCACAAGGCGACCGAAGCGGGCAAAAAACAGTTCGCCGGTTGTGAACTGCCAGGACGCACGCTCGCGGTGGTGGGGCTGGGGGCGATAGGTTGCCACGTCGCCGAAGCGGCGATTGCGCTGGGCATGAACGTCGTCGGCTTCGATCAGGCGATCACGGTGGACGCGGCATGGCGGCTGCCGTCGCAGGTGCGCCGCGCCGAGTCGGTGGAAGATGCGCTGCGCGTCGCCGATTACGTCACGCTGCATGTGCCACTGCTCGACGCCACGCGCAATCTCATCAACGTCCCGCGTCTCGCCGTCATGCGCCCCGACGCCGTGCTGCTGAATTTTGCGCGTGAAGGTGTGGTGGACAACGCTGCCGCCGTCGAAGCGCTGAACGCGGGCAAGCTCGCCGCCTACATCTGTGACTTCCCGGCCAACGCGCTCAAGGGCCACGCCAAAGTCGTCGCGCTGCCGCACCTGGGGGCTTCCACCGAAGAAGCCGAGGAGAACTGCGCCGTGATGGTCGCCGAGCAGGTTGCCGACTATCTGGAGCACGGCAACATCCTCAACGCCGTCAACTTCCCCAATGTTGCGATGGCGCGCGAATCGAACTTCCGTCTGGCGATTTCCAACGCCAACGTGCCCAATATGGTCGGCCAGATATCGACCGTGCTCGCCGACGCGGGGCTGAACATCCACAACATGGTGAACAAGTCCAAGGGCGACATGGCCTATACGCTGGTCGATGTGGACAGTGCCGTGCCGGACGCGGTGATGGCGTCGCTGTCGGGGATTGGCGGTGTGCTTGCACTCCGGTATCTGCCCGCATGAATGACGACGCGCTCAAATCGCTGCGGGCGCGGATCGATGCGCTCGACGACGCCTGGCTGAAACTGGTGTCCGAGCGCGCCGCCATTGCCCAGGATGTCGGGCGCACCAAGAACGGCGACACCATTTATCGGCCCGAGCGCGAAGCCCAGATCGTCGCGCGCCTGCGTGCGGCCAATCCCGGCCCACTGCCGGACGAGACCATTGAGCATCTGTTGCGCGAGACCATGTCGGCGTGTCGCGCGCTGGAACAGACTATCCGCGTGGCCTACCTCGGCCCCGCCGGGACGTTTTCCCAGCAGGCTGTCGTCAAGCATTTCGGGCAGTCGATCGAAGCGCAGGCCGAGACCGACATTGACGCCTGTTTTCATGCCGTTGAAACCGGCCGCGCGCACTTTGCCGTCGTCCCGACGGAAAACTCCACCGAAGGCTCGGTCACGCGCACGCTCGATCTGATGCTGGCAAGTCCCCTGCAGATCATTGGCGAGGTGTTGCTGCCGATCCACCAGAATCTGATGGCGAAGGCGACCGGGCTTACGCAACTTACCCGCGTCTACGGCCACGTTCAATCACTCGCCCAGTGCCAGCACTGGCTTGCCCGGCACCTGCCGCACGCTGAAAAAATCCCCGTCGTCTCCAACAGCGAAGCCGCGCGCCGCGCCGCTGCCGAGCCCGGCACTGCCAGCCTTGGTAGCGCCACTGCCGCCGATCTTTATGCGCTGCAGGTTGTCGCGGCCCGCATCGAAGACGAGGCCACCAACACCACCCGCTTCTGGGTGCTCGGCCAGACACCCGCCGCGCCTTCCGGGCATGACAAGACCAGCCTCGCCATGGGTGCGCCCAACCAGCCCGGTGCCGTCGTCAAACTCCTGCAACCGCTCGCCGACGCCGGCATCTCCATGAGCAAACTCGAATCCCGCCCCGCGCGCCAGGAACGCGGCGCAGGCGGCAACTGGGAATACGTCTTTCACGTCGTCTGCGAAGGGCATCAGAGCGATCCGGCGTTCGCCGTCGTGCTCGACGACGTGCGCGCGCGGGCGGCGTTTTTGAAGGTGTTGGGGTCGTATCCGGTGTCGGCGGACTGATAGCCAGGAAAGGGGAGTAAGCGTGGTATCGCCTCGATTAGTTGCCAAGATTGAAGCTGAAGAGCCAACCCTTCGTTTGGCGGTTCTAATCGACGCTGACAATGCACAAGCTGCGGTTATCGAAGGCTTGCTTGCTGAAATTGCGAGATTCGGAGAGGCAACCGTAAAACGAATTTATGGCGACTTCACCGCCCCTACAAGCTCTTCTTGGAAGAAGGTGCTTCAGCAATACGCCATCAAACCTGTTCAACAATTTGCTTATTCAACAGGCAAAAATGCGACCGACAGCACACTGATCATCGATGCCATGGATTTGCTATACACGCGTAAATTCGATGGGTTCTGCTTGATTACGAGTGATAGTGATTTCACTGGACTTGCCATGCGCTTGCGTGAAGAAGGACTCACAGTTTTCGGCTTTGGAGAAAAGAAAACGCCTGACGCTTTTCGCAATGCCTGCCATAAGTTTGTATTCACTGAGGTTCTTCGCCCGAGTGCGGCTCCAGACTCTACCGGGATTACAAAGAAGACAGAGAACGACCCGAAGCCAACGCTGAGTCCCGCTGTTTTTGATGCCGCTGAAATAAAGCAGGAGTTCCCGAAGAAATTTGTGTTGGCAGCGCTTGAGCAGTCGATTGACGATGCTGGATGGGCACACTTGGGCACTTTCGGTAGTTACCTCACCAAGTTGCAACCTGATTTTGATTCCAGGCTATATGGTTACAAGAAGCTCTCCGAGCTTGTCAAAGCCAAAACCGAACTCTTCGTTACCGAAGAACGGCAGGCACCGGGCTCTACGCAAAAATTTTTGTACCTTCGCGCGAAATAGCTCACGCAGCGTCGAGAAGCGCCGCGCCTCGCGCTGAAAGATAAGCCTCTACAATCCAAGCCACACCTAACCGGAGCACAACCATGAATTTCAACATCGAATGCGAAGAGGAAACCGATGGTCGCTGGATCGCCGAGGTTCCGCAGCTTCCCGGTGTAATGTGCTATGGCGCGACCGCAGACGAGGCCATGTCGAAGACCGAAGTGTTAGTCCTGCGTGCCTTGGCCGAGCAGCGTGAGCCCTCGTAGGGCGGAAAAGCGCAGCGCCTTCCGCCGCATCAGCCTCGTGTCGCACGCACCTTCATCCGGCGGATAGCGGCCCTTGGCCTCATCCGCCCTACATTAATTAATGCCATCGCGCAGTTACAACTTATCTAACGTTTCCATGTCCGCCTGCGACCTCGCCACTGTAGCTGTCAACGCGCCCACCCACATTCAGGCCATCGCTCCGTATCAACCCGGCAAACCCATCGCCGAACTCGCGCGCGAATTCGGCCTGGCCGAACACGCCATCGTCAAACTCGCGTCGAACGAAAACCCGCTCGGCCCGAGCCCAGCGGGCATGCTCGCCGCACAGGAATCCTTGGGTGGCATGGCGCTGTATCCGGACGGCGCGGGCTTTGCGCTGAAGGCGGCGATCTCGCAAAAATTCGACGTGGCGGCTAACCGCATCGTGCTCGGCAATGGCTCGAATGATGTGTTGGACATGGTCGCGCGCGCCTTCCTCACGGCAGGCACGTCGTCGGTGTTTTCTGAACACGCGTTCGCGGTTTACCCGATTGCCACGCAAACCGCTGGCGCGACCGGGATCGCCACGCCTGCCCGCAAGCTTGGCCATGATCTTGAAGCAATGCGCGCCGCGATCCGTCCGGATACCCGTGTGCTGTGGATCGCCAATCCCAACAACCCGACCGGGACCTTCCTGCCCTGGGGCGAGATCGAAGCGTTTTTGAATGAGGTGCCGCGCGAGGTGATCGTCGTGCTCGACGAGGCTTACGGCGAGTATTTGCCACCGGACGAACGCACCGACACCACGCGCTGGCTCGCCGTGCATCCCAATCTCGTCATCGTCCGCACCTTTTCCAAAGCCTACGGGCTCGCGGGCTTGCGCGTCGGCTACGGGCTCGGGCACCCAGACGTGATCGATTTGTTGAACCGCGTGCGCCACCCCTTCAACGTCAACGTGCCCGCGCTCGCTGCGGCTGAGGCGGCCTTGCACGATGACGAATTTCTCGCGAGGAGTTATGCGTTGAATCGCATGGGAATGAAACAGCTCGAAGCGGGCGTGACCGCGCTCGGGCTGGGATTTGTGCCGTCGAAGGGTAATTTCCTGCTGGTGAAACTTGCCGACGCGGCGCGGGTGAATCAGTCGCTGCTGCGTGCAGGCGTGATCGTGCGCCCGGTCGCGGGCTACGGCTTGCCCGAATACCTGCGCGTGTCGGTCGGGCTGGCGAACCAGAATGCGCGCTTTCTCGACGCGCTGAAGGCGGTGCTGTGATCGTCGAACGTCTTGCGCTGGTTGGCACCGGCCTGATCGGCGGCTCGTTTGCGCTGGCGTTGAAAGAAGCTGGCGCGGTCGGCGAAGTCCTCGGCGTCGGCCGTAATCCGGCGACGCTAGAGGCCGCTCGCGAACTCGGCATCATCGACCGCGCCGCAAGCTTCGAAGCCGCTGCGCAGGCTGACGTGATCCTGCTCGCGCTGCCGGTGCAGGCGACCGAAGCCGTCTTGCTCCAGCTTGCGCCGCACCTCAAGCCCGGCGTCATCATTACCGATGCGGGCAGCACCAAGGCCAGCGTCGTTGCTGCCGCACGTCACACCCTGGGTGAGCACTTCAGAGATTTCGTCCCCGGCCATCCCATCGCCGGTTCCGAACAGAGCGGCCCGTCCGCGGCGCGTGCCGACCTGTATCGCGGCAAACGCTGCGTGCTGACACCCGTGCCCGAAACCCGCCCGCAGGCTGTCGATCAGGTGCGCGCGCTATGGCAGGCCGCCGGGGCCGAGGTGGGCGAACTCGACGCGGCCACCCACGACCGCATCTTCGCAGCGGTCAGCCATTTGCCGCATCTGGCGGCGTTCGCGCTGGTCGATGAACTGGCGCAGCGTCCTGATGCCGGAGCGTTTTTCCGCTATGCCGCAAGCGGTTTCCGTGACTTCACCCGGATTGCGGGTTCATCGCCAGCCATGTGGCGTGACATTGCGTTTGCCAACCGCGACGCCCTGCTGGTCGAGATCGATGCCTATCAGCGCGCGCTGGCCACCTTGCGCGCGGCACTTGCAGCAGGTGATGCCCAGACCCTGTACGACAGCTTTGAGCGTGCTCGCAGCGCGCGTGACAACTGGGCACAAGAACAGGATCAGTAATGGATTTTCTCGACTTGCCCGCCCGCACCGCCGCCTCTGGCACGGTGACTTTGCCCGGTTCCAAAAGCATTTCCAACCGCGTGTTGCTGCTCGCTGCACTGGCGAAGGGCACAACCCAGGTGCGCGCGTTGCTGGATTCCGACGATACGCGGGTGATGCTCGACGCCTTGCGCGCGCTCGGCGTGGGGGTGATGCGCCATCAGGACGCGAACGGGGTGGACACCCACGATTATGAAATCACCGGGGCGGATGGCTGCTTTCCGGTCAGGCAGGTGGAGCTGTTTCTCGGCAACGCCGGGACGGCGTTCCGTTCACTGACGGCGGCATGTGCCCTGTCGGGCGGCACGTATGTGCTGAAAGGCGTGTCGCGGATGCACGAGCGTCCGATCGGCGATCTGGTCGAGGCGCTGCGTCTGCTGGGCGCGCGGATTGATTACCTGGGCCAGTCCGGTTTCCCGCCTTTGCGCATCCATGCCGCAAACCTGGCGGGCGACACCACCCGGGTGCGCGGCAACGTGTCGAGCCAGTTTCTCACTGGCCTGATGATGGCCTTGCCGCTGCGGCAGCGCACGACCACCATAGAGGTCGTGGGGGAACTGATTTCCAGGCCCTACATCGGAATTACGCTGGCGATGTTGCGGCGTTTCGGCATCGAAATCGCGCAGGATGGCTGGCAAAGTTTCACCGTGCCAGCCAGTGCACGCTATCAAAGCCCCGGCGAAATCTGGGTCGAGGGCGATGCCTCGTCGGCGTCGTATTTCCTTGCTGCCGGTGCCATCGGCGGCGGCCCGGTGCGGGTGCAAGGCGTGGGCCGTGACAGCGTGCAGGGCGACGTGCGCTTTGCCGACGCGCTGGCGCTGATGGGTGCGCAGATTGAAATGGGGCCGAACTGGATCGAGGCCAGTGCGCCTGCCACCGGCACACTCAGGGCGATCACGCTCGACTGCAATCACATCCCCGACGCCGCGATGACACTGGCAGTGGCCGCGCTGTTTGCCGAAGGCGTCACCACGCTGACCAATATTGCGAGCTGGCGCGTGAAGGAAACCGACCGCATCGTGGCCATGGCCACCGAATTGCGTAAAGTCGGGGCGACGGTGGAGGAGGGCGCGGACTTCATCCGCATCACGCCGCCTCACCCTTCAACCCTCACGCCTTACGCCGTCATCGACACCTACGATGATCACCGCATGGCGATGTGCCTGTCGCTCGTTTCGCTCGGCGGTGTGCCGATCCGCATCAACGACCCCGGCTGCGTTGCCAAGACTTTTCCGCGCTATTTCGCCGAATTCGCCCATATTGTCCGATGAACGCTGCCTCACCCCTCACCCCTCACCCCTCACCCGTCATCACGATCGATGGCCCCTCCGCTTCGGGCAAAGGCACCGTCGCCGAGCGCGTGGCCGCCGCCCTCGGCTTGCACTTTCTGGACAGCGGTGCCCTGTACCGGCTGACTGCGCTGTCGGCGATGCAGCACCGCGTCGCGCTGACTGACGAAGCCAGTGTGGCCGCACTGGCGTCGGCCCTGCCCGCCGAGTTTCGCGAGGGTGCGGTCTGGCTGGCAGGGCAGGACGTGACGGAGGCCATCCGCGCCGAGGCGGTGGGTGAGGGCGCGTCGAAAGTGGCGGCGCTGCCTGCCGTACGCGAGGCGTTGCTGGCGCGCCAGCGCGCCTATTGTCAGCCACCGGGACTGGTGGCCGATGGTCGCGATATGGGCACGGTGGTGTTCCCGGATGCGGTGGCCAAGGTGTTTCTCACGGCCAGTGCCGGGGCGCGTGCGCAAAGGCGTTATAAGCAGTTGATCGACAAGGGAATCTCTGCTAACCTGCCTGCCCTTGTTGTGGACATGGAAGCCCGTGACGCGCGCGATACCCAGCGCAGCGTGGCGCCGCTGAAGCCCGCGCCCGACGCGCTGCTGCTCGATACCACCGAAATGGATATCGAATCATCGGTGCAGGCGGTACTGGATCATTACCACAACAGGATCGCTGCAAATTAAAGGGTCCATCGCGCGCCCGCGTGATGTGACGATGTGCAACCAACCCCGTCCTTACCGACGGACAAGAAGGTTTTTTAATGTCTACTGCAACCGCTACCGCTGTTAACGAATCCATGGAAAGTTTTGCCGCCCTGTTCGAGGAATCCCTTGAACATCAGGAAATGCGTCAGGGCGAAGTCATCACCGCAGAAATCGTCGGCATCGACGGCAACTTCGTGACGGTGAATGCAGGTCTCAAATCCGAGAGCCTGATCCCGATAGAAGAATTCAAGAACGATCTGGGCGAAGTTGAAGCCAAGATCGGCGATTTCGTGGCGGTGGCCATTGAATCGATCGAAGACGGCTTTGGCGCGACCAAGCTGTCGCGCGAGCGCGCCAAGAAACTGGCCGCGTGGCTGGATCTGGAAGCGGCGATGAACGAAGGCCGCATCGTCACCGGCATGGTGCAGGGCAAGGTCAAGGGCGGTCTGACGGTGCTGGTCGGCGGTCTGCGCGCCTTTCTGCCGGGTTCGCTG
>JAJXUA010000058.1 GCA_021783275.1 Pseudomonadota bacterium
GGGGGCGGGCGTGCGGCGGACGTGATCAGTCACCATTTCTACGCATCGACCGAACTACCGGAAGCTTTGCCGGAGCGCATCCGCAGGGTGCGCGAGATCATGGCGCGCCATGGCCTGGCGGCCAAGCCCTTGTGGAATACCGAGATTGGCTGGCTGATTCAGAATGGCGACGGGGGCTATGGTCGTCACCAGCGACCGGTATGGCGTTCCTGGTACAAGCCCGACCCCCGGGAGGCGGCGGGTTTTGTGGCGCGCAGTTATCTCTTGAGCCTGAACGGCGGGATACGCCATGTGTTCTGGTATGCCTGGGACAACGGCGCGATGGGACTGGCGGAAGCGCGTGGCAGGCGCCCGAAGCCTGCGGCGCGGGGCTATGAGCGGCTGCGCGCGTGGCTGGTGGGGGCGGAGTTTGGCGGTTGCGCGCGCGAGGGTGGCGGGGTGTTCAGCGATCCGCTATGGGTGTGTTCGCTGAGCCGCGCGGGCCAGCCAGAATGGATCGTATGGAGTGAATCGGAGCGTGGGTTTGACCCTCCGCGCGCGTGGCAGGTACGGCACATGCAGGGACTGCTGGACGCAGCGGCGATGCCTGTGTCGGCGCGCATGACAATCGGACCGGTGCCGGTGCGGCTGGTGCGCTGAGCACTCGATGACGACACGCGTCCTGGTGGTCCACAACGCCTACCGGCATCGCGGCGGCGAGGATACGGTGGTGGAGGCGGAAGCGGCTTTGCTGCGGGCGCGGGGACATGCGGTGGAAGTCTGGTCGCGCAGTAACGACGAAGTGGCGGATATGGGGGCGCTGGCGCTGGCGCGCGATACGTTGTGGTCGGCGCGCACGATGCAGGGGCTGGCAGAGCGGGTACGCGGGTTTCGGCCGGATGTGATTCATGCGCACAACACTGTTCCGCTGGTGTCACCATCCCTGTACTGGGCGGCGGCGACGGCGGGGGTGCCAGTGGTGCAGACGCTGCACAATTTTCGCCTGATGTGCCTGAACGCGCTGTTCCTGCGCGAGGGCCGGGTCTGCGAGGACTGCCTGGGGCGGCTGCCCTGGCGCGGGGTGACGCGGGCGTGTTATCGCGGGTCGCGCCCGGCGTCGGCGGTGCTGGCGGGGATGTTGGGGCTGCATCGCGGGCTGGGCACCTATCACAACAAGGTGGCGCGTTATATTGCACTGAACGAGTTTTGCCGGGGCAAGTTTATCGAAGGCGGGTTGCCTGCGGAGCGGATAGTAGTGAAGCCGAATTTCGTCGACTGGCGTGACGAGGAGGCTGGTTCTGTACCCGCCACTGACCGGACGGCGCTGCTGTTCGTGGGGCGTCTGTCAGTGGAGAAGGGGGTGGCCACACTGGCCGAGGCGATGCGGGACTTGACCGGTGCCTGCCTGCGCGTGGTAGGCGAGGGCCCGGAAGCTGCCCGCCTCGACAGTGTGGCCGGGGCGACTTGTCTGGGCAGCCAGCCGTCCAGTGTCGTGCGGGAAGAAATGACGCGTGCGCGGGTGGTGGTGGTGCCAAGCATCTGGTATGAAACCTTCGGGATGGTGGCGATTGAAGCTTTTGCCTGTGGTACGCCGGTGGTAGCAAGCCGCTTGGGTGCACTGGCGGCGCTGGTGCGCGACGGTGAGACCGGGTTGCTGTTCGAGCCAGGCAATGCGCGCGATCTGGCAATAAAATTGTCGTGGGCGCAGGCGCACCCGGAGGCGATGGCGGTGATGGGACGCAACGCGCGAGCGCAATACGAGGCAGAGTTTTCGCCGGATGTGAATTACCGGCGGCTCATCGAGATCTATGGCGAGGCGATGGAACAGACGGGCGCACGGTACAGGATGCAAGGCTCAAGGGAACCGGGTTAGACCGCTTTGCCAGCACAGATCGACGACATGAAAACGGAACTAAACCGAAAGACGGGCACGGTGCTCGGTGCCCGCATTGATGCGCTGATGGGGGACGCGGCGCAGGATCGTCTGATGATCTGGGCGCATGGTCGCGAAAGCCGCTACGTTACGATCTGCAATGTACACGTGGTGGTGAGTGCATCGCGCGATGCCGCGTATCGCGACATCATCAATGCATCAGACATGGCGACGCCGGATGGCGCGCCGGTGGCCTGGATGCTCCGTCGGCTGGGTTTTGCCGGGCAGCGTCGCATCAGTGGACCGGATCTGATGTGGGCGCTGTGCGAACGTTGTGCTGAATCCGGATTGCCGGTGTATTGCTATGGAAGCACCGGGGCGACGCTGGCTTTGCTGGAACAGCGCCTGCATGCTGCATTTCCCGATTTGAAGATGACGATGGAGTCGCCGCCGTTCCGTGCGCTGTCGCCGGAAGAAGACGCGGCGGCGGTAGCGCGCATCCATGCCAGCGGCGCGGGCATCGTGTTCGTCGGCCTGGGCTGTCCCAAGCAGGAACGCTGGATGGCTGAGCATCGTGGTCGGGTGAATGCCGTGATGATCGGTGTGGGCGCGGCGTTCGATTTCCATGCAGGTACAGTGCAGCGCGCACCGGCCTGGATGCGTGACAACGGGCTGGAATGGCTGCACCGTCTGCTGAGCGAACCGGGTCGGCTGTGGAAGCGCTATCTGGTGACGAATACGCTGTTCGTCGTTGGCGCTGCACGGCAGTTACTGAGCGGAAAGTCCTGATTGCATGAGCAAGCAATTTGCATGTTCTGAGCTGTGCGGGGGGTGTCCGTGATTTGGGTCACTGGCGGGGCCGGCTTCATCGGTGCCAATTTCATCCTCGACTGGCTGCGCGCAAGCAACGAGCCGGTGCTGAATCTCGACAAACTCACCTACGCGGGCAATCCGGAAACCCTGGACAGCCTGAAAGACGATGCGCGCTATCGGTGGGTGCAGGGTGATATTGCCGACCGCAGTCTGCTGGATCGTCTGCTCGCCGAATCGCGCCCGCGCGCGATCCTGCATTTTGCTGCCGAATCGCATGTAGATCGCTCGATCCACGGCCCGGCCGAGTTCATCCAGACCAATGTGGTTGGGACGTTTCACCTGCTGGAGGCGGCGCGCGCGTACTGGCAGGGATTGCCGGCGACAGAGCAGGCGGCTTTCCGATTTCTACACGTGTCCACCGATGAAGTCTACGGTTCGCTGTTGCCGGACGATCCACCCTTCACCGAGTCCACGCCGTATGCGCCGAACAGCCCGTATTCAGCGAGCAAAGCGGCGTCCGATCATCTGGTGCGTGCCTATCACCATACCTACGGCCTGCCGGTGCTGACGACGAATTGCTCGAACAATTACGGCCCGTACCAATTCCCGGAAAAGCTGATCCCGCTGATGATCCTGAATGCCACGCGCGGCCTGTCGCTGCCGATTTACGGCGACGGCATGAACGTGCGCGACTGGTTGTATGTCACCGATCATTGTTCGGCCATCCGCGCAGTGCTGGAAAAGGGTCGGGTTGGCGAGACCTACAACATCGGTGGCTGGAACGAGATGCCGAATATCGAGATCGTGAAAACCGTGTGTGCCCTGCTGGACGAGATGCGTCCGGATGCGGCGGGCCCGTATGCCCGCCTGCTGACCTACGTGAAGGATCGTCCCGGCCACGACCGCCGTTACGCGATTGACGCCGGCAAGATTCACCGCGAACTGGACTGGAAGCCCGCTGAAACTTTTACAACGGGAATCCGAAAAACGGTACGCTGGTATCTGGACAATATGCGCTGGGTGGAGAATGTGGCGAGCGGCGAATACCGCAAATGGCTCGATACGAATTACGCTGAAAAGGGTACGCAATGAGGCGCAAGGGCATTATCCTGGCCGGCGGCTCAGGCACGCGTCTGTACCCTGCCACGCTCGCTGTATCAAAGCAGCTCTTGCCGATCTACGACAAGCCGATGATTTACCATCCCCTCACCACGTTGATGCTGGCAGGGATACGCGACATTCTGATCATTTCGACACCGCAGGACACGCCGCGCTTTACGCAGTTGCTGGGCGATGGCAGTCAGTGGGGGATCAATCTGCAATATGCCGTGCAGCCAAGTCCGGACGGACTGGCGCAGGCCTTCGTGATTGGTGCGGATTTTGTAGGCGAGGGCCCGAGTGCACTGGTGCTGGGCGACAATATTTTCTACGGCCACGACATGACTGGAGACCTGTGCGCGGCCAGCGAAGCGGCCTCCGGCGCAACGGTGTTTGCCTACCGGGTACATGACCCGGAGCGTTATGGTGTGGTGGAATTCGATCCCACAGGCAGGGCGATCAGCCTGGAAGAAAAGCCGGCCAAGCCAAAATCGAACTATGCCGTGACCGGACTGTATTTTTACGACCGCCAGGTGGTGGAGATGGCCCGCAACCTGAAACCCTCACCACGCGGCGAGCTGGAAATTACCGATATCAATCGACTCTATCTTGAAGCGGGTGCGCTGAATGTGTCGATCATGGGACGCGGCCATGCCTGGCTCGATACCGGTACGCACGAGTCGCTGCTTGAGGCGTCACTCTTCATCGAGACCATCGAAAAGCGGCAGGGATTGAAAATTGCCTGCCCCGAAGAGATTGCTTTCCGGCAGGGCTATATCGATGCAGAACAGGTGGCACGGCTGGCCGAGCCGCTGAAGAAGAATGCCTATGGACGCTACCTGCTGAACATGCTGAATGAAAAGGTGTTCTGAATGGTGCCCTACTCGGCACACGGACCCGCGGCATTCATCCTGCACCCTCACCGATATTTCCAAATCAACCCAGACCCGAAATGAATATTACTGAAACCGCGCTCCCGGGTGTGCTGCTTGTCGATCCGAAGGTGTTCGGCGATGCACGCGGCTTTTTTCTGGAAAGCTGGAACCGCAAAACCTTCGCTGCGCTCGGGCTCGATCTGGATTTCGTACAGGACAATCATTCGCGCTCGGGCAAAGGGGTGTTGCGTGGCCTGCACTACCAGGTGAACGAGCCCCAGGGCAAGCTGGTGCGGGTATTGAGCGGCGCAGTATTCGATGTGGCCGTGGATATGCGCCGTTCGTCGCCGCATTTCGGACAATGGACCGGCCATGAGCTGTCGGCGGAAAACCACCGCATGCTGTGGATTCCGCCGGGGTTTGCGCACGGATTTCTGGTGCTGTCCGAAACGGCAGATTTTCTTTACAAGACCACGGCGTATTACGCGCCGCAATGGGATCGTGGGGTGCGCTGGGACGACGCGGATATCGGGGTGCAATGGCCACTGGCAGGGGCGCCGCAGTTATCAGCCAAGGATCAGGCATTACCCCTCATCAAAGACGCCGAGACCTACGCATGAGCACCCCGCGTGACCGGACGCGCGTTGCCCCGAAGATCCTGCTCACGGGTGTCAATGGGCAGGTGGGCTGGGAGCTGCGCCGTACGCTGGGGGCACTGGGCGAAGTAGTGGCATTGGATTCACGCATGCTGGATCTGACCGATGGTGCAGCCATACGCGATGCCGTCAGGGCGATGGTGCCGGACATCATCGTCAATCCGGCGGCTTACACGGCAGTGGACAAGGCCGAGAGCGAGCCCGAGCGGGCACACGCGCTGAATGCGACTGCGCCGGGCGTGCTGGCCGAGGAGGCGGCCAGGTGCGACGCGCTGCTGATACATTTTTCGACGGATTACGTGTTCGATGGATCGGGGGTGATGCCCTGGTGTGAGGGTGATGCCGCGGGTCCGCTCAACGTGTACGGCGCCACCAAGCACGCGGGCGAGGTGGCGATTGCAGCCGCCGGGTGTCGCCATCTCATCTTTCGTACGTCGTGGGTATATGGCGCACGTGGCAGCAATTTTCTGCGCACCATGCGCCGTCTGCTGCGTGAACGCCCTGAACTGAAGATCGTCGACGACCAGATTGGTGCGCCTACCTGGTGTCGTGACCTGGCCGAGGCGACGGCGCAGGTGCTCGCACAAGTAAGTTTGGCCGACAGGGCGCAGAACAATGCGCGCTGGGGCACGTATCACATGACTAACGCGGGCGAGACATCCTGGTACGGCTTTGCTGAGGCGATTCGCGCATTGGATACCTTCGACGCGACTGTAATGCCGGCATCGCTGGTGCCGATTCCGGGCAGCGACTATCCGACCCCTGCGCGGCGCCCGCTGAATTCACGGCTGAACAATGACCGGCTGGAACAGGCATTCGGCCTGCGCCTGCGCGACTGGCGGGAGGCTTTGACGCTGTGCATGGAGGCGTAACCCGCACCGACCAGCCGATTCGATCATGATGGATGTCCAGGAGGAGTCACATTGAACGTATTGCTGACCGGCGGAGCCGGCTATATCGGATCGCACACGGCGGTGGAATGTCTCGCTGCCGGGCACGAGGTGGTGGTGTTCGACAATCTGTCGAACAGCAGTGTGATCTCGCTGGACCGGGTGGCGCAGATTACCGGCAAGCCGGTGACTTTCGTGCAGGGCGACATCCGCGACCGCGCGGCGCTGCGCCAGCTGTTCGACGACTTCGACATCGATACCGTGGTGCATTTTGCCGGGCTGAAAGCGGTGGGCGAGTCGGTGGAAAAGCCGCTGCTGTATTACGACAACAACATCGCCGGCAGCATCACGCTGTTCGAGGAAATGGCGGCGGCCGGGGTGAAGTCGGTGGTGTTCTCGTCGTCGGCCACGGTGTACGGTGACCCGGCGACGGTGCCGATCACCGAGGATTTTCCACTGTCGGCAACCAATCCTTACGGCCGTTCCAAACTGGTGATCGAGGAGATGCTGCGCGATATCGCGCACGCGGATGCCGGCTGGCACGTGGCGCTGCTGCGCTACTTCAATCCGGTGGGGGCACACGTATCCGGCCTCATCGGTGAAGACCCGCGTGGCATTCCCAACAACCTGATGCCCTATGTGGCGCAGGTGGCGGTGGGGCGGCGGCCGCACCTGAATGTGTTTGGCGGCGATTACCCAACGCCGGACGGCACCGGAGTGCGCGACTATATTCATGTGGTGGATCTGGCGCGCGGCCACGTCGCCGCGCTCGACAAGCTGCATGGCCTGGACGGGGTGCAAACCTGGAATCTGGGCACGGGCTGTGGGGTGAGCGTGCTCGACATGGTGCGCGCGTTCGAAGCCGCCAGCGGACAGCCTGTGCCTTACGAAGTGGTTGCGCGCCGTCCGGGTGATGTGGCGCAATGCTGGGCCGACCCGGCACGCGCGGCACGCGATCTGGGCTGGCGTGCCGAATATGATTTGCCGCGCATGTGCGCCGATACCTGGCGCTGGCAGCAGCAAAACCCGCAGGGCTACGCCTGATTCCGATTCCAGATCAATACTGGCTTTGTCGCCTTCGCCTCACCCGCAAGGGGTAGGCCGGATTCGTAAGCCGCTGAAGCGGCAACGACTCCGCTCTGCCGTGCTACAGCACTGTCTACGGCTCGGCTTCGCGCCATTATTGATCTGGAATCGGAATGACGTGCGCTCAGCGCCGCCGCACCCAGCTGCCGAACAGGCCGCGTCCGCGAAAATACTGCACCGCCAGCCAGCCGCCGAACAGGCCACCAAGATGCGCAAAGTGGGCGACGCCTGCGGCCGTGTTGGTCACCCCCAGGAACAGTTCGAGCAGGCCGTAGCCGATGACGAAAGTGCGCGCCGGGATGCGGACGAAGGGCAGGAAAATCAGGCCGATGGCGTTGTTGGGGAAATACAGCGCATACGCCAGCAACAGGCCGAACACGCCGCCCGATGCGCCGATGACCGGACTGGCGCTGTGCAGAAAATAGCCGCTGATCACGATTTGCGTCATTGCCGCGACGACGACGCTCATCAGGTAGGTGAGCAGGTAGCGCAGGTCGCTCCATATCCGTTCGAGTGCCGAGCCGAACATCCAGATCGCCAGCATGTTGAATCCCAGATGCAGCAGCGAGCCGTGCAGAAAACTGTAGGTCACCAGCTGCCAGATGTGCAGCGCCCCGCCCGAGCCGGGCGGCCACAGGGCAAAAGTGCGGATGATGTCCGGGCCGGTAAACGCGGACATCACGTAGATCAGCACGTTGAGCAGGATGAGGGCGAAGGTGATCGGTGGCATGAATTACGTGTCTGGGGATGAGTGGGCAATCGGTCGGGTGGCGTCATGCACGCTCAATCGACCGGCTCCCAGTGCTGGAGTTTCAGTTGCAGGGTGTGCTGGCCATTGTATTCGTTGGGCATCAGCGCATACACGGCACGGATGTGCGCGGGGAGCGGGTCGGGGTGAAAGAAACGCATGGCATCGAAGACTTGCCCGCCGCGTGCGAGTTTCAGCTTGAGATGCTTTTCGCCGACGACGCGCTGTGCGCTGACTTCGAATTCGCCGGTGAACAGCGGCGCCGGAAAACCCTGCCCCCATACCGCACGATCCAGCTCGCTTGCCAGGACATAGCTGTGTTCACTGGCGGCGAGCTCGCCATCGGTTTCGATGCGGCCTTCCAGATCAGCCGGGTCGAGCCATTCGCGCACGACCGTTTCCAGCGCGGCTGCAAAATCCGTGTGCCGGTCTGTTGCCAGCGTCAGACCCGCCGCCATGGCGTGGCCGCCAAACTGGCGGATCAGGCCGGGGTGGCGTTTGTCCACCATGTCAATCGCGTCGCGCAGGTGCAGGCCGGGAATTGACCGCCCCGAGCCTTTGAGCGTGCCATCGTCGGCACGCGCAAACACCACGGTGGGGCGATGGTAGGTGTCCTTGAGACGCGAAGCGAGGATGCCGATCACCCCTGCGTGCCAGTCCGGCTGGTAGGCGACGAGGCTGTGGCTGTGCGCCGGGTTGAACGTGGCGAGGATACCGAGTGCCGATTCCAGCATGCCGGATTCGACATCGCGCCGCTTGCGGTTGAGGCTGTCGAGCTGCTGCGCCAGGGTGTGCGCGCTTGCCGCATCGTCGGTGAGCAGGCATTCAATGCCCAGCGTCATGTCGTCGAGCCGACCAGCGGCATTGAGGCGTGGCCCCAGCATGAAGCCGAGATCGAATACCGTGGCGTGCAGCGGGTCGCGCCCGGCTGCGCGGAACAGCGCGTGGATGCCAGCCTGGGCTTTGCCCGCGCGTATCCGGGCCAGACCGTTTTCCACCAGCGTGCGGTTATTGGCGTCGAGCCTGACCACATCGGCCACAGTGCCGAGTGCGACCAGATCGAGCAGGCTGCGCAGATCGGGCTCGGTCTGGCTGGTGTAGGCGTTGCGCTGGCGCAGTTCGGCACGCAGTGCCAGCAGCACATAAAACATCACCCCCACACCGGCCAGATGTTTGGAGGCAAAGGTGCAGTCCGGCTGATTGGGATTCACGATGCAGGCGGCATCCGGCAAAGCCTCGCCGGGCAGATGATGGTCGGTCACCAGCACCGGTATGCCGAGTGCGTTGGCCGCCGCCACCCCGGCGACGGCGGCAATGCCGTTGTCCACCGTGACGAGTAAATTGGGCTTGCGTGCAGCAGCCAGGGCTACGATGGCAGGAGTCAGGCCATAGCCATGGGTGATCCGGTTGGGCACGAGGTAATCCACCTGCGCGCCCAGCAGGCGCAGGCCACGCACGCCAACTGCACAGGCAGTTGCGCCGTCGGCGTCGTAATCGGCCACGATGAGGATGCGCTGACGCGCCGCAATGGCATCGGCCAGCAAACGGGCCGCACGCTCAATATGCAGCAGCCCGGCGGGCGGCAGCAGGGTGGGCAGACGGTGGGCGATATCGCCGGGATGGGTCACCCCCCGTGCGGCATACAGCCGTGCCCACACCGCAGGCAGGCCATGCTGTTCGAGCAGCGCGCAGGCTTCGGCGGGGCAGGGGCGGGTGGCGATGACGGGCATGGCGCGATTGTATCGAAAGGCCGACAGGCAACGGGCGATCCAACCAGCCAGCCAAGCGTTTCAGTATCTGTTGAATTGCCGATTCATCCCGTGACGGGTCGGAGGTAACATGCGGGCATGAGCCATTTACTTCCGCTTTCCCGGGTTGCCCGTCTGGTGGGGCAATCGCGCCATACCCTGCAGGAAATGATACGGGCCGGGACGCTGGCGACCTTCGACGGCATGGTGGAGCTCGACGAATTGCTGCGCGCGTTCCCGGAGGTGAAATGGGACGACGATGCGGAATTCCGGCGTGTCAGCGAAATCAAGGACAAGGCATTTGCCAAGCGGGTGCGCGAACTGGCGCTGCCCGACAAGGATGTGCTGACGGCGCGTCTGAACGAGCTGGGCAACGAATACGCCGCCGCCAAAGCGCTGTTGCTGCATTACGGCAACGTGATGACCTGGCTCGATGAAAAAATTGACGAAATCGAGGAAGACGCCAGTGCGGAAACCCACCATGCCTTGCACAGTGTGCGTGCATTCCTGCTGCGCAATATCCATGAAATGCCTGCGGCTGCCGAGCAGGCGCAGCGCATTATTGCCCAGGAAAGGATACTGAAAATCATGTCTGCGCATGTCACGATACAGCCCAGTGGCCACGAGTTTTTTGTCGAGAGCAACGACACACTGTTGCAGGCGGCGCTGCGCAACGGGGTGTCGCTCAACTACGGCTGCAGCAACGGCAACTGTGGTGACTGCAAGGCGCGACTGGTGTCGGGCTCGGTCAAGAAAGTTCATGCCCACGACTATGTGCTGAAGCAGGCGGAGAAAGACGCAGGCGTGATTCTGCTGTGCGCCTATGCGCCGGTGAATGATGTGGTGGTGGAAGCCAATGTGGCGGGCGCGCGGGACATTCCGGTGCAGCAACTGGTGGCCAAGGTGAAATCGGTCGAAATCTTCAATCCGCAGATGGCGGCGCTGCACATCCTGGCTCCCCGCAGCCAGCGCCTGCGGTTTCTGGGCGGGCAAAGTGTGCAGCTTGGCATTGATGGCGTGCAGGGCCGGTATGCGATTGCCAGTTGCCCCTGCGAAGACCGGCATATCGAAGTGCAGATTCCGCGTAATGACGGCGATGCATTTGCGGCGCGCCTGTTCGACGGCCTGAAGAACAATGATTCGGTCAGTGTCGAAGGGCCGTACGGCGAATTCGTGCTGGATGAAGATTCACCCAGGCCGGTGATTTTTCTCGCGTTTGGTGCGGGCTTCGCGCCGATCAAAAGCCTGATTCAACACGCCATGTCACTGGAGATTGCGGAGTCGATGGACCTGCACTGGCTGGCGGATGCCGCCGGGCATTATCAGGACAATCTCTGCCGTGCCTGGACCGATGCGCTGGACAATTTCAACTATGCCCCTCATCCGCATACGGCAGATACTGCGGCGCAGGTGCAGGCGCTCGTCAACGATTATCCCGACCTGCCCCGCTTTGATGTCTATGCCTCGGGCACGGCCTCGCAGCTGGCGCAGGCACGAGCGGTTTTCGTCAACGCCGGTCTGCACGAGGCGCGCTGGTTTGCCGGAGAACTGGCGGGCTGATGCTGCTGGTGTGGCGCTATCTGTGGGTGTTGCCGGTGACCCTGGCGGGACTGGTGCTGGGACTGATGGCGCGCGGTAGCGGTGGCGCCTGGCAACAGGTGAATGGGGTGCTGGAAGTGGCAGGCGGGTGGCCTGCCCGGGTGCTGCAACGCGGATTCCCCTTCAGCGGGCCGGTGCTGGCGATTACGCTGGGGCATGTGGTGCTGGGGGTGTCGAAGGCGGCGCTGGAACATACGCGACGCCATGAACGGGCGCATGTCCGGCAGTTTGAACGATGGGGGGTGCTGCTGCTGGTGCTGTATCCCCTGGCCAGTGTGCTGGCCGGGCTGCGGGGCGGCAATCCGTATCGGGATAACTGTTTCGAGCGCGAAGCGCGCGCGGCTGAAGCCTGCCTGCGTTGAATCTGCGCTAGTCGAACGAACGGTGTGACAAATCAGCCGGGTCGCCGGTGTCGGGGTCGATCCAGTCGGTAATGCCGAGTTCGTCTTCGGCTTCTTCGACGGTTTCACCGGGTTCGTAATCGCTTTCGGCTGAATATTCCATGTCCTGCACGGCTTCCAGCAGGGTGGCAAACGGGCCGTATTCCTCGCCGGTATCCGCATCGATCCAGTAACAGCCATCGGGCCGCTCGATGATGCGGGTATGGTCGTGGTCAGCCGGTGTTTCGGGTATGGCCTGTTTCATGATGCGTCCTCCGTACTGAAACTATAGGGTGCGATGGCGGGTGCGGCAAGGCTGAACTACATCCATTGATCGATCACGGTCAGGCCGTAGACTACGCCGACAATAATCGCCAGATGCGCCCAGCTCCACAAACGATAATGCCGCACCAGCGCGCGCACGTCGCGGTTGGCGATCAGATAGGGGCGGCCATGGCCGGGTTTGCGCAACAGATGGATGCCGTCTTTCATGCGGATGTCGAGATGCGTGCGATCGACTTCGTCGGCCGCCGCCTTGCGCGCCTGTTCCCATTCCGCTTCGCTGATTTCGCCGTCACGGTTGGTGTCGAAGCGCGCCAGCAGGGCGTTGCGGTCTCGTTTCCATTCGGCCAGCAGCAACGAGAGATCCGCACGCTGGTCGAGCACGGCATTCGGCCCGCCGAGCGTGACGTGCTCGCCGATGACGTACACCCTGTCGCCTTCGATGAGCAGCCATTCTGTGGTGCGGTGGTCGCCCGATACGGTTACGTCCTTGTGCGTTGAAATGATTTCTGCGCGGTCCGGGTCGATCAGGGCCTCGCCGCTGCCATCGTCGATGCTGAAGGTTTCGTGCGACACCCCCGACTCGACATATTCCCAGCCCTTGCGGGTTTCACGCTCGATCCGGTAGCGATACCACAGGCAGGGAAGGTGGCTGACCGGGCTGATGAGCCGTTCGCCGGGGGGATGGGCGCCACGCCCCACCAGTTCGACGTAACCCTGCGGTGCGGAGACGATGCGCGAAGTCGGTGTGTCGGCCACGGTGCGGTAGCGTTTGAGATTGGCATACCAGGCCCAGGCGCTGGTCAGCCCCACCAGCGCCAGGGCAATTTTCCAGCCGAGGGCGGTTTTAAGATGAAAGCCGACGAAGAGGATGGCGAGGTTGCCGCCACCCAGCAAAAAATTGGTGTAATCGTGTTGCCCCGACAAGGGCAGACGCAAAGCGAGCATCAACGATCAAACAGCTGCTTGATATCGACATCTTTCTTTTCTTCGGTCGAAAATTCCAGCAGTTTGAACTGGCCAAACCCGAACAGGCGTGCAACAACCGTATCGGGAAACTGCTCGACCCGCACGTTGTTCACGTTGACCGAGTCGTTATAAAACTCGCGCCGGTCGGCAATGGCATTTTCCAGGCCGGTAATGCGGCCCTGCAGGTGCAGGAAGGTTGCGTTGGCTTTCAGGTCGGGGTAGGCCTCCGCCACGGCAAACAGATTGCCCAGTCCCATCCGCAGCATGCCTTCTGCCTCACCCAGCGCGGGAATGTTCTGCGATGCGCGCGCAGTGGCAACCTGGTTGCGCGCCTGCATGACTTTTTCCAGCGTTTCCTGTTCGAACTGCATGTATTGCTTGCAGGTTTCAACCAGCTTGGGAAGTTCGTCGTGGCGCTGTTTCAGCAGAATGTCGATGTTCGACCAGGCTTTGCCGACATTGTGTTTCAGCGCGACCAGCTGGTTGTATATGAACACGCCATAGGCGGCAATCAGTGCCAGCACGATAATCAGAATCAAACCACCTGACATGATGTCCTCCCGGAATAGCAAGCAAAGAAATAGCGGATAGGGGGCATTGAACTTGAGCGCGCAGAATCAGATGCGGCCGTCCAGAATGCTCGCGATTTCGTCGTCCGTCAGCAGCACCGGATTGGTTTTCATGCTGCTGCCCCGGCTGTGCGCGACTATGTGGGGAATGTCCGCCGCCGTCACGCCGTAGTGGCCCAGTTTCGGCAATCCCAGTGTGTGCGTCCAGCTTTCCAGGGTGGCGACCAGTTGGGCGTGCGCCGCGTCGCGCAGGAGACTGCCTTGCTGACTCAGCAAGCGCCCGACCTGGGCATATTTTTCCAGCGCGGGGTGAGCGGCGTCACGACGCTGCAAGGCGTCGATATTGACTCGGGTGGCGCGAGCCACCAGCGTGCCGCACGCCACCCCATGCGGGATCGGGAAAAAAGCCCCCAGCGGCGCGGCCAGCCCATGTACCGACCCCAGCCCCACTTGGGCGAGCGTGATCCCGGAGACCAGTGCGGCATAGGCCATTTTTATACGTGCGGCCGCGTCACCGGTATTGGCGTGCAAGGCGAGCAGGCCGTCGCGCGCCGCTTTCATGCCGCCCCAGGCCAGTGAATCCGTCAAGGGCGTGGCGCGACTCGATACATAGGACTCAAGCAGTTGTGTCAGAGCATCCATGCCATTGGCAGCAACCACGGCGGGGGGGCATGTGGCCAGCAAATCGGGATCGACCAATGCATATTCCGCAACCAGTTTTTCGTCGCGAAAGGATTTCTTGTAGCCCTCTGCGCCCTGCTTGCTCAACACGGCATTGCGGGTGGCTTCCGAGCCGGTTCCAGCTGTGGTCGGCACCGCGATGAAAGGCGTCGCTGGGCCCAGGTAAGGATGTTCGGGCCCCACGCCTTCGAGGTGGTCCATTACCGAGTTGCCGGGGCGGAGCAAACCTGCGATGGCTTTCGCGGCGTCCAGTGCACTGCCGCCACCCAGCCCTACCACCACTTCAATTGCCTCGCCGCGAAATTGGCGTACTGCATCGTCCACCATGGCAGGAGAAGGCTCACCCGGCACGGCGAAATGCAGCCAGCGGATTCCCGCTGTATCCAGACTGTCTGTGACCCGTTTCCAGGCGGGTGTGTTGCGTAACGAATTCGCGCCTGTCACCAGCAGCGCGCACCGGCCATACCGGCCAACCAGGGCAGGGAGCTGATTCAGTACGCCTGCGCCAAACTCGATGCGTGGAATACGGGAAAAGCTGAAGTCGGTCATCTGCATGCATCACCTTCGGGCAGGGAAAACGCTGCATGGTAGCGCGTTGTCGCAGGGGGGTTATGCGGAAAAGTGGATCAAGTGTTGACGCCCTGATGAATCATTTGCTATAGTCCCGCTTCTCGATTGACGCGGTTTACGCGACAGGCGCGGGGTGGAGCAGTCTGGCAGCTCGTCGGGCTCATAACCCGAAGGTCGTAGGTTCAAATCCTGCCCCCGCAACCATTTCAGTCGAACTGATCTTTAACAATTAACAGCCGATAGGTGTGGGTGTTTTTGCGGTAGTGGGATGGGTTTGCTGTTAAAGGCGGGCTTATTCTGCACTAGCATAAATGCTCACACTTGAAGTAAACGATTCTGGCTG
>JAJXUA010000166.1 GCA_021783275.1 Pseudomonadota bacterium
CCGGCATCGTGGTCGAGGTCCCGCCACACCAGAATATTCATCTTTCCCGCCTTGACGACGGCCACCTCACCCTCTCGCTTGCATGAATCTACAACTGACCCCGGAAGGGAAACTGCGCCACCTGCTGACACTCGATGGCCTGCCGCGTGCGATCCTCACGCAGATACTCGATACCGCTGAATCCTTCATGGATGTCGGCGAGCGCGAAGTTAAAAAAGTGCCGCTGCTGCGTGGCAAATCGATATTCAACCTGTTCTTCGAGCCTTCAACCCGCACCCGTACCACCTTCGAAATCGCGGCCAAGCGGCTGTCGGCCGATGTGGTGAACCTCAACATCGCCACCTCCAGCCAGACCAAGGGCGAAGCCATTCTCGACACCGTGGACAATCTGGCGGCGATGCACGCCGACATGTTCATCGTGCGCCACGCGCAATCCGGCGCAGCCCACTTCATCGCCCGTCACGTTGCCCCGCATATCTCAGTTGTCAACGCGGGCGACGGCCGCCATGCGCACCCGACGCAGGGTCTCTTGGACATGTTTACCATCCGCCGCTACAAGGGCGCGTTCCACAATCTCACCGTCGCCATCGTCGGCGATGTGCTGCACTCACGCGTCGCCCGCTCGCAGATCCATGCGCTCACCACGCTGGGCGTGCCCGAAGTGCGCGTGATCGGGCCCAAGACACTGCTTCCCACCGGGGTGGAGCAGATGGGCGTGAAGGTGTTTCACAATATGGAAGCAGGTCTGGCCGGATGCGATGTCATCATCATGCTGCGGTTGCAGAACGAACGCATGAAAGGCGCGCTGCTGCCGAGTGCCCAGGAATACTTCAAGTTTTTCGGGCTGAGCCCGGAAAAACTCGCATGCGCCAAACCCGACGCCATCGTCATGCATCCCGGGCCGATGAATCGCGGCGTTGAAATCGACTCTGCCGTGGCCGATGGTCCGCAGTCGGTGATCCTGCCGCAGGTGACGTATGGCATCGCCGTGCGCATGGCGGTGATGGCAATGATGGCCGGGGGAAGCGCATGAAAATCCTCATCTCGAATGGGCGTGTAGTCGATCCGATGAACGCCCGCGACGAACGCGCCGATCTCTACATCGCAGCAGGAAAAATCGTTGCAGTGGGCGATGCGCCCGCTGACTTTCATCCCAACCGCGTAATCGATGCCAGCGGTCTGGTGGTGTGCCCGGGGCTGGTGGATTTGTCGGTGCGGCTGCGCGAACCGGGTTTTGAATATCGCGCCACGCTCGAATCCGAAATGCTCGCTGCGGCATCCGGCGGCATCACGTCGCTGGCCTGCCCGCCCGATACCGATCCGCCGCTCGACGAACCGGGTCTGGTGGAAATGCTGAAATTTCGCGCGAAGAATCTGCCCGGCCCGCGCGTCTACCCGATCGGTGCACTGACGCAAAAACTCGAAGGCCGGATGCTGACCGAAATGGCCGAGCTGACCGAAGCCGGATGCCACGCTTTCACCCAGGCCAACGCCCCGATGGCCGACACCCAGGTGCTGCTGCGGGCGATGGAGTACGCCGCCACTTTCGGCTTCAGTCTGTGGCTGCGCCCGCAGGATGTCTCGCTCGCCAAAGACGGGGTGGCGCACGACGGCGCGGTCGCATCGCGCCTCGGTTTGCCGGGTATTTCCTCACTGGCTGAAACCGTGGCACTGGCGACGATACTGCAACTGGCGCGTGCCACCGGCGCACGGGTGCATCTGGCGCGGCTGTCCACGCGCGAGGGGATTGCCATGGTGCGGGCGGCCAAGGCGCAAGGTCTGGCAGTTACCTGTGATGTGGCCACGACGCATGTGCATCTGTCGGAAAACGACCTGATCGGCTTTGACGCGCACTTTCATCTGGTGCCGCCGCTGCGTGGCCTGCGTGACCGCGATGCGATACGCGAAGCCCTGCGCGATGGTTCGATCGATGCGCTGTGTTCCGATCACACCCCGGTGGACGAAGACGAAAAGCAGGTGCCCTTTGGTGAATCGGCGCCCGGTGCATCCGGGGTGGAACTGCTGCTGCCGCTGACGCTGAAATGGGCGCGCGAAATGGGCGTGCCCCTGATCAATGCGATCGACCTGATTTCCTGGAAACCCGCGCAAATTCTGGGTGTTTCCGGCGGCCATCTGTCGCCTGGCAGCGCGGCGGATATCTGCATCTTTGATGAAATGGCCGAATGGACCGTCAGCGCCAGAACCTTGGCGAGCCAGGGGGGCAACACCCCGTTTCTGAACCAGCCTGTGCAGGGACAGGTTCGCTATACGCTGATCGACGGCCACCTCGATTTTGAAGCCGCCTGAGCGACGCCGCGCGACCCTCGCGCTGCTCGCACTCAACGCGTTTACCGGAGCCGGTGCGGTCGCCGGTTTCGCTCCGCTGTCCTTCTGGCCGTTGCCGATAATCAGTCTTGCCGCGCTGTTTATCACGCTGGCACAGGCCACGACCCTGCGCAGTGGATTCGCGCTGGGCTACGCCTGGGGGCTGGGATTTTTTCTGGCGGGCGTCAGCTGGGTCTACGTCAGCCTGTCGGTGTACGGCGGCATGCCCGGCTGGCTGGCAGCGCTGGCAACCCTGCTGTTCTGCGCGTTCCTTGCACTTTTCCCGGCGACGGTAGGCGCGTTGCAGGCGCGCTGGCGCGGGTCGGTTACGCTGCGACTGCTGGTGCTGATGCCGCTGGCCTGGGCGGTGTCCGAATGGATACGCGGCTGGATATTTACCGGCTTCCCCTGGCTGCTGCTCGGCTACTCGCAGGTCCCCGGTGGCGCCCTGGCAGGCTATGCCCCGCTGCTGGGCGTGTATGGCGTGTCGTTCCTGCTGGCTTGGGTGGCAGCATTGCTGGCCTGGGGTATGGCGTATCCCTCCCGACGGCTGGTCGCACTGGCGGGCGTCTTGCTGCTGGGTGGCGCAGGCGGGGCGCTGCACACCGTGGACTGGACGACACCCGCAGGCAGCGCCACCACGGTAGCGCTGTTGCAAGGCAACATTCCGCAGGAACTGAAATGGCGGCCGGAAACGACCCGCGACACACTTGCACGCTACGAAGACATGGCGGCGGCGTCCACGGCCCAGCTGATCGTGCTGCCCGAAACCGCCCTGCCACTATTCGAATCGGCACTGCCGGACGCTTACCGACGCAGACTCATCGCCCTCGGCCAGAACAACCAGGGCGATGTGCTGGCGGGTTTGCCTACCGGCTCCCTGCAGGGTGCGTATTACAACAGCGTCATCAGCCTCGGCTCCGCGCCCAGCCAGCGTTATCACAAGGTACACCTGGTGCCGTTCGGCGAATATATTCCGCAGAAAGCCCTGTGGGGCTGGGTGCTCGAAGTGCTGCACATTCCCCTGTCTGACTTTGCGCGCGGTGCCCTCGACCAGCGCCCGCTCGCCATCGGTGGT
>JAJXUA010000059.1 GCA_021783275.1 Pseudomonadota bacterium
TACGAAGTCATCGGCCACGACGAAGAGTTCATCTGCGCCGGTGAAGCGATGTCGGAGCTGCAACTGCGTAACCAGTTTTATTTCGCCCACCTCGACACCGTCGAAGAAGGTGCGGCCGACATGGATGTCGGGATCAAGATTTTCACCGGCCTCAATATCAACCATGGCCTGGCCGTACCGGTGCTGGTGCATTTTTATTACTCGTCGCGTGTGCCGAATTCGCGCGAACGTGCCGTCATCCGCGCGAAGCGGGTCAAGGCGGCGACGCTGGCGCGCTACCCGGCGCTGGCGGCACAGGGTTTGATCAATTGCCAGATGGCGGTCTCGGATCGTCATGGGTCCGAGCGCTGCGGCTTCGTTGAAGACGACGTCGCAGCGGCCGGGCATTGAAGCAATGATTCACTGAGGATGCATCGATGCGGATCATGAGAGTAGAAAAGACACTGGTTTCGACCAACCGTCTTGACCAGTTTGGCCACAAGCCGCTGCTGGTGGTGCAGGAAAAAGTGGGCGGTGTGCGCGCCGTTGCCGTAGACGCAGTTGGTTGCATCCCGGGTGACTGGGTGATCTGTGTGAGTTCGTCGGCCGCGCGGGATGCTGCGGGCAGCCGTGAGTTTCCGTCCGACCTCACCATCGTCGGGATCATCGATCACTGGGATGTCGAGGCGATGAGTTGATGGGAGCGCTGAACTAATGGAGGCGCCGAACTAATGGGAGCGCAAGGCTAATGGAAATCATGCGCGTCCGGGGTGATCTGGTTTGCACGCGGCGCGTACCCGGGCTCCTGTCCGCATCGCTGCGGGTACTGGAGACCAACAAGGGGGTGCTGCTGGTGGCAACCGACCCGGTCGGGGTGCCGCCAGGGAAATGGGTATTTACCAATGTGGGCACGGCTGCCCGCCTGGCAATGCCCGACGTGAAGGTCATGACCGACCTCACGATCTGCGGAATCATCGATGACTGGGTGGCGTAACCTGCCGGGTGATCGAAGCAAAGCAGGCAGGGCATGGGACGCAAGTGAAATGGGCGTCCAGAGGGCAGGGCAAGAATTTGTTTTTAACTTTGACTTGAAGAAGGAGTATTGAAATGGCTGAACGTATGGGTATTGCACTGGGCATGATCGAAACCCGTGGTCTGGTTCCCGCGATTGAAGCGGCGGACGCGATGACCAAAGCAGCGGAAGTCCGTCTGATCGGTCGTCAGTTTGTGGGTGGCGGCTACGTCACGGTTCTGGTTCGCGGCGAAACCGGTGCGGTCAACGCAGCGGTTCGTGCCGGTGCGGATGCGTGCGAACGCGTCGGCGACGGTCTGGTGGCAGCACACATCATCGCGCGCGTGCACAGCGAAGTCGAAGGCATCCTGCCGACGGCTCCCCAGGCCTGATCGAAGCAGCGCTTGATTTTTACACACGTAACACGTTTATTTAGGAGTTGAAAAATGGCTAGCGTCTCTGGTATTGCCCTGGGCATGATTGAAACCCGTGGTCTGGTTCCCGCGATTGAAGCGGCGGATGCGATGACCAAAGCAGCGGAAGTCCGTCTGATCGGTCGTCAGTTCGTTGGCGGCGGCTACGTGACCGTGCTCGTGCGCGGCGAAACCGGTGCGGTCAACGCAGCGGTTCGTGCCGGTGCGGATGCGTGCGAACGCGTCGGCGACGGTCTGGTGGCGGCGCACATCATCGCGCGTGTCCACAGTGAAGTCGAAGGCATACTGCCGACTGCACCCACCGCATAAATCGTGGGCGGCTGAGCATCGCCCCCACAACTGATTACTGGAGAATTACACATGGCGAGCGTGACTGGTGTAGCACTGGGCATGATAGAAACCCGCGGCCTGGTTCCCGCGATTGAAGCGGCCGATGCGATGACCAAGGCGGCTGAAGTCCGTCTGGTGGGGCGTCAATTCGTCGGCGGCGGCTACGTGACCATCCTGGTTCGTGGCGAAACCGGTGCGGTCAACGCAGCGGTTCGCGCCGGAGCGGATGCGTGCGAGCGTGTCGGTGACGGTCTGGTGGCAGCGCACATCATCGCGCGCGTACACAGCGAAGTCGAAGGCATCCTGCCGAACAAGCCCAGCGCAGCGGGCGGTGGCCGTGATGCTGAAATTACGATGACGCAGAGCTGATCAGGCCCGGGTGTGTTGATGACCTGTGCTGCCTTGATCTGCCTGGGCTGATCCCGAATGAGTGTCGATCCGCGAACACTGGGCTGGATCACACGCGCGCTGACCCACGAGATGGGTGCAGTGCAGCAGTATCTGGCGCAAAGTGTGCTCGCCCGCCTGTGGGGCGACGAGCAGCTCGCGCAGCATCTGCGGCATGAAGCGGTCGAGGAGCTCGGTCATGCTGAGCGCCTGATGGAAAAGCTGATCCTGCTCGGTGTGCCCCCGTCAGCGGGCAGTCTGGCACCGTCGCGTCTGGGGCGCACACCCGAGGCGCTGCTGGAAGCCGATCAGCAGATAGAAATCGATGCCGTGCGCCTGTATCAACAGGCGCTCGCACATGCACAGCGGATGCGCGATAGCGACCATGCGAGCCTGTTCGAGGGTATTCTGCGCGAGGAGCTGGCGCACGTTCAGGCACTCGACCAGAGTCTGAACCAGGTCGCCCCCAGGGAGCATACGCATGGCTGATCCTGACTTGACCCGCATCCCCGCAGGCTGGGAGTCACGCGGCAAACCGCCGACGCTTTTCAAGCGTTACACGTTTGATCGCTACGGCGACACGCGCGCTTTTCTGGACGCGCTGGCAGTTTTGTCGGAAGAGCTGGGGGTGCATCCGCAGAACATCAATTTTGCAACGACTTATGTCAACGTCACGCTCGAAGGGCGCGACGGGGGCGAACTGACCGATCCGGATTTTGTGATGGCGGCACGTATCGACGCGCTCGCCAGCGGGGGCTGAGATGGCCACGCATATCACGGCTGTCATCAACCAGAAAGGCGGCGCGGGTAAAACCACGCTGGCCATGAATCTGGCAGCGGGTCTGGCGCGCCGGGGCAGCACCGTCATTGTCGATCTCGACCCGCAGGGTTCGGCGCGGCAATGGGCCAGTCTGGGGGCGGCGCCGTTTCCAGCCACGGTCAAGCAAATGGCACCGGGCAAATGGAGCGCCAAAGCCCTGCACCAGACTTTCAAGGCCTATCGTCATGTCGTGCTGGACTGCCCGCCGTCGCTCGACAGCCATGCGTCACTCGCGGCACTGCGAGCCTGCGATGTCGCGCTGATTCCGGTGCTGCCGTCGCCGGTCGATTTGTGGGCAAGTCTGCGCCTGCCGCAGGAGATCGACGAGGCGAGCAAAGTCAACAAGGCACTCAAGGCGTATCTGGTGCTGAACCAGCTGGAACCCAAGAGCGCGCTGTCGGTGGCCATGCACGACGCGCTCGCCGAATTTGGTATCCCGGTACTGGCTGCAGCCATCCGGCGTCGCGCGATTTATCGCGGTGCTGCGCTCGAAGGCGTGTCGGTATATGAAATGGGCAGCCGTGGCGCATTGGCCGCTGCTGAAATCGAAGCCATTATTAAAGAGGTAATCACCAAATGACGACCCTGAAAGACAAACTCTCTGCAAGTGTGCGCCAGGCTAAAGCTGCACAAACCACCGCCACCAAGCCTGCGGCTGCCAAACCCAAGGCGGCCCGGTCCACCGCTCCGAAACCTGCGGCACGCAAGGCCACACCGGCCAGACCTGCCGCCCCCAAAGCGGCACCCCGGAAAGCAGCTGCGCCCAAAGCGGCTGTCAAGGCGGAGCAGAAAATCGCCCCGGGCGGGATTCCCGAAAGCCACAACCAGCTTTTCCCGCAGCGTATCTGGCCGGACTGAAAACAGCTGAACCAGACCCGATAGCTTCGGGCCTGATCTTTGAACAGGTTGCCCGTGCGTGATGTAGCACGCGCGACGCAGTAAACAGGTGGTCCTCATGCACAACGATCCCTATCGTCGTACCTATTCCCCGCGTCAGGAAGCGCTCGCACGCGCGCAGGCACAGGCCAAGGAGCGTGCGCTCGCCGAGCAGAAGCGTAGCGCCAGCGTGACCTCGCCTGGCGCTGCCACGCAGCCCGCGTCGTATGGCGCTGCCACGCAGCCCGCGTCGTATGCCCGTCCGGCAGCGGATCATGCGCCTGCTGCGGCGAACGAGCTTCTCGCGCCGTATTACGTCAAGAAAGAGCCGTACTACCGTACGGTTTCCGATGAAGTCGAGCTTTACGAAGCCGCGTACTCGGTGCGGATGCCGATGATGTTGAAGGGCCCGACCGGCTGCGGCAAAACCCGCTTCGTCGAATACATGGCGTGGAAACTCGGCAAGCCGCTGATCACCGTCGCGTGTAACGAAGACATGACCGCGTCTGACCTCGTTGGCCGTTTTCTGCTCGACGCCAACGGCACCCGCTGGCAGGACGGCCCGCTGGCCGTCGCCGCGCGCCACGGTGCGATCTGCTATCTGGATGAGGTCGTCGAAGCGCGTCAGGACACCACCGTCGTGATCCACCCGCTGACCGACAACCGCCGCGTGCTGCCGCTGGAAAAAAAGGGCGAGCTGATCGAAGCGCACCCGGATTTCCAGATCGTGATTTCGTACAACCCCGGCTACCAAAGCTTGATGAAGGACTTGAAGCAATCGACCAAGCAGCGTTTCGGCGCGCTCGATTTCAATTATCCCGAGCACGAGATCGAAGCCGAGATCGTCGCCCACGAAACCGGTGTGTCGATTGATGTGGCGAAGAACCTCGTCCACATCGGCGAACGCGCGCGCAACCTCAAAGGCCACGGTCTCGACGAAGGTCTCTCGACGCGGATGCTGATTTACGCCGGCAGCCTCATCGCCAAGGGTGTCGCGCCGCTCGCCGCGTGTCGGGTCGCGCTGGTGCGTCCGATCACCGATGATCCGGACATGCGTGATGCGCTGGATTCGGCCGTGACGACCTACTTCTGATGTCGCAGGTCGAGTAGGCCGGACCTAAGTCCGGCCTACGCCTTACCCCTATCGCCTCACGCCTCACCTTCTCATGGCCATCCACCTCGAAGAGTATCAAGAGCTGCTCGACGACCTGCCGACTGACGCGCAGGACGTGCTGCGTGCCTCGTGGAACGAGGCGGCACGCGTGTTTTCGTCGCGCGGGCTGGATAATTACCTGAAGGGCGCGGCGGCTCTGCAACATCTGGGGCGCGGCGAAGAACTGGTCGTCACGTTTGTGCAGGAAATGCCGCAGGTCGCGCGCGCGATCGGTGAAGACATCCTGCCCGACATCGTCAACTTCATCCTCGGCATGGCGTCGAAGACTTCGGGTCAGGTGCTCGCGCTGGTTGTCGGCACCGCGCCGCTCGCGGCTGAACGCCTGGGCGACGAGACGCTCTTCCGCAATTATCTCAACGTGCTGTCGATCATGCTGGCGCAAGCGCCGCGTGGCTTGCGGCCGATGCTGGAAAATCTCGACCGGTTGCTGACGCAACTGACACTCGGCGGCCTGCGGCGTTGGGTGCAGTGGGGCGCGCAAGCGTACAAGGCTGACTTTGAAGGCCAGCAGGGTTACTTCTCGCTGTCGACCCCCGACTCACTCGGCATCTTGCAGCAGGAGCGCAAGGGCACGCTGTTCGTCGACGTGCAGCGGCGATTGAATATCTATCTGCGCGCGATGTGGGGCCGCGATTTCTTCCTGCGCCCGACCGCAGGCGACTATGAATCGCGCGAGGGGCTGAAGCCGTATATCGAGCGCTACGTCGTCTACATCGCCGACGCGTACGATGACTACAAGCCGCTCGGCGAAGATACGCCACCGGAGCTGCGCGTTCCCGGCCCGGAAATCTACCGTGCCGTGGCCAACCACGCGGCCGCGCACCTGGCATTTTCCAAAGACCCGCTGTCGATGCAGATGCTGAACACGATGCAGATGGCGCTGATCGAATTGTGCGAAGACGCGCGCGTCGAGACGCTGGCGATCCGCCAGTTTCCAAACATGCGCGACGCGTGGCTGCGGCTGCATCCCCCGGTCGATTACTCCGAGCCGAAAAGCGTCGGTGACCTCATCAACCGGCTGGCGCGTGCGCTGCTCGAAACCGCCGAGACCGACACGGTTTCACAAGACCCGCATCACTGGGTGCAACAAGGCGTGCTGTTGTTCAAAGAGGCCGCGCTGATGGACGGCGCGCTCGACACCAACCAGACCAGCTGGAATCTCGGCGTCGAACTCGCGCACCGCCTGGCGACGATTCCGCTGCCCGAGTTCAACGTCCGCAACGATGCGCAGCGCGCGATCTACCGCGACGACAACCGCACCGTGTGGGAGTCGGAGGAATACGATGAAGCCGAGGCGCTGGAAGCGACCTGGGGTGGCAACCAGATCCGCAAGAAAGTCTCGGTGATGGAAATGGTCAACGAGACCAACAACGAATACGCCGGTGACGATGCCGAAGAAATCTGGGTGCTCGAAACCGAATTCATCCTCGACCAGGAAGGCGTGTCGATCAACTCGCTCGAAGGCCGTCCGCCGATTTCCGACCCGTATCACTACCACGAGTGGGATTACCAGATTCAGCTTGAACGCCCGAGCTGGGTGACCGTGCTCGAACGCCGCCCGCAGCTGGGCGAACTTGAATTGATCGAGGGCATCATCAGCGACAACAAGCCGGTGATCTCGCGCCTGAAGTATCTGATCGAGTCGATGATTCCGCAGGCCATGCAACGCATCCGCCGTCAGGAAGACGGCGACGAGCTCGACATCAACGCCGCCGTGCGCGCGATGATCGACATCCGCATGGGCCAGCAACCTGACACGCGGATCATGATGCGTTACAAGCGCAACGTGCGCGATCTCGCGGTGATGGTGCTGTTGGACATGTCCGAATCGTCGAACGACAAAGTGCGCGGCCACGACTACAGCATCATGGATTTGTCGCGCGCCGCGACCGTGCTGCTGTCAGATGCGCTCGACAAAATCGGCGACCCGTTTGCGCTGCACGGCTTCTGTTCCGATGGGCGGCACGACGTGCACTACTACCGTTTCAAAGACTTCGGCGAGCCGTACAACGACTTGGTCAAGGCCCGCCTCGCCGGTATGAAAGGCGCGTACTCGACCCGTATGGGCGCGGCACTGCGCCACGCCGGAGAGATCCTCAAACAGCAGCACAAGAACAAGAAAATCTGCTTCGTCATCACCGACGGCGAACCCGCCGACAACGACGTGCGCGATCCGCAATACCTGCGCCACGACACCAAACGCGCGGTCGAAGAATTGGCACGCGACGGCGTCACCGTCTACGCGCTGTCGCTCGATCCGCACGCCGACGCGTATGTGTCGCGCATCTTCGGCGCGAAGAATTTCACCGTCATCGACAAGGTCGAGCGGCTGCCGGAAAAACTGCCGATGCTCTATATGGGGCTGACGCGATGAGCACGTCGATGAAAGTCAGTCTCCGCACCTTCGTCTTCATCGACTCGTTGCAACCGCAGCTGGCGTCATACCTCGCGACCTCCTCGCAGGGCTTTCTGCCGGTCCCGGGTGATGCCTGCCTGTGGGTCGAAGTCGCGCCCGGCATGGCGGTACATCGCCTGTCCGATATCGCTTTGAAAGAAACCAATGTTCACTTGGGCGAGCAGGTCGTCGAACGCTCGTTTGGCTCGATGGAAATCCACTACCGCAACCAGAGCGAAGTCATGGAAGCGGGCGACATCATCCTGCGCCAGCTCAACACCGCGGTTGAAACGCGCCTGCCGTGCAAGGTCGCGTGGAACGAAATCATCCGTGGCATGACGCCCGACCACACCACGCTCATCAACCGCCAGATGCGCAAAGGCTCGATGATCCTGCCCGGCAAGAGCATGTTCATTCTCGAAGTCGAACCCGCGGGCTACATCGTCTACGCCGCCAACGAAGCCGAGAAGGGCGCGCACATCACGCTGGTCGACGTGAAAGCCTTCGGCAACTTCGGGCGGCTCACCATGATGGGCACCGAAGCCGAAGCCGAAGCCGCGCAGGCGGCGGCGATCAAGGCGATCGAACAGCTCAACCAGCGCGCCCGCAGCGGCCACGACTGAAGCGCGCCGCGGTTCAGTCCGCCGGTTTCGCGTTCACCGCCTCGACCAGATTGTCCGCATAGCGTGCCCCGCTGGCCTGCCCTAGTACGCCGGCCTTTCGGAGCTTGTGCTGGATGCGCGGGTTGGCCTCGCACAGCACCACCTGGATGCCGCGTTTGCCGAGCTTGGCGATCACGCTATCCAGCGTCTGGATGCCGGTGATGTCCATGAAAGGCACGAAGCGCAGGCGCAGTACCAGCGTTTTCGGCTCGGTGTGGGTGGCGAGCAGCGCGCGTTCCATCGATTCCACCGCGCCGAAGAACAGCGGGCCTTCGATTTCGTAGACCAGCGTGTCGGCCGACAGGTCGGTCACGCCGTGGCGCTCCAGCAGCTTGGTGTCGATGACGTGGGTGTCGAAGGTTTCGGTCATGCGGTGGATGACGTGCAGCACCGCGAGCAGCACGCCGACGTTGACCGCCACCACCAGATCGGCGAACACCGTGAGGAAAAAGGTGATGACCAGGATCGCGCGGTCGGCGCGCGGGGCTTTCTTGAGGATGTGCGCGAAATGTCCGACCTCGCTCATGTTCCACGCCAGCACGAAAAGAATCGCGGCGAGCGCGGCGAGCGGGATGTGCGCGGCGAGCGGGGCGAGAAACAGGATCACCGCGATCAGCACGCCTGCATGAACGATGCCGGCGAGTGGGCCGGTCGCGCCGTTGCGGATATTGGTCGCGGTGCGGGCAATCGCGCCGGTCGCGGCAAAGCCGCCGAAGATCGGCGCGACGATATTGGCGATGCCCTGGCCGATGAGTTCCTGATTCGAATCGTGGCGGGTGCCGGTCATGCCGTCGGCGACCACCGCCGAGAGCAGCGATTCGATCGCGCCCAGCATGGCGATGGTGAAGGCCGGGCCGATCAGCGTCACGATCTGCGCGAACGTCACATCGGGCAGAGTCGGCATCGGCAGGGTGGACGGAATGCCGCCGAAGGCGCTGCCGATGGTGGCGATACTTTCCAGCCCCAGCGCGTAGACGGCGGCGGTGGCGGCGAGCATCGCAGTGAGCGGGCCGGGCACGCGCTTCAAGCCCGGCAGGCGTTGTGAATAGATCACCACGAGCAGCGTGGCGACGCCGACCAGCAAGGTGGCCGGGTCGAGCTGCGGGAAGACTTGCAGCAGGTGCCAGACTTTTTCGTGGAAGTGTTCGGCCTTGATTTTCGGCAGCCCCATGAAATCGCGCCACTGGCCGACGAAAATGATGACCGCGATGCCGGAGGTGAAGCCGATGATGACCGGCGCGGGGATGTAGCGGATGACCGCCCCCATGCGCGCCACGCCCATCACCAGCAGGATCAGCCCGGCCATGAGGGTGGCGATTTGCAGCCCGGCGATGCCGTGCTGCGCGGTGATGACCGACAACAGCGCGATGAAGGCACCGGTCGGCCCGGCGATTTGCATCCGGCTGCCGCCCAGGATAGAGACCAGCGCACCGGCGAAGATCGCGGTGTAAATACCTTGTTCGGGCCGCGCGCCCGAAGCGATGGCGAAGGCCATCGCCAACGGCAGCGCCACCACCCCGACCACCAGGCCGGCGGCGAGGTTGGGCAGCCAGTGGGCGCGCGCGAAGAGCCCGGCGCGATGGGCTTCGAGTAAGGCGATCATGGTGGCGGGGTATGGCGCAGCGGAGTTTGGAGGTGATTCATATTTTCATAAGATTATAATGTTGTGATAAATTCACGGGTTAAGACCCAAGACCAGAATCGCACGCTTTTTCGCGTGCCTTGCCGACGTGCGGAAGTGCCTGACTTCGCTGCCGCAGGCGGGCATGAGCCGCCCGCGTCGCGGTGGCTCGTCGCCCGCCCGGCCTGGCCGCACTCCCGGAGTTCCGATGATCGATCTGCAAGCCTGCCCGCTCTGGCTTTACCGCGTTTTGCCGTTTCTGCGCTGGTGGCCCGACGTTACACGAAGCACCCTGAAAGCCGACTTGATCGCCGCTTTGACTGGAGCGATGGTGGTGCTGCCGCAGGCAGTCGCGTTTGCCATCATCGCCGGCCTGCCGCCGGTGTACGGTCTTTACGCGGCGATGATTCCGGCCATCGTCGGCGCACTGTGGGGGTCGAGCTGGCACCTCGTTTCCGGGCCGACCACGGCGATTTCCATCGTCGTGTTCGCCTCGATCAGCCCGCTCGCCGAGCCGGGGTCGGCGCATTATGTCGGCCTGGTTCTGACGCTGACCTTCCTCGCCGGGGTGTTCCAGCTGGTCATGGGCGCGGCGCGGCTGGGGGCGCTGGTCAACTTCATCTCGCACACCGTCATCGTCGGCTTCACCGCCGGCGCAGCGCTGCTCATCGCGGGCAGC
This sequence comes from Pseudomonadota bacterium, assembly GCA_021783275.1. Lineage (GTDB taxonomy): Bacteria > Pseudomonadota > Gammaproteobacteria > Burkholderiales > Thiobacillaceae > Thiobacillus. The sequence continues at coordinate 10,370 of JAJXUA010000059.1, forward strand.
CAGATCAAGAATTTCTTCGGTCTGGATATCCCCCGCGGCGCGCATTTCCATGAAGTGCTGGTCGAATTCGGCAGCCATATCGTCGATATCGAGCCTTACGTGTTCGCCGTCAGCCTGGTCACGCTCATTGTCGGCATCGTCGTGCGGCGCTGGCTGCCCAAGCTCTACATGATCGTCGCCATGGTCGTCGGCGGCGTACTCGCCGCCTGGCTCAACGCCACACTGACGCCCGACGTCACCGGCATTCGAACGGTCGGTGCGCTGGCGGCCTCCCTGCCGCCCTTCACCCTGCCGGATTTTTCGCTCACTGCGCTCAAGCAGACGCTGTTCCCGGCGATGATTATCGCCATCCTCGCGCTGACTGAAGCGGTCGCCATCGCGCGTTCGATTGCGGTCAAGTCCGACCAGCGCATCGACAGCAACCAGGAGTTCATCGGCCAGGGGCTGTCCAACCTCGCCGGCAGCTTCTTTTCCGGCTATGCCTCCAGCGGCTCGTTCAACCGCAGCGGCGTCAACTACGCCGCCGGCGCGAAAACGCCACTGGCCGCTGTGCTCTCGGCGGTGTTCCTGCTCGCCATCGTGCTGCTGGTCGCGCCGCTGGCGGCGCACCTGCCGGTACCGGCGATGGCGGCCATCCTGTTCATCGTCGCCTGGGGGCTGATCGATTTCCACCATATCGGCGAGATTCTGCGCCGTCATCCGCAGGAGCGCGTGGTCCTCGTCATCACCTTCGTCGGCACGCTGGTCGACCTCGAAAAAGGCATTTTCGTCGGCATCCTGGTGTCGTTGCTGTTCTACCTCTATCGCACCTCGCGCCCGTCGATCCGCGAGCTTGCCCCGCCGCCCGGCACGCTCGATGACCGGCTGCGCAAGCTGGTGCCCGTCGAGCCGGGCGTGCCGACCTGTCCGCAGCTTGCCATCGTACGGGTGGAAGGGTCGATCTTCTTTGGTGCGGTCGAACACGTGCAGCAGTACCTGCGCAACATTGACGAATCGGAACCGGACCGCAAGCACCTGCTGCTGGCCGCGCGTTCGATCGGCTTCATTGACCTTGCCGGGGCGGATCTGCTCGCCAAGGAAGCCGGGCGGCGGCGCAAGCTCGGCGGTGCGCTCTATGTCTCCGGTGTGCAGCCCGACCTGTGCAAGATGCTGAAGCGGGGCGGCCAGATCGGCGACATCGGCGAGACGAACATCTTCACCGGCAAGGGCGAGGCGATGCGGGTGATTTATCCGCAGCTCAACAGCGCTGTGTGCAGGGCGTGCCGCGCGCGGGTGTTCCACGAATGCCAGACCGTCCTGCCGGACGGCAGCGCGCGACCCTGAATGGCGCGCACCGTCGCCGGCACGCAATGATTACAATCGGATCAGACTGAATCGGTGTCGCTTATGGAAACCAAAACCGCCCGCCTGACCGTGTTGCTCGACCCGGCGAAGAAAAAGGCGTTCGAGCAGCTTTGCGCCGCGCAGGACCTGACGCCATCCCAGGTTGTGCGGCAGATGATCCGCGACTATCTCAAGCAGCACGGCGTGGCATGGCAGCCATCCGGCCGCACGGCCGCGAAGTCCCGCAAATAGCACAAATCGCCGGCCCCTGCCGGCAGACGGGTCAGATACGCACTACGGCGTCGCGCTTCTCGCCCATGTGGGCCAGCGCTTTTTCCAGATCCATCTGCGTCGGGTTGGTGCTCGACGCGTGGGCGAGGCGTTCGAACAGCTGATCCTGTTCGAGGATTTCGCGGTGCCCGTCGGCACGCTGGACGAAGGCTGCCCAGGGGACGAACTTGGTCTGCGGAAACTCGTCGCCGGGTAGCGGCGAGATATCGATGTTGAGGCCAGCCAGAAACACGAGATTGCGCCCCTGCATGGCCGGTGCCTGCACCAGGCTGCGGTAGGTGCGCTCGAATTCGGCCAGAGTGTTGGCGCAGGCGGCGGTGAGCAGCGGGTGCCGGGACGAGAGGATCCAGGGCATCGGCGTGATGAGATTGGATTCGAGCTGATCCTGGAAGGGATCGGGGCTGTCGCTCTTGTGCTTGAAGTAGAAATCCTCGGCGGCCAGGCGCTTACCGATGGCCGCGCTGCCCTCGGCAGGCCAGGCGGCTTCGCCCAGGCGGGCAACCAGCGCCTCGGCAGCGAGGAAAATATGCCCGGTGCTACGGGTGGCGGCCGGGCGGGGCTGGCCGTGTTCGGCCCCGGCAACGAGGCGGGCGGCGTGCAGGAACAGGCCCTCCTTGCGCTGGCGCGCGATCAGCATGTAGTCGATCAGCACCGCCAGGCGGCCTTCGTGTCGCAGCAGGCGCACATTTTCGCTGGCGTATTCGTATTCCTTCGCGTACCACTCGATGATGCGGCCGATCTTGCCGCAACTGCAACTGAGATGGGCATCCTCCGTATGCAGCCGGCGATAGACGCCGAACTCACCCGTTTCCGGTTCGTAGCCCACGTGGCTCGCCTGCAACAGCACCACGTCCTTGGCGTGATCCGCATGGGGGGCGTGGCGGTCGGTAGAGACGATGCCGCCGACGCGGCCGTGGTTGAACGGAAACGCGCCGAAGTGCTTGGTGATGAGGATGATGGGGAAACCCTGCGACTCGTCCGAGCAGAACGCGCGCGAAGGCACGATCTTGCCCGGCGTGAACCCCAGCGACAGACACCAGTTGTAGAGCTTGGGGATGAAGGTGTTGTAGCAGAACATCCGGTCTTCCAACCGGAAGCTGGCAAGTGCACTGGGTACGGCGGCGGGGTCGGAGAACATGTCGGGGATGCGCCTGCAAAGGCTGGTATCATAGCAAGGTTTGTCCGGGCGAGCGGGCGCAAGACGCCCGCCTTTGCCCGCTCAGGCCCAATACGGTGAAATTCATGGAAGTCAATTCAATCGCCAAGAAGCTGCTGTTCAACACGGTGCGGGTCGATACCGTGCTGGACGACGGCAGCGAAGGTTCCGGCACCGCGTTCGTCGTCAGCCACACCCACGCGAGCGGCACCACCACCTTCATCGTCACCAACCGTCATCTGGTCGACGGCGTGCGCAACGGCGGGCTTGTGTTCACCCAGAAACGCGATAGCCAGCCGGCGATCGGCGAGCGTTTCCAGCTCAACATCGAAGATTTCCCGGCCGCGTGGTTCCTGCATCCGGACCCGGAAGTCGACCTCGCCATCATCCCCATGCGCCCGCTCGAAGCAGCTGCCAACGAGCGCGGGGTCGAGCTTTATTACCATCCCATCGACAGCCGGCTGGCGCTCGATGTGACCTCGTCTCGCGCGCTTGACGCGTTCGAGGACGTGCTCTTCGTCGGCTACCCGAGCGGGGTGTGGGACCAGGTCAACCTCATGCCCATCCTCCGGCGTGGCACCACGGCCACGCCGCTCGCGCTCGATTTCGAGGGCCGCAAGGAATTCCTCATCGACGCTGCCGTTTACCCCGGCTCGTCCGGCAGCCCGGTGTTCATTTACCAGCCTGAAACCGCGCGCGTGGCGCAGGGCGTGGGTAACCACATCCAGTTCGCCGGCGTCGTGGCGGCGGTTTTCTTCCGCGAGGAGGAAAATCATCTGGTGCCTGCGCCCGTGCCGGCGAACAATCACAGCAAGGTGATGGGCTCGGAAATGATCGATCTCGGACTCGTCATCAAGGCTGAAGCCGTGATCGAGGCGATGAACGCCTATCTTGGCCGCTGGGTGGAGTGAACGCATGGAACGACCTGTCTATCCCGGTTTCTACAACGATACGCATGGCATCACCCAGCTCGGCCGCGTCGTGCTCGACGCCTGGGTCTTCGGCATCCTGCCGGAAAACGAGGACTGCACCGGCTGGGACCTCGGCCGGATGCAGAATCTGATGAACCAGGTCGAGGCGAAGTGGGACGAGTTCGGCAACCTGCCGAGCCACCTGCCGCCCGAGTTGCTGGAGCGCCACACGCAGCTCTATCGCGATGCCATGGAACGTGCGGCCGGGCGCGGCTGGAATCCGGAACTCGCGGACGAAGACTGAGTAAACGTCGGATAACGGCCCGTAAAAAAGCCAGACCGCAGGGTCTGGCTTTTTTACGGGGCGTGTGCGTTCAGCTCGCGGCCGCAGCCGCTGTCCCGGCCTCTGATGCGTACTGCGCATCCAGGGTTTTCAGCGCGATGTCCTTGTTGGGGAACAGATTCTCGCGGCCGATCACGCGGTCGAGGCCGGCGCGGTCGAGTGCCTCGCGCACCGGTTTTTTCAGGCCGGAAAGCGCGAGCGTGATGCCAGCGCTTTTCAGGTCGCCCGCCAGCGCGCGCAGCTTGTCCTCACCGGTCGCATCGATCCGGTTGATGCCGTTGCCGATCACCAGCACCGTCTTCGCATCCGGGAACTGGCTGATGGCCTTCATCACCGCCTGCTCGAAAAAGGCCGAGTTGATGAACACCAGAGAGGCGTCGAAACGCAACACCACATACTTGTCCGAGATCGGTGACAGGTCGCGGCCGGACATGCCGACGAGGCTGCCGTCGGCGGTGCGGCCGAGCACCTCGCTG
>JAJXUA010000167.1 GCA_021783275.1 Pseudomonadota bacterium
CACGCCATTTTTCAGCAGGTCGGACACCAGATAGGGGTCGGTCGGCGCGTAGCTGGTAAACGGCGAGCCGTCGGTGCGCTGACCTTTGAGGACGTTGCCCTCAATTGTCACCTTGGTGATCTGCTGCGAGCGGACCTCTTCGATGAACTGCGAGTAGGGCATCTGCGATTGCGTCGCACGCTGACTGCCGAACTGGTTGAACACCGTCATCAGCACGACGGCGATAATCAACCAGATGGCGATGTTCTTGGTCAAATTGTTCACTTGGGCTCCTGGTTGCCTGCCGGGTAAATTCACCCGACGGGCTGGCTATCTGCATAGCAACATTAAACTGCGGTGTTTAGAATCATTCTAAACCTGTTCGCTCGCGCTTGTCACGGTGGTCTGTGCTTCGGCACGGGGGCGGCGACCCAGCAAATACACTTCGGTACTGCGCCCGCGCGAGGCATCCGGTTTGCGGATCAGGACTTGCGTAAATGCCGTGTTCATCTGGCGACGAAAATCCTCAAAACCCACCCCCTGGAAAACTTTGACGAGAAAAGCGCCATCTGGTTTCAACCACTGTACCGCGAACTCGAGTGCCAGTTCACATAATTCATACTGCCTGGCCTGATCGCGCAGCATCACGCCACTCATATTGGGTGCCATGTCACTCAATACAAGGTCAACCCGTCCGGACTGCAATTTGCCGGCCAGCCAGGTCAATGCGGCAGGTTCGGTAAAATCACCTTCCAGGCTATCCACCCCCGGCATGCCGGTCATCGGCAGCAAATCAATGGCCAGCACCCTGCCCTGTCGCTTCATTTTCTGCACCGCAACCTGACACCAGCTGCCCGGCGCGGCCCCCAGATCGACCACGGTCATTCCCGGGCGCAGCAGCCGTTCACGGGTATCGATTTCCAGCAGCTTGTAGGCGGCACGTGAACGATAGCCATCGGTCTGCGCTTTTTTGACGTAGGGATCCGTCACATGCTCGTGCATCCAGGCGCTGCCCGATTTGGTTCGCTTCGGCTTCTGAGCCATGTATCCAACCCCTGCGCTGACTGATGTATCGGCTACAATCCGGCCTCAATTGAAGGAAACGGCATGAAAACGCTTACGACCGCCCAGCGACAGTATCTCAAAGGGCTGGCACACAGCCGTCAACCCGTGGTCATGATCGGCAATCACGGCCTGACCCCTGCGGTGCTGAAAGAAATCGAATGCGCTCTGACAGCGCACGAACTGATCAAGATCAAGGCTGCCAGTGATGAAGCCGCAACCCGGCGCGCCTGGATGGAAGAAATCTGCACCGCCACCCAGGCAGCGGCCGTTCAGCTAATCGGGAAAACCCTGGTGGTGTTTCGCCCCGCGCCCAAAGCCGTCATCGTCCTGCCTGCCTGAATCCCACAGGCGCTTAGCGCGCCAAGCCTGCACGCCACACCAGCAGCAACCCCAACGCACTCTGGATCAGATACACAATACTGGACACCCCATGCCAGCGGGCGAAGCGGTCGGCAAACACGCTCTGCATCACGGCATGCGGCATGGCCTGGTTTTTGAGACTTTGCATGAGCGGGGCAATACCGAAATGGGTGATCAGCGTCAGCACCAGCATCACGGCCACGACCCAGAAAAACAGGGTTTTCAGTGCAGCGCCGCCATCCCGTACAAGCCGGTAAAGCAGCAGATACGTCGCTGCGGCGATTGCGATCCAGGCCGTGATGTCGAACAGCTGGCCGGCAATATTGCCCGCCACTGACTTGTCAGCCAGCTGCGTGAACAATACCGGCGCAGCCACGGCGCCGATTGCCCACATGCCGCCTATCCACAGCACCAGCAGCACGCCCGCAAGGCCATCCCAGAACCGGCGCATTATTTGTACTGCACACCAAGCACTTCGTACTGGCGCACGCCACCGGGGGCCTGCACATTGACTTCATCGCCCACATACTTGCCGATCAGCGCCCGCGCGATGGGCGAGGACACGGAAATCTTGCTCGACTTGATATCGGCTTCATCGTCACCCACGATTTGATAGACGACCGATTCGCTGGATTCGACATCTTCCAGTTCTACCGTCGCACCAAACACGATACGGCCATCGGCATCGACCGACGCCGGGTCAATGATCTGCGCGTTCGACAGCTTGCCTTCCAGATCGGCAATCCGGCCTTCGATGAAGCCCTGCTTCTCTTTGGCTGCATCGTATTCGGCGTTTTCCGACAAATCGCCTTGTGCACGTGCCTCGGCAATGGCCTGGATCACGGCGGGACGCTCGACCGCTTTCAGATGCTGTAATTCAGCGCGCAGTTTTTCCGCACCGATGACCGTTAAGGGGACTTTGTTCACGGGTTGACCTTATCGAAATTAATGCAGCCGCTGATGCAGCGATTGCAGGGAATAGACTTCAAGCTCGCTGCCGTGCTGCATACCCATACATGCGGCATGCGCACCGGCAAGTGTTGTGAAATACACCACACGGCGTGCCAGCGCTTCAGCGCGAATCGCGTAGGAGTCTTTCACCGCTTTCTTGTCTTCGACGACGTTGACAATGAAATCGATATCACCGTTCTTGATCATGTCGACAATATGCGGCCGACCTTCCTTGACCTTGTTGACGATGGCCACCGGTATCCCTGCTCCGTCGATTGCCTGCGCCGTTCCGCGGGTGGCCACCAGATCGAAACCGAGTTCGCGCAAGGCCTGCGCCACCTCGATCACGGCCGCGCGGTCACCGGAACGGACGCTGACAAAAGCCCGTCCACCGGGTTTGGGCAGTGCATCGCTTGCCGCGAGCTGTGATTTGACAAAGGCTTCGCCGAAGGTGTTGCCCACTCCCATGACCTCGCCGGTCGATTTCATCTCGGGACCAAGGATGGTATCGACACCGGGAAACTTGCGGAACGGGAACACCGCTTCCTTGACCGAAAAATACGGTGGAATGACTTCCTGTGTAAAGCCCTGTGCCGCCAGCGAAATCCCGGCCATGGCCCGTGCCGCGATCTTGGCCAACGGCGCGCCGATGGCCTTGGACACATAGGGCACGGTACGCGACGCGCGCGGGTTCACTTCGAGCACATAGACAGTCTCGCCCTGGATCGCGAACTGCACGTTCATCAGCCCCACCACCTTCAGCGCTTTTGCCATCGCCACCGTCTGGCGACGCAGTTCGTCCTGGATGTCTTTCGACAGGCTGTAAGGCGGCAGCGAACATGCCGAGTCGCCCGAATGCACGCCGGCCTGTTCGATGTGCTGCATGATCCCGCCGATCACCACCTGCTCGCCGTCGGACAGGGCATCCACATCGACTTCGATCGCGTCATTGAGAAAACGGT
>JAJXUA010000168.1 GCA_021783275.1 Pseudomonadota bacterium
TAGCCTGACGGGGCAATCTGCAAGACCGCGCAGATCGGCTCGACCCCGAAAGCATCACGATGCACATCGACGAAGGTGTTCATGACTTCAGACGGCGGTCGAGCTCCGCCTGGGCAAAAAACGCGCTCGCCAGCTTCAATATCTTGTTGGCACGGCGCAGTTCCTTGACCTCGCGTTCCAGTGCTTTGATGCGCTCGCGCTCTTCGCTGGTCACGCCGTCGCGCAGCCCGGTATCGACCTCATGCCGTTTGACCCATTCATGCAGGGTATGGGGCGAACAACCGATCTTGGGAGCAATGGACTCGACCGCCGCCCATGGCGAGGAATACTCGCCTCGGTGTTCCTGCACCATGCGCACCGCGCGTTCGCGTACTTCAGGGGAATATTTGTTCGTCGTGGGTTTCTTCATCATGGCTCCATTCTCTTGGGAAAAGGAGCCTCCTCAAAATCCGGGGCGGTTCATTAGGTCGATGGCATCGACACGTCAACGAAACAGGTCGATAAAAATCGATTTCATCGACATGTCTCAATACTGTTCACTTACGCCTCATCCATACACCTCATCGTGGCTGCCGATATCGAGCAGCAGGATTTCGTGCTCGGTGATTTGCAGGGTGAGTGTGATGCGGTAGCTGTAGGTCAGGCTGACGGCCTGCATACCCTGGAGTTTGCCGGTGAGGGGGTGCAAACGCAGGCCGGGCTCGAAAGGATCGGTGCGCAGTTTTTCGAGCGTCTCGGCGAGCCGGGGCCGCAAGTCTGGGTGCCGGGTGAGGAATTTGCGGGCGCGGCGGTCGAAGCTGGCGGTGGTGACGAGCGTCCAGCTCATTCAGCGGCTTTGTCTAGATGCTTTAACAGCGCATCGACGCTGCGGTGCCGGGTGGTGCGGCCGGCCTTGGCGTCTTCCAGGGATGCCTTGACGCGGGCGAGGACAGCCTCTTCCTGCATTTCGAGCAATTCCTGATAGCGCGCCTCGGTGAGCACCACGTATTGCGCACGGTTGTTCTTCACGATATGCACGGGGCCCTGGGCCAGCGCTTCGTCCACCGCAGCGATGCCGCGGCGCTTGATTTCCTGGGCGGGAACGATGTTCATGCTCAACTCCAATACTTGATCAGGTACTTATTTAAGCACCACATCTGGTATATCACAACCCCGGAGTTAATACCGGTCTGATTACTGTACGGCGCTGCCATCCCCTCGCCGTGCGCGATTTGATTATGGATGTTTCCCTGTTGCATGACGTTTCGCAGTCATGATTTCTGAAAACCTCAACAGACCAGTCTGCCTCACAGCACCTGATTCACCTCGAACACCGCCTCGATGCCCTGCCCGTTCCACTGGTATTCCAGGTGGGCGGCGTGGAGGCAGTTCTTGACGATGCCGGTGCGCAGGGCGGCGAGACATACGCCGCCGGGGTATCGCACCGAGGGGTAGACGATGCCCAGCGCGCCTTCGGCCCGGAGTTGTCGTCCGATGCCTTGCGCATGGCGGTAGTCGTTGGGGGCGACGATGCGGGGGTCGGTCTGGCTGGCGGCGCGCAGGTCGGCGGCCTTGCCCTGGACTTCCACGCTGTAGAGCCGCATTTGCAGCCGCATCGGCGGCTCGGCGGTGGCGGCCATGAATAGCGCGGCGTGGTGGCGGGTTTCGGCGATGGCGGTGTCGCGCTTGCGGGCGCAGTAAAAGACGCCGTAGCTGCCGTCGGAAAAGCGGCTGCCCTGCGGGTTGGGATGGGTAAAAGCGGCCATGATGCAGGTGCTGCCGGGGCCGATCAGGCGTTCTTCGGCAGGCACCAGACGGATGTCACCGACTTCGTCGCGCAGGCGGTCGTTGGTCAGGGCTTCCAGCGCGTAGAGCGCGTCGAAATCCTCGGGACGGGCAACGCGTTCAAACAGGCCGACGGCGGGAAAGCGGCTAGGGATGACCCGGTACGCCGGGTTCCACTTCAGACGCGTGACGGGATAGGTCAAGCCCAGCCGCCGCGCTGTACGTCCAGGTATTGGCGCACCACCATCAGGTCGGCGACGTTGCCGCCAAGCATGCGGTCGAGCGCGCTCTGGCCGCCAAAGAGCGGCGCGGTGTTGGGCTTCTTCACCCAGGCGTCGGTGGCAGCAGTGTCGGGCAGCAAGATCTGCAGCGCTTTGTAGATGCCCAGAATATAAGACAGGCGTTCGAGGGTGTCGCGTTTGAGATCGGCGCTTTCGGGCGCGGCCTTCCACTTGAAGAAAGTCGACCGGCCGGGCGTGCCCAGCAGCACCATCTGCGCGTCGGTGTTGAGTTGCCAGTCGCGTGCGATGTTGAAGAAAGCGCGCAGACCGGCAGCGGCGATAGCGCGGCTGTCGGGTGGGCTGTGTGGCTTGAGGGCGCGTGCGGCGTTGGGCATCGATGCTCCGATGGATTCATAAATGAACTTTTAATCAAAATAGTCTATTTATAGACTTTTGGCAATATCTCCTTACACGCCACCCTCTTCTTCGCTCTGCTGCTGCAAGGCCCACATCACGGCATAGCGGCCATTGGCGGCAAGCAGTTCGGCATGGCGGCCGCGTTCGACGATGCGTCCGGCGTCCATCACCAGGATTTCATCGGCATCGACGATAGTGGAAAGTCGGTGGGCGATGATGAGGCTGGTGCGGCTTTTGGCGATTTCCAGCAGCTCGGCCTGGATGGCCTTTTCGGTGTGGGTATCCAGCGCGGAGGTGGCTTCGTCGAGGATGAGGATGGCGGGGTTTTTCAGCAGCGTGCGGGCGATGGCGACGCGCTGTTTTTCGCCGCCGGAAAGTTTCAGTCCGCGCTCGCCGACGACCGTCTCCCAGCCCTGCGGCAGGCGTTCGACGAAATTCAGGATGTGCGCGGCACGTGCGGCCTCCACCACCTCGGCATCGCTGGCGTCGGGCCGGCCATAGGCAATGTTGTGACGGATGCTGTTGTTGAACAGCACGGTGTCCTGCGGCACCACGCCGATGGCATGGCGCAGCGAGTCCTGGGTGACGTGGCGGATATCCTGACCGTCGATACGGATGCTGCCCTGCTGCACATCATAAAAACGGAACAGCAGGCGCGCCAGGGTCGATTTGCCCGAGCCGGAGGCGCCGATGACGGCCACGGTTTTGCCTGCCGGGATGGTAAAACTCACATCGAACAGGATCGGGCGGTCGGCGTTGTAGGCAAATGAAACGTGGCTGAACTGCACTTCGCCCGCAATCACATCCAGGGTGCGGGCATCGGGCTGGTCTTCAATTTCGCGCGGACGGTTGAGCAGGGCAAACATGCGTTCGATGTCGGTGGTCGATTGCTTGATCTCGCGATACATCA
>JAJXUA010000169.1 GCA_021783275.1 Pseudomonadota bacterium
GATCTCCTGTGGCACCAGACCGATCAGCCTCATCGCCTCGCTGCGCTGCCGGTTCACCGACACGCCGAACACGCGGGCGTCGCCGCTGCTGGAGTTCACCAGCGAGGAGAGGATGCCGATCAGGGTGGATTTGCCGGCGCCGTTGGGGCCGAGCAGGGCGAAGAAATCACCGGGCTGCACGGTCAGCGAGATGCCCTTGAGGGCCTCCACGCCGTTGCCGTAGGTCTTGCGCAGGTTGTCGACGACGAGTGCGGGTGCTGAGGTCATGGGTACCGCCAAAGGGTGGGAATCTGCGGCAGGCTCCGGCCGCGCCGTGCGCGGTGGCGCCGTGGCAGGACGGCTTGGTCGATAAGGCACAGCAACCTATTATAGCGGGCTTGCCGCCGACGCCCGAGCTGTCGGGTGCACTCATCGTTTCCGGAATCGCCATGGCCGACCACTTTCCGCTGCGCCTCGTCGACAGCGTCATGCTCGCACCCAGCGTGCGCCACCTCGTGTTCGAACGCGTGGACGGCCAGCCGCTGGCATTCCAGCCCGGACAGTTCCTGCAGGTGCATTTCCACTACGACGACGGCACGGCGACCAAGCGCAGCTATTCGGTGGCCAGCGTGGGCGATGGTGCGAGCCCGGTGCAGCGCATCGAGATCGCGGTGAGCTACGTGGAAGGCGGCGCCGCCACCTGCCTGCTGGGCGAGCTGGCGCATGGCGGCAGCATCGACGCCAGCGGCCCGTACGGGCGCTTCTGCCTGCAGCCGACCGACACCCACCCGCGCTACCTGCTGCTGGCCACCGGCACCGGCGTCACCCCGTACCGCGCGATGCTGCCGCAGATCGAAAAGCTGCTGGCGCAGGGCGATCGTCAGGTGGTGCTGCTGTATGGCGCGCGCAGCGAAGCCGAACTGCTGTACGACGCGGAGTTCGAGGCGTTCGCGCAGCGCCATCCGAACTTCCTCTTCCACGGCTGCCTCAGCCGCCAGCCGCGCGCCGTGCCGCGGCCGACCGACCGCAGCGGCCACGTGCAGCACGTGCTGGCCGAACTGGGGCCGCACCCCGATCGCGACATCGCCTATCTGTGCGGCAACCCCAACATGGTCGACGCCGCGTTCGCCGCGCTGAAGGAGTTCGGCCTGCCGGTGGCGCAGATCCGGCGCGAGAAGTACATCTCGTCACGCTGATAAAGTTTGGCGGCCACGCGCCGATACCGGTAGCAGGCAGGGATGAGCTGCCGCTTATGGCGTGTCAGCAAAGTTCCGATGTGCATTCACGCTTGTCGACGCTGCTCGCACGTTCGCCTGAGCCTTAACCGGAGCCTGCCACAGGCTCCGCACACATTGAAGTGTGAGCGCAATCACAATTCCACAACCTGCGCAAGCAGAACCTGTAAAGGTCGGCATGTACCGGCCGAAGGCACCTTTAAGCACCCGATGATTTTGCGGGTGTCACAAGGAGAACGGCATGACAGGTCAGCTTTGCACCGTCTTGGCAGGTTGCGTATTGGCCTTGATCTTCGGCACCTCGAACGCGAGGGCCACGAGTGGACGGATCGTGTTTTCGGGTGCCGTCGTTGCACCCACCTGCGCGGTCAGTCAGGCGCGAATGAATGCGCTGCAATCCCATCAGGTCAGCGCAGATGCCGTGGGACTCCGGCTCGCCTGCCACGGCGCAACCGCCAGTGCGGCAGCCGCACCCACGACCTACTCCCTGACCGTAACCAGCCTCGATACGACGACGGCGGACAACAATCGCCTGCTGACCTACTTTCTTGGCTACCTGAACGCGACCGACAAAACGGCGGCGCAGGCCAAGCTGGTCACCCAGACCTTTGCGTAAGGCAACGGGCTGAAGTTCTGCGAATTTGCGGCGAACGGTCGGCACTTGCAGCCATGCCGGCTACCCAAGCCCCATGAAGGTACACAACGGGCAACGCCTTTGAACCCGGGCGACGCAGGTCTCACTGGTAGCTCAGGGTGAAGGTCGCCGTGGCCGCGACACTGCCTGCCGTGATGGTATTGGAGATGGCGTGGTACCGAGCAGTGTAGGGGATGGACAGCGCGCCGGACGGCGTCGTTCCTACGACCGTGGTGTTCCCGAAAACGACCGTGTTCGCGCTTCCGTCACGTAATTCCACGCCCAGTCCGGTGGCGCTGCCGGTGTTCATCAGGACGTTGTTGTACCCCGCCGGTACCCCGCTGGACGCCGTGAACATGATCGCCAACGTGGCCGTGGAGCCACTGGGGCAGGTCATCGTGATGTTGAATGGTGTCGGACCTGCGGTGCTGTCCTTGCCGGAAAATGCGCTTGTCGCGACGGTCGGCAGCGTGACATTGAGAGAGGTTGAGCTGACATTGCATGCCGAAGCCACGAAGGTGATCGAATTGGTCAGCACAAAATATTCGGGCACGATACTGCCCCACTGCCAATTGGCGAAGGTGCCGGCGGGCAGCACGCTGCCGTTCGCAATCGGCCCGGTCTGCACCAGTTGCAACGTGCTGCCGACGCTGTAGGTGGAAGTGCCGCCGGTGGTGGTGTAAGTCGGGTAAGGGCCCATGAAACTGGATGGGTTATTGGCGTGGATCAGCTGGTAGCCGAGACCGGATACCGAGGTCGGATAGATGTAGTTGGATCCGCCAGTCGGCGCCCCGCCGACCAGGTTTTGCACGCCGTACGGCGTGCCGTATGTGCAGGTTACCTTTGGAGGATTCGAGGGCGTGGCCGACACGGGTGAGCCGATTACGGCATTTGTTGTCAGGGTGAACGGAATCGTGATGGTGCTGGGTAGCGTGAAGTTGACCGGAGATGGCGTGTAGTAAACACCCTGGTGCTTGTCGAATGAACAATCCGCATGTGCCGGTGTCGAGTTGCAGGCGAACAGCAGCAAGATCAGAAACAAGCCGCCGATACGTTGGAATACGTGGCGACAACGTGCTGGCGTGTCGATGCGCCGGGCCGAAAATAAATCTTTTGCGGACGTCTTTCTCGCGGGCGGAATTTCATGGAGGTTGGTCGCCGGATCTGGATTGCAACAAATGTCAGCCATCACCTACCACTCCGCGAAAGCGCGCCGACCGATGTGCAGGTCGCGTTGATTGCCTGATAGCTTGTCATGCCCTTGCCCCTGGCTGGCGCTGTCAGCCGATAGGGGAACGAACACGCGTGGGAGGTGCCATGGTCATCCTGCCAGCGCGCGGTCAATTGCCCCGCTCGCTGGACGCCACGTGCCAGAATTTTTCCGGCCTGTCCGGCCATGCCGAGCGACACTCCTTTAGCGTCAAACACTTCTGCACCGA
>JAJXUA010000060.1 GCA_021783275.1 Pseudomonadota bacterium
GGTGGGGGTGGCGACCAGCAAGTCCAACCCGAGCAAGGTCGTCGCCGTGGCCGGCTTGCGCGGTTTGAATGACGAAGACCTGAAGCAGGCGAAATTTGATGCTGCTGAACTGGCGCGGCTGGACAGCACCACGGTGACTGCAACCCAGGCCAGGCAGTTCGCAAATCAGGGCAAACTCGCGGTGAGCCAGGTGGCATCCCTGCCTGAGCCCAAAAGCCAGTCCAGCCAGAATGATTCGCCGTGGGGAGACCGGCCATGAAGCGCACAGCTCCGCTACTCGTGGCCTGCCTGCTGGCGTGCAGCAGCCAGGCGATCGCCTTTGATCTGGGCAAGGCACTGGAAGAGCGCATCAATCAGGAACTGAACAAAGGCCAGGAGAGCAAGACGCCTGCGCCGGACAACACGCAGAATGCCGCCCCCACGTCCGCATCGGGCAAACAGAAAATCGATGCGCAGCAACTGGGTTTTGCCCTGTTCGGCGATTATTCGCCCGAAGAAGAAAACCGTATCGGCCAGCAGATCGCAGGCAATCTGTTGGGTGCGGTGCCACTGGTGCGTGACGACAAACTGCAACGCTATGTCAATCTGGTGGGGCGCTGGGTCGCGCAACAAACCGGGCGCAGGGATCTGACCTGGCATTTTGGCGTGGTGAATTCGGAAGACATCAATGCGTTTGCTGCCCCGGGTGGCTATGTGTTTTTGACCAAGGGACTGTATCGCCGACTCAATAGCGAAGCTGAGCTGGCCGGGGTGCTGGGGCATGAAATCGCCCACGTCACCCGCAAGCATCATCTCAAGGTGCTGAAGAAATCGAGCCTGATCGGCGTGCTGGGACAAGCGGCCAGCAACAAGACGCAGGGCAGTGACCAGGTGGTGCAGAACCTGATCGGCAACGGGGCCGAAATTCTGGCGCGCGGTCTCGACAAGGACGCCGAATTTGAAGCGGACCGGGTCGGCATGGTGTTCGCGGCCCGCGCGGGCTACGACCCGTGGGGCTTGCCGAATGTGTTGCAGGACATGGCAAGCCTGCCGGCCAAGGATGGCCGCACCAGTCTGCTCTACAAAACCCATCCGCATCCGGCTGACCGGCTGGATAAGCTGGGCGAAGCGGTGGGCGGGCGCATGGATGCGGTGCGCGGCAAGGCCCTCACCGACCGTTTCTACCGTATCAAGTGAATCGCGCTGCGACCCGCTGGATACAGGCGGGCCTGTCCGGTCTGTTTGTGCTGCTGATGGCAGCGCAGGTGGCCGGGATCGTCACGCGCACGCCGATGCAGCGCGCCGAAGCCTGGCTGTATGACACCTGGCTCAGGCAGACCGCGCTGACCGGGGCCGATGACCGTATTGCGATACTCGACATCGACGAAGCCAGCCTGAAAAGTGTCGGGCGCTGGCCCTGGAATCGCGACGTGATGACGCGACTGGTCGATCAGCTGTTTGATCGTTATGGCGTCGCCGCAGTGGGCTTTGACGTGGTGTTTGCCGAACCCGATACCAGCTCGGGGCTTGCCAGCCTGCAACAGCTGGCGCAGGGCGACCTGGCAGCCAGTCCGGTTTTCCGCACCGCAGTGGACAAGCTTGCGCCGCGCCTCGATTACGATGCGCGCTTTGCCCGTGCCCTGGCCGACCGGCCGGTTTCGCTAGGCTATTATTTTCTGCCGGCCGGGTATGGCGAGGCGCGCACCGGCGCATTGCCGCTGCCCGACCTGCCTGCCGGAAGCTTTGCGCCGCTTGAACCCGGTGAGGTGCTCACGGGTTACGGGGCCAACCTTGCGCAGTTTCAGCGCGCCGCCCCCGGCGGCGGATTTTTCAACATGCAGGCGGACGCCGACGGTACTGCGCGACGCATGCATCTCGTCGCGCCATTTGACCGGGGCTACTATCTGGCGTTGTCTGCATCCACGCTGCGCATGGCGTTTGGCAGTGAGCCTGCGCTGGCGGGTGTGACGACTGTGCAGTTCGCAGGGCGTACCTACCGCACCCCGTGGATCGAAGTCGGGGGCTTGCGCGTCAAGCTGTCGCAGGACGGCACAGTGCATGTCCCATACCATGCGAATTCACCATTCCCCATGCTTTCGGCGGCGCAGGTGCTGGCAGGCAAGACCCCGCTGGCCAGCCTGGAAAACCGCATCGTGCTGGTGGGCTCCACGGCGCCGGGATTGTCTGATCTGCGGGTTACGCCGTTTTCCAGCACGTTTCCGGGAGTGGAAATTCACGCCCATCTCATCGCCGGTTTGCTCGACGGCACGACGCGCAGCACCCCGCCCTGGGCAAATGATGCGCGGCTGCTGGCCGTGCTGGTGCTGGGGGGATTGTTGATCGTCGTGCTGCTGCGTTTTGGCCCCTTGCCGGGACTGGCCGTGACCGTGCTGCTGCTGGGCGCGTTGCTCGCAGCCTATGCCGCCGCCTGGCAGCAGCAATGGGTGGTGCCGCTGGCAGCGCCGATGATCACGTTGCTGGGCTTGTATGCGCTGAATACGGCCTATGGTTTTTTTGCCGCCACCCGTAGCAAGCGGCAGATCACCAAACTCTTCGGCCAGTATGTACCGCCCGAACTGGCGGATGAGATGAGCCAGGACCCCGCGCACTACACGATGGAGGGCCGCTCGCGTGACATGAGCGTGCTGTTTTCCGACATTCGCGGCTTCACGGATTTTTCCGAGAACCTGCCACCAGCCGAACTCGCCGAAGTGCTCAATGCCTATCTCTCGACCATGACGCGCATCGTGCAGGAACATCGTGGCACCATCGACAAGTACATCGGCGACGCGATCATGGCGTTCTGGAACGCGCCGGTGGATCTGGCCGACCATGCGTCACGCGCCGTGCGCACCGCGCTGGCCATGCAGGCCGCACTGCCGCAGTTGAACCGCGAATTCGCCGCGCGCGGCTGGCCCGAAGTGAAAATCGGTGTCGGCGTCAATACCGGCCGCATGAGCGTCGGCAATATGGGTTCGGAATTTCGCATGTCGTATACCGTCATGGGCGATGCGGTGAACCTGGGCTCGCGGCTGGAAGGCATCACCAAGCAGTATGGCGTGGGCATCCTCGTCACCCAGCCCACAGTCGAGGCCGACCCCGAGCATGCGTACATGAAGATCGACGACGTGCGGGTCAAGGGCAAGGCGCTGCCGGTGGCCATCTACGAACCGCTGGGCCTGAAAGCCGGTTTTTCCGAAGCCGCACAGCAGGCTGCAGCCGGATTCGAGACCGCGTACCGGCATTACCAGCGACAGGACTGGCAGGCAGCCGAAGCGGCACTGATGGCGCTTAATGCGCAGGCGCCCCGTACGCTGTACGATATCTACCTGGAGCGCATTGCGCATTTTCGCGAAGTGCCGCCGCCTGCGGATTGGGACGGCGTGTTTGTCTATACCACCAAATGAGCACGAAACTCACCATCCTGGGATGCAGCGGCGGCATAGGCAGCGGCCGTCACACCACCTGTCTCAAAGTCGATGACGATGTGCTGATCGATGCCGGTACGGGTGTCACCACACTCGATTTCGAACAGTTACTCAAAATTGATCATGTGCTGATCACCCATGCCCATCTCGATCATGTGCTGGGCTTGCCGCTGCTGCTCGACAGCGTGGGCGACCTGCGTGATACCCCGGTGGTCGTATATGCCTTGCCCGAGGTGCTGAACGTCTTGTCGGCGCATCTGTTCAACTGGCATCTGTGGCCGGATTTTCGAGAAATCCCCAGCATTGATCAGCCCTGGCTGCGCTTCCAGCCGATCATGGCGGGTAGCAGCCTCACGCTGGGGCAGCGCCGTTTCACCCCGCTGCCCGCCCACCACGTCGTGCCCGCCTGCGGCTACCACTTGGCCACCCCGACCGGCAGCCTGGTCTTCAGCGGCGATACCACGCACAGCGACGCCTTCATTGCCGCCGTCAATGCCATTCCCGACCTGCGCCATCTCATCATCGAGACCTCGTTTGAAAACGCGCTGGTTGAGGTGGCCAGGGCTTCCTGCCATCACTGGCCGGATTCGCTGGCGGCCGAACTCGGCGCACTCACTGTAGAACCCGAAGTCTGGATCACCCATCTCAAGCCGGGCAACGAGACTGCGATCATGATCGAGCTGAGTGACACCGTGCCCGGCTGGAAGCCCAAAGCCCTGATCCAGGGGCAGGTGATCGAACTCTAGCCTCGCGGGCTAAACTGCCTCAGATCGGCGGCAAATCGCTTCCCCGTCCAGGCGTCATAAACCTCACGGCTGTACAGCGTCACTACCCCCGCCATTTCGCTCCAGCCGTAGCCTCGGTTTGCTGCATGGAGTTGCGGGCTGTCCTGCGGCACACGGGCGATGCAGTGCAGCCCCGCGCGGTGGTAGATCAGGTTGTAGGGCTGGTTGCGCTGATGCAGACCATCGAGATGTTGCCAGGCTGCGGCGCGATCCGGCAGATGCCAGCAGGGCAGGGGATAGTCGTGATCGCCGCCGTTGTGGCTGAAGCGCGGATCAAGGATGGCGAGCGGGGCATCCGGCACGAAACTCTGGAAATGCAGATGATTGACCGACGCTCCGGCGTCGGCGCTGTTGTAGCCGAGGCAGAGGTCGGTGATGCCGCTCTGGGCACACAGGTTCCAGGCCCAGTCGTGGTATTCGGCGCTGAGCATTTGCGGCCGACAACGCTTGGGTTCGGGGACGACCAGACCGTGCAGGCGCGCAAAGGGAAACTTGTTGTACAGCAGGCGCGTGGTTTTGCCATCGAGTTCGCCTGACCAGAGGATTTCACGTTCAAGGAACGGCTTGTTGAAATGAAAGCCGGCGGGGTCGAATGCGCGCAGCAGACCTTCGTAGCGCTGGCCGCTGGCGCGCGGCGGACGCAGCGCGCGCAGCGGGTTGAAGCGAGCTTGCCAGGGGCCGTCGCTGCGATGTTCGACACGGCCGCGATGCTCGAATCCGATGAGCGCAAGCTTGAGAAACACCATCATGTCGTCATCGGGCTCGTCCGGCATGTCGCCGCGTCGCAGCCGGGCGGTGAGTGTGGCGACAAGTTCGTGGTGGCGTGCGGCAAGGGCGGGCGTTAGCACGGCGTCCAGCGCCGCGTCACGCGCGGCGTTGGCAAGCACGAGGATGTAGACGCCGGGGCTCGGGTGCGCGGCGAGCATCGCAGCGAGGCCGTCGGCGAAACGCTGTTCGAGCGTGTGAAGGTCGGTGAACGGATGATCCATGATCCTAAATTCTTCACCACAGAGGCACAGAGGCACAGAGAGAGTCTGTCAATCTATAGCGTGTCGATCACAACGGGATTTCACCGGTCAGGGGGCCCCGGACTACCCGCAACACCCGGCCCCCTCTGTGTTCTCTGTGTCTCTGTGGTTAACGGTTTTTTCAGGCAGATACACGCGCACGGCCGGATGGCGGGTGACTATAACGGATCGCAAGCAATTCCCGAATGCCGGACAGCAAACAGGCCGCATCATGCGGCCTGTTTGCTGACGCGCGTGGCGATCAGCCGAACGAGTCGGCGACGATGCTCTTGTACCAGCCCTGCGCGTAGCCGGCTTCCCGGCTGCGCTGCTGGTCGGTGCCGTCGGCCGGGCTCAGGCCGCCCGATCCCTTGATGCCCTGCAACTGGCCGTCTTCGCCGAGGCGATACACCGCCGCAATGCTGATGCCATAGTCGGGACCGACCAGGCTGTAGCAGGTGTTGACGTGCGAGGGCTGCGGCACGGGGACGCCGCGGAACAGCGAGACGATGGCGGCGGCGGTCATTTTGGCGATGTTGTTGGCGCTGTGGCCCGATTTTGGCAGGGCTCCGGCCACCGAGGCGTCGCCGATGACATGGATGCCGGGTACCAGGGTCGATTCAAACGTGGTCTGGTTGACCGGGCACCAGCCTGCCGCGTTGGTGAGCCCGCTCGCCGAAGCGATACGCGGTGCCAGCTGGGCGGGGATGATGTTGGTCACGCTGCCTTTGTGCGTATCGCCATTATCGGTATGCACCGTGCCGGCTGCGGTATCGACGCGCACGATTTTGCCGCCGCTGGTCGCGGGTACCCATTCGATCATGCCGGGGTAGAGGCGATCCCAGCCCTGGGTAAACAGCGCCTGCTTGGAGAAATTGTCCTTGGCGTCGAGGATGAGTATCTTCGACTTCGGCTTATGCGTCTTGAAATAATGCGCCACCATGCTGGCGCGTTCGGGTGGCCCCGGCGGGCAGCGAAACGGCATGGTGGGCGGCGCCATGATGAAGGTGCCGCCGTCGGGCATGGCCTGCAATTGCCGGTAAAGCAGCACGGTCTGCGGGCCGGCTTTCCAGGCGTGGGGCATGACGAGGCTGGCCTTTTCGTCGTAGCCCTCAATCCCGCCCCAGCGGAAATCGATGCCGGGCGACATCACCAGGCGGTCGTAGCTGAGCGTCTGGCCGCTTTCCAGTCGCACCTGTTTTGCCGTGGCATCGACCGCGACGACGGTGTCGTGGATGACATTGACGCCGTGTTTGCTGCGCAGCGCGTCGTAGCTCTGGGTGATGTCTTCGACTTTGCGCATGCCGCCCAGCACCCAGTTGCTGCCGGGACAGGTGACATAGCGTGCATTTTGTTCCACCAGCGTGACGTTGAGGCCGGCGTCATACAGGCGCAGGTATTTGGCGCAGGTGGCACCGCCGAAGCCGCCGCCGACGATGACGACGCGCGGACCGGCCTTGGCCGAAGCCGTCGCAGATTTGGGGGTGGTTTCGCAGCCCGTCAGTCCGAAAGCCGACAAGGCACCACCGGCCCCCATGAATTTGACAAAGTCGCGACGCGAAAATCTGGACATGTTATTTCCCCCTCTTTTGCTGGCTGGCAATGTGATTGGCGGCCTCGACGATTTCCTCGTCGGTATAGGCGGTGGCGTGACGTCCCATGATGGTCGAATAGCGCGTGCCCGCCTTGTAGGCTTTCAGCGTATCCACGATCCGGTTGGCCGGGATGTAATCGATGCTCGGGATCGTGCTGGGGCTGACACCGTGGGTGCCATGGCAGGTGTAGCAGGTCGAGGCGATCACTTCGCCACGCGAAATGCTCTGCGCCTGCCCGGATACTGCGGCCAGCAGGGCCAGTGCACCTGCACCGGCGGCCGTGAGACGGGAAATTTTCATCAGTCTTCCTCCTTGGGGTTGGGGTGGGTTGTCAAAACACTATAGGTCAATTCCGAACTGGGCTTCGGAGCCAAGTTTCTGTTTTTTGGAGCCGGCTTTGTAGCTGTCGAGTGATTCCTGCTGGGCGCGTTCGAGCTCGGCTTCCTGGTCGGCTTTTTCTTTAAGCTGGGCCTGCCGCACGCGTTCGAGTTGGGCGAGCCGGGCGGCGTTTTCACGACGGGCTTTATCCTGCGCGGCGGCCAGCGCCTCACGCTGTTTGGCTTCCTTCGTGGCCGCCAGCGCCGCCTTGTCGATTTCGGCCTGGCGCTGCTCGCGCTCGGCTTCCTGGCGGCGCTCCAGCGCCTGTTTGTCTGCCAGCGCGATGCGTTCGCGGCGGATTTTCTGCAGCCGTTCCTGGATGTCCTTCTGCATTTGCAGGCCGGTTTCGCGGATGCGTTCGCTGGCGGCTTTCAGGTCTTCGCCGGTCAAGCCGTTCATCGGGGGAGATTGAGCCAGTGCCGGAGCGGGCAGGAGGATGACCGTGGCAAAGAAAAGTGGCAGGAATCGGGTAACGGTTTTCATGGGATTGCTCTGAAAAAACATGCCTTTAGCGTTAAAAATCCAGTCGCCTTCGGGCGAGTGGTTGAGCTTCGGCTAAGGCTAGTAACGGAGCAAGCCAGAGTGACTTGAGCGCGATCCCTTGAATTAGTAGGAAAGGCTGGCGCGGATGGGGCCAATACTGAAACCCGGACCAGGCGGCGACTCAACCGGGCGGGTGGCGCAACCTGAGGACAGGCGAAAAATGCCCTTAACTGTGCCGGCTGAGCAGGTCGTCCAGCGCGGTCAGCACATCCTGAATCGCAGCAAAGTTACCCGCTAGTGCCAGGCTTTCGATCTCGGCGGCGCCTGCCTGAAACCGCAGGGCGAGAACGCTGGCGGCTGCACCCTTGAGGGCATGCGCCTCCTTGCGGCATGAAGCCGCATCGCCCGCGTGGGCACTCGCCCGCAGGCTGGTGAGGCTGGCACGGGTGGTGTCGATGAATACCTGGCGCAATTCGTTCACCAGCTCGGGCTTGTCGGGATAGCGCGCATGCAGCGTGTCGAGATCGAGCAGCATCTCCACCGGCTTGGCCGGTGCGCTTGTTTCCAGCCATTGGCCCAGCACCGCCGCCAGCGCGCTCTCGGTATAGGGTTTGGAGAGGTAATCATTGGCACCTGCCGCCAGACAGGTTTCGCGAAAGCCCTGACTGGTATTGGCTGTGAGCGCAATGATGGGCAGCGAGCCGCGGTCTGAAGCCAGAGCGCGGATCCGGCGCGTCGCTTCCAGGCCGTCCATGACCGGCATTTGCCAATCCATCAGGATCAGGTCGTAGGTTTGCTGCGCCAGACAGGCCAGTGCCTCGATCCCGCTGGTGGCCAGGGTGTATTGCAAACCCATTTCACGCAGCTGGTAGCCCAGCAGTTTCTGGTTGACCGGATGATCCTCGACCACCAGCACGTGCCCGCTGAGCCGGGGAGCGGGTTCGGTCGGCAGGGTCACGACCGGGAGGGTGGTTGTCGGTAACAGCAGGCGCAGGGTGAAGACACTGCCGCTGCCGTAGGTGCTTTCGACGCTGAGTTTGCCATCCATCAACCCGGCCAGCTGGTTGCTGATGGCCAGCCCGAGCCCGGTTCCGCCGTAGCGTCGGGTGGTGGAGGAATCCGCCTGGGAAAACGCCTGGAAAATGCGTGATTGCGTGTCTTCGCTCATGCCGATGCCGCTGTCGCTTACCTTGAACTCGCAGCCGACTTCATCGCGCACGGTGACAAATGACAATTCGACGGCCACTTTGCCGCGATGGGTGAACTTGATGGCATTGTCGATGAGGTTGAGCAGGATTTGCCGGATGCGGGTGGGGTCGCCCAGCAGGGCGGCCGGGCAGGCGTCGGGCAGTGTCAGGGTGAGCTGGATATCTTTTTCCAGGGCGCGGGCACGAAACAGAGCTACGGCGTTTTGCAACAGATCGACAGGGGAAAACGCGACATATTCGATGGAGAGCTTGCCCGCCTCGATTTTCGAGAAATCGAGAATGTCATTGATGATGGTGAGCAGGCTTTCTGCCGACACCTTGAGGGTCGAAATGTATTCGCGCTGCTGGCCATCCAGCGTGGTTCTGAGCAGCAGACCGCTCATGCCGAGTATGCCGTGCATGGGCGTGCGGATCTCGTGGCTGACGTTGGCAACGAAGTCCGATTTGGCGCGTGCCATGTGCAGTGCCGCTGCGCGTGCCACCTCTCTGGCTGCTTCGGCAGCACGGTGCGCCGACACGTCACGCATGATCGCCTGCAACACGGGCTGGCCTTCCAGCTGCATGGCGTGCAGGGCAACTTCAGCGGAAAACACCGAGCCATCACGCCGCTGTCCCTGCCAGTCCATGCTGGCATGGCCCTGGACACGGGCCAGTGATATCGACTGCATGGCATGAGCATAAGCGGTCATGCCATTGGTCTGGATCGGCGTGCCGAGTTGCGGAATCGGGGTGCTCAGAAACTGGTTGACCGTATCCATCCCAAACAGCGTCAGCGTAGCGGCATTGCAGTCGATAAACCCTTTGTCGTTGAGGATGATGACCGCGTCGGAATTGGTTTCGAACAGCGTCTGGTATTTGTGCTTTTCCGCTTCGACCTGCCGGGTTTGCGTCAGCAGGCGGCGGCTGACCAGTACGCCAACAAAAATACTCAGCAGCGTGGCCACCCCACCCAGCACCAGCATCAGGTCACGCGTTGCCTGATAGGCGGCATAGGTTTCCCTGAGCGACAGTTCATTGGCTTCGCGCTGCAGGGCCGTCATGTTGTCGAGCGCCTCGATCAGGCTGTTTTGCAGCGGGATCGCTTCTTTCTGCAATTGCAGCAGCGAAGGAATGTCGGAACCGTTGAGTGCAGATTCCACGATGTTGAAAATCACCGGCTGATTCTTGAAGGTGTTGATGTCCAGATCCGCCAGCAGAGATTTTTCTGCCGGAGTTTCCAGCAGGGCAAGCAGCTGGGCCCGATCCTTGGCGTAGCGCTCACCATAGGCCATGAACTGCAGGAAGATCTGGTCTTTTTCCCAGGGATCCTGGGTGATGACGATATTGTTCATCAGCACGCCACGGTCACGCAGGGTGTCACGCATCCGCGAAGCGAGACGGGTTTTGACGTTATTGATGGTGACGACGCGATCCAGCTCGGCGTTCAAGTGGGCCATCTGGGTCACGCCCAGCCCGATCACCGCCAGCATCAGTACCAGCGCGACGCTGAAACCGAGGCCGATGTTCAGTAACAGACTGCGCAGGGTTTGGGGCAGCATGGAGTGGGTGACTAGTCGCGGGGAAACGCGACGACGTGATCGACGGCCAGTTTGATGCCTATTTTTTCGCCGATGGCGTGGTCGTGATGGGATGGAACGAGCGACAGCGCCCGCTGCCCGCTCGGCAGCTTAAGTGTGTAGAGAAACTCTGCACCGCGAAACGCCTTGTTTTCAACTTCGGCCAGCATCAGGCTGTCATCGTCATGAATGATGTCATCAGGACGCAGCAACACATCGACCAGACAGTGCCGGTCACACCCGTCACAGCCTTCGGGTTCGCATTGCACCGGTATATGCCCGTTCAGTACGCCGAGTTCGATTTCCACCTGATGCTGGTTGATGACTTCACCGGTGAGCAGCGCACCCTGCCCGACAAAGTCGGCGACAAAACGATTCACCGGCTCGTGATACAGGCGGTAGGGGGTGTCCCACTGCTGGATGCGGCCTTCGTTCATGACGCCGACCCAGTCGGCGAGCGCAAAGGCTTCGTGCTGGTCGTGCGTCACGATGAGTGCGGTGGTGGCTTCGCGTTTGAGGATGTCGCGTACTTCCAGCGATAGCCGTTCACGCAGTTCCACGTCGAGATTGGAAAAAGGTTCGTCCATCAGGATCAGGCGCGGGCGTGGAGCCAGTGCCCGTGCCAGCGCCACCCGTTGCTGCTGTCCCCCGGACAGCTGGTGCGGGAAACGCTGTGCCAGGGTGTCCAGACCGACCAGCGCGAGCAATTCATTGACGCGTTCGCGGCGCGCGTGGGTGGAAAGATTATGCAGACCGAAACCGACGTTGCCGGCCACGCTGAGGTGGGGAAACAGGGCGTAATCCTGGAACACCATGCCGATGCGGCGCTGTTCGGCCGGCAGCATCCAGCCGGGGCGGCTGACGGTTTCGCCGCCGATCCGGATGCTGCCGGAGGCGATGGCCTCGAAGCCGGAAATGCAGCGCAGCGCAGTGGTTTTGCCACAGCCCGACGGGCCGAGCAGGCAGCCGATCGTGCCTTCGGGCAGCGTGAAACTGAGGTCGGCAATGATCTGCCGCCGGGCGTAGGCCTGGGAGACCGAATCCAGAACCAGTTCAGCCATGAGAGTGCGATCCGCGCCAGGTCAGGAGAAGGATGGGAATGATACCGGCAATCACGATGGCCAGCGACGGCAAGGCGGCGCGCTCCCATTCGCCTTCGCTGGTCATTTCGAAGACGCGGATAGCCAGCGTGTCCCAGCCGAACGGCCGCGTCATCAGAGTGATCGGCATTTCCTTCATGATGTCCACAAACACCAGCACCGCGGCGGTCAGCAGGCTGGTGCGCAGCATCGGCAAATGCACCCGGGTCAGCAGGCCGCCACTGCCGGTCCCTAGATTGCGTGCGGCTTCGTCGATGCTGCGGGTGATGCGGTTCAGGCCGCTGTCGAGCGGGCCGAAGCCCACCGCCAGAAAACGCACCAGGTAGGCCAGCAGCATGACCGCCAGGGTGCCCTTGAGGACGGCATGGGTTTCGATGCCGAAGCGGGCGAGCAGATCGATGATGACGTTGTCGAGAGCGGCGACCGGAATATAAAACCCGACCGCGAGTACCGCACCGGGAAACGCATAGCCCAGCGTGGCGACCCGCTGTATCCACACCATGGTGGGTTGTGGGCGTTGCCGTCCGGCATAGCCCAGCAACAGGGCCACGATCACCACCAGCAGCGCGCCTCCGCCTGCCAGCAGCAGGGAATGCCAGGCAAACGACGCATAGCGTGCATCCAGATCCGCTGCCATGACCTCGCGCGCCCACAGCGTCAGCTGGATCACCGGAATCACGAAGGCGAGCGCCAGGATCAGCGCGGCATACAGCGTTGCCAGTCCGGCCCGGCCGCGGGTGAGCGTGATACGCCGCGACGCCGACGCGCGCCCGACACTGCCGTAGCGCATATGCAGGCGCGAGCGCTGTTCGATGACCACCATGACCAGCACGAAGACGATGAGGATGGAGGCCAGCTGCGCCGCAGCGGCGAGTGAAAACAGGCTGTACCAGGCTTTGTAGATCGCGGTGGTGAAAGTGTCGTAATTGAACACCGCCATGGTGCCGAAGTCGGCCAGGGTTTCCATCAGCGCCAGCATCAGTCCGGCGGCGATCCAGGGACGGGCCATCGGCAGCGCCACCCGGAAGAATCCCTGGGTGCGGGACAGGCCCAGCGATTGGGCCGCTTCGAGTGCAATCGCGCCCTGCGTGGCAAAAGCGTTGCGGGCGATCAGAAAGACATAGGGATACAGCGCCAGTGACATCACCAGAATGACGCCGCCGCGTGAGCGGATTTCAGGAAATCCGCTCAGCCCCCACTGTTCGCGCAACAGGGTTTGCAGTGGGCCGGTAAAGTCGAGCAGGCCGATGGCGACAAAGGCCGTGACATAGGCGGGTAGAGCCAGCGGCAGGAGCAGGGCCCAGTCAAAAAATGCGCGTCCGGGGAATTCGCACATGGCGGTGAGCCAGGCCAGTGATACACCCAGCACGGTGACACCGACACCCACCCCCAGCACCAGCCAGAGCGTGTTGCCGAGCAGTTCGGGCAGGACGAATTCAGCGAGATGGCCGAGCAGTTCGCCGTCGATCTGGCTGAACGAGGAAAGCGTGACCACCACCGGAATCAGCACCAGTGCGGCGATCCCCAGTGCAAAAAGGGTCCATCCGGATGGGCGCAAGCTCACGACCCGGCTCGAACAGGCGAGCGGGGTCGCGGGGCGCGTGGGGATGGCGAGCGCGGATTCGGTCAAGCGGACAGGGCGTGCTTACTTGTAGCCCGCACGGTCCATCAGTTTCACCGCACGTGTCTGGAGGGTGCCGGCCTGTTTGACGTTGATCAGGTTCTGCTTGAAGCTGCCCCAGCTGGCGACACGTGCATCGACCGCCACGGACTTGTTGACCGGGTACTCCATGTTCACGTCGGCAAACAGGTTCTGCGCCTGCGGCGATGACAGCCATTCGATGAGTTTCTGTGCGCCCGCCGGATTTTTGGCATGGCGGGTGACCCCCGCACCGGATACGTTGACATGCACG
Organism: Pseudomonadota bacterium; assembly: GCA_021783275.1. GTDB lineage: Bacteria > Pseudomonadota > Gammaproteobacteria > Burkholderiales > Thiobacillaceae > Thiobacillus. The sequence continues at coordinate 13,433 of JAJXUA010000060.1, forward strand.
CCCGCCGCAGCATTTTTCAGGTTCTGGTTCGGCCAGAAAATCGCCAGCGGCAGCGTCGGCGTTTTTTCCATCAGGCGGCCAAAATAATAGGTGTTGACGAGGGTGACATCGCATTGTCCTGCGGCCACGGCCTCCATCGCCTTGGTGTCGTCGGGGAAGGGTGTGGTGGCCAGGTTTTTGACCCAGCCAGTGACGATGTCTTCGGTTTTGCCTTCGCCATATTCGGTGATCATCATCGCCACCAGGCTCTGGTTGTAGACCTTTTTCGAGGTGCGCAGGCAGAGGCGGCCTTTCCATTTCGGATTCGCCAGGTCTTCATAGGTGGAGAGATCCGCCGGTTTGACCTTGCTGGTGTTGTACACCATCGTGCGCGCACGAATTGACAGACCGAACCATTCATTGTCCGGATCACGCAGATGCGCGGGGATGTTGGTTGCCAGTGTTTTGGACTGAATCGGGCGCAGCAGGCCTTCTTCCGACGCCTGCCACAGATTGCCGGCGTCCACGGTCAGCAGGATGTCGGCAGGCGTGTTTTTGCCTTCGGCTTTGAGCCGCGCCATCAGCGGGCCTTCCTTGTCGGTGATGAATTTCACTTCGACCCCGGTGGCCTTGGTATAGGCATCAAACAGGGGCTTGATCAGCTGTTCGGCGCGCGCGGAGTAGACCACGACTTCTTCGGCCAGAGCGGGAAGTGTCAGGCCGATCAGGGCAAAGGCAGTCAGGAGGCGGGAGAAAGGCATGGCGGTAAATCCTTATAGGGCAGTATGTTGAGACACGAAACGCCGGTTTGGCAGATGAATAATGATAGTGGATATGATAACTGTTATCAATAAGATTGACAGTCATCCGTGAAAACAGCGTAACGAACTACTCGGTTTGTCCCTCTCCGGATGCCCCAGGCAATTGCACCCGCCGCGCCCCTTCATAACGTTCCTGCCAGTACGGATCATGCAGCTGCGATACCATGACGCTGCCGCTGCGGCGGCTGGCGGCGTGTACGAAACGTCCCTCTCCCAGATAAATGCCGACATGCGAGTACGGACGGTCCAGCGTATTGAAAAACACCAGATCGCCGGGAGCCCGATAATAATAC
>JAJXUA010000170.1 GCA_021783275.1 Pseudomonadota bacterium
TGTTCGCCATCGGCGCGGACCAAGCCGTCCGCATCAGCAACGATGTGCAAAGCCGGCATGCGGTCGTGTTCGACCGGGTGGTCGCTGAAGATGCGCCGGAACTGATCGGCAATCTGGGGGAGGCCGATTACGCAAATCTCAGGCATCCGCAGCGCGATCGTTTCAACAGCCTGATTGCCGCGCCCTTCCATATCAACAGCAAGGTCGTCGGCATCCTCACTGCCAGCGGGCATAAATCGGGTCGCCCGCTGGACCAGCGCGATCTGGAATGGCTCGGCATGATCGGCATGCTGATCGGCAAAACCATGCAGGTGGTGCAACTGCAAAACGTGCTGTCGTCCCGCTTCGCCCAGATGGCGCTGGTGCGCGAAGCCCGTGCCAACCTCGGCGTCGCACTGGAAAAGGCGGTGGAAAACCCGGATCAGCTGGCCCGCATCCTGGCAAAATCCTTCTTCCGCGAAATGACCACTACCGGCTTCAGCACCAGCCAGATCATCCAGGCCTCATCCGAAATCATTGCCCAGCTATCCAGCAGTTTGAACCGGCATAGCAAGCGCATGGAAAAGCCGAAAGACAAGGGCATTTGAGCGATGCACATCAACCCCATCAACCCGACACAGGAGCGCACCATGAAGCACGGCATCGTATTGTTCATCGCAGGACTGGTTCTTGCGCCGCCGGCGCTGGCTTTCGACTGGAACAAGGCGCTGGAGGACGCGATGGGCAAAGCCAGCGGCCAGCCGGCAGGCAGCGCAGCCAGCCCCGGCGTGGATGCCCTCTCCAACGCCGACATCAACGCGGGATTGAAAGAAGCACTGACGCGGGGCGCCGATTCGGCAGTCGCGCAACTGGGCGTCAAGGATGGCTTCTACGGCAACCCCGCGCTCAAAATCCCGCTGCCGAAAAACCTGCAAAAAATCGACAAGACCATGCGCATGTTTGGCATGGGCAGCCAGGCCGATGAGCTGGTGCTGGCGATGAACCGTGCTGCCGAGGCTGCCGTGCCCGAGGCCAAGACTCTACTTGTTAGCGCGGTAAAAGCGATGACGCTGGACGATGCCAGGGGCATCCTGACCGGCGGCCCCACCTCGGCCACCGACTTTTTTCGCAGCAAGACCGAAACGCAACTGACCGAACGCTTCGGCCCCATCGTCAAGGCCGTCACCGATAAAACCAGCCTGGCGCAGCAATACAACCGTTATGCCGGGCAGGCTGCGCAGTTCAATCTGATCGACAAAAACCAGGCCAGTGTCGAGCAGTACGTCACCGGGCAGTCGCTCGATCGCCTGTATCGCCTGATCGGCGAGAAAGAGCAGGCGATACGTGCCAACCCGATGCAGGCGGGCAGCGATTTATTGCGGCAGGTGTTCGGCGCGGTGAAATGAGCGGTTCGGGCGTGTAGCGCAGGCGCAGCCGCTACGTCCCGCAGGCTTGATGGGCTGTCCCCCGGGCGGTTTGTCCGGTTTGCCGTTTCTCCCTATGCCTTTCGTTTTCCATGCACCCCTTGCATCGCTCGGCAATAGTGCGTATTGCACGGCTTTGATGCACATATCAAAAGCGGGGTTGTCACAAGTATTTGATTTATAAAGATTAAATAAATGTCAATGGTTGGCATGTTCCGTGCGTATAAGAGTTTGCCTATATTGGTGATCGTTGGGAGCAAGCATGAAACCGCCAGTCAGTTTTGCCTATGCCGCAGCCTTATTCCTCGCCGCGCACGCCGCCAGCGCCGCAACAGTCACGCTGAGTGGGAACAGTGTCGACTTCACTTTTGACGACGCACTTGTGGGCTTGTTTGGCACGCCCACCGTGCTGGATGACACGATTTATTTCACGCCTACCGATTTCGATGTCACATCGCTTAATGGGGCAGGCCTCAGCTTCACCGATGCTCTGGTCAATATCAGTGTTTCGCCCAAAGCCGGATTCGATCTGGACAGCGTGTCATTATTTGAACGCGGCACTTACATCCTGCTTGGGTCGGGTGCGAAATGGGTCGAGGCCTCAGGCCAGCTCAGTGCGTTCGACTTGGTCGATCCCGGCGTGTTTTCAGCAGCCAGTCTGGTCAGCACCCCGACCACGACAATTGGCCTGCCCCCAAATTATTGGGACGCCACGGCCGGCATCGATCTCGACTCAGCCACATGGCAAGCAGGCGGGGGCATCAACTTGACGATCGAGAATTTTCTGATTGCTTCGACGGCTGTGTCGGGCTCGATGGCGTTTATGGACAAGGCTTACATTGGTGCCAGCTTCGTCACTTCGTCGGTGCCCGAGCCCGATGATTACCTGCTCATGCTGGCGAGTATCGGATTGGTCGGATTCGTTGTAGCGCATCGATCCAACAGACCGTAACGCATATTCCATGGCTGCCGTCGGGGCTTGGCGCAAATCCAGGCCCTGGCGATCGACAGGTAATCGAGTTCAATTTTTCGGCGCGAACTTGACCCGAAATCGCCTCAAGTTGAACGGCGTAGACGACCCCACAACTGCTGGATACGTGCGTTCATTCATTACCTGCGATAAGCGGGAGTGAGGTGCGAAGCCTCGGGGCAAATCCATAATCAATCGACGGAATCGGATGCGTCGGCTACGACGGGTGGGGCGGATTTGTGTTGCGCCTTCGCCAGCATGGCCTGGCGGCTCGCCGGGGTTTCCAGGCTGATGCGGCCGAGGGTGCCGGTGCGGTAATCGGTCAGCAGGATCATCGCCGCCTTTTCCAGGTCGAGTTCGCCACCGCGGCCCTTGATCACGCAGCCGCGCCGTTTGGCGACGGCTTCCAGCACGCCGGTTGCATCCAGGCCTTCGAGCGCAAAACCGTAGCGCGCCTTCAGCAGGGCCGGGTAGCGTTCGAGCAGAATTTCCGCCAGAAACACCGCCACCTGCTCGTCGATGACGGCATTGCGGCCGATCGCGTGGCTGGCGGCGAGCATGAAGCCGTCGGAGTCGTGCGCGATTTTGGGCCAGGTCATGCCCGGGGTGTCGACCAGCGACAGCAGCGGCGAGATATTGATGCGCTGCTGCGATTTGGTGACTGCGGGCTCGTCGCCCACCGCCGCCACCCGGCGCTTGACCCAGGTGTTCATCAGGGTGGATTTGCCGACGTTGGGAATGCCCATGATCATCAGCCGCAGCGGCTTGATCGGATCGTTGCGATGCGGCGCGAGTTTCTGCGCCACGGCGGCCAGCTTGGCGACATCGCCCGGCTTTTTGGCGGAAATCGCCACCGCTTTTACGTTCGGCA
>JAJXUA010000061.1 GCA_021783275.1 Pseudomonadota bacterium
GCGATCCCAGGCGCTGTTGTCCAGCAGCAGGCCCCCCAGCACGGCCTGTTCCGCCTCCAGTGAATGCGGTGGCAGACGCATGTGCGCCAGTTGCGTATCGGTTTGCGGATTCAGCGTGTGGAGAGCGGCCATGGCGCGATTCTAGTCTTCAGCCGAACCGCCTCCAAGGTACAAAACGGGGACAGGCTGTGTATAAGTACGGGATAAACGGGAATAAAAAAAGGCATCCCGGGGGATGCCTTTTCGGACCGGCGTCGGATGCTTACTCTGCAACCACCGTCACGGTGATCGTCGCCGTCACATCGGTGTGCAGCGCCAGCACCACGCTGTATTCGCCCACAGCCTTGAGCGGGCCGTCGGGCAAGCGCACTTCGGCCTTGACGACTTCGTGGCCCTGCGCCTTCAGCGCATCCGCAATGTCGGCATTGGTGATCGAACCGAACAGGCGGCCATCCACACCCGCCTTGTGCGGAATCGATATGCTGCCGCCTTCCAGTTTTTCGCCACGGCGCTGGGCATCGGCCAGTTTCTCGGCAGCCACGCGCTCGAGCTCGGCTTTCTGCGCCGCAAACACTTCCAGATTGGCGGCCGTGGCACGGCGTGCGCGCCCGGCAGGAATCAGGAAATTACGCGCGTAACCGTCTTTCACCTTGACGACGTCACCGAGGTTGCCCAGGTTGACGACCTTGTCCATCAGTATGATTTGCATGGTTGTCTCCTCAATGCAGGTCGGTGTAAGGCATCAGCGCCAGAAAGCGCGCACGCTTGATCGCCGTACCCAGCTGACGCTGGTAAAACGCTTTGGTGCCGGTGATGCGCGCAGGAATAATGCGGCCATTTTCGGCAATGAACTCTTTCAGCACTTCGATATCCTTGTAGTCGACTTCGTCGACTTTATCGACGGTAAAGCGACAGAATTTGCGACGCTTGAACAGACCGCGATTGCCGCTGTCGCGGCCGCCTTTTTTGGCGAACTTGCCGCCGGATTTACCACCCATGGGACGTGCCATGATTATTCCTTTTCAATTCGATTGACTAACAATATCAACTGTCGGCTTTTAACACTGCGGCGGTTTAACGCGCCTTCGAGCGTGATCCGGGTTCCGGTTGCCTGCTGAGCCAGCTGGGTGGCAAGCGATCCACTCGCCTGCACGGTCAACTCGCATTCCACCTGCCGGGTCTGGTTTGCCACGGTCTGGCTGCTGCGATGCAGCAGTACCGCTTCGGCAATCGGAACCCCTGCAGGGCTGTAACGCACAGGTTCAACCTGGATCAACGCTCCACTGATCAACAGCCGATCAAGCGCTTCGGGTTGCACACGGTCAGGCTACGGCAACCGGCTGCTCAGCTGCGGCTTCCGGTTTGGCGCTGTCCAGCATGTCGCGCGATTTCTCTTCCTTCATCATCGGCGAAGCGGTCGTTACCGCATCATTACGCTTGATGGTGAGATGACGCAGCACGGCATCGTTGAACTTGAAACCATGCTCGAGCTCGTCCAGGGTTTCCTGGTCGCACTCGATATTCATCAGCACGTAATGCGCTTTGTGGATTTTCTGGATCGGGTAAGCCATCTGGCGACGGCCCCAGTCTTCCAGGCGGTGGATGCTGCCCCCGCGGGTGGTAATGCTGGCGCGGGTGCGCTCGATCATGCCGGGCACTTGCTCGCTCTGATCGGGATGGACGATAAATACAATTTCATAATGCCGCATCATGTTCCTTTCGGTTAAGCCCCCCGCTGCGGTGCGGTGGAGCAAGGTGAAATGGCGCGGACTGGATGCCCGGCCAAAAATAATCCCCAGCAGACCGGGGAGCCGGGATCATACGCTTTTATGCTGATAAATCAAGGCTTAGCCCGGTCTTCCACCGATCAGATCACGCAATCGACGTAATACCCGACCTTGCCGTCGCAGGTGGCTTCCACCAGACCGTGCACATCCGTCTCAAATCCCGGAAACCGCTGGTTGAAATCCCGCGTGAACTGCAGGTAGCGCACGATGGTGGGATTGAAGCGCTCGCCCGGAATCAAGAGGGGAATGCCCGGCGGATACGGCGTCACCAGCATCGCGGTAATGCGACCTTCAAGCTGGTCGATCTCGACCCGCTCAATCTCGCGATGCGCCATCTTGGCATACGCGTCGGCAGGCTTCATCGCCGGTGCCATCTCCGAGAGGTACATCTCGGTCGTGAGACGTGCAACATCGTTGGCCTTGTAGATCGTGTGAATCTGATCACACAGGTCCTTGAGCCCGGTTTTTTCATAGCGCGAGTGTTTTTCGATGAACTCGGGCAGTACACGCCACAGCGGCTGGTTCTCGTCGTAGTCCGACTTGAACTGCTGCAAGGCGGTCACGAGCGTATTCCAGCGACCCTTGGTAATGCCGATGGTGAACATGATGAAGAACGAGTACAGCCCGGTCTTCTCGACAATGACGCCGTGCTCGGCCAGATACTTGGTGACTATCGCCGCCGGGATGCCCCAGTCGGCAAACGCGCCATCGACATCCAGTCCCGGCGTGATCAGCGTCGCTTTGATCGGGTCAAGCATGTTGAAGCCCGGCGCGATGTTGCCGAACTCGTGCCAGCGGTCGTTGGCGGTGAGCACCCAGTCTTCGCGCTCGCCTATGCCCTCCTCGGCGAGATTCTGCGGCCCCCACACCTGGAACCACCACGAGTCGCCAAATTCGCCATCGACCTTGCGCATCGCGCGGCGGAAATCCAGCGCCTCCTTGATCGATTCCTCGACCAGCGCGCGCCCGCCCGGCGGCTCCATCATCGCCGCCGCGATGTCGCACGAGGCGATGATCGCGTACTGCGGGCTGGTGGACATGTGCATCAGATACGCTTCGTTGAAGCGGTGGAAATCGAGTTTTCGGTTCTCGGCGTCCTGCACCAGGATTTGCGACGCCTGGCTCAATCCGGCCAGGAGCTTGTGCGTCGATTGGGTCGAAAACACCAGCGCATTTTCAGCACGCGGCCGATCCTTGCCGATGGCGTGCATCCCACGATAAAAATCGTGGAAGGTCGCGTGCGGCAGCCAGGCTTCATCGAAATGCAGGGTATCGACCGTATCGCCCAACAGCTCTTTGATCATATCGACGTTGTACAGAATGCCGTCGTAAGTCGATTGCGTGATCGTGAGGATGCGCGGCCCGCCCTTGGCGTCCTTGGCGAACGGGTGCGCGGCGATTTTCTTGGCGATGTTTTCCGGGCGGAATTCATCCAGCGGAATCGGCCCGATGATGCCGTAATGGTTGCGCGTCGGCGTCAGGAATATCGGGATCGCGCCGCACATGATGATCGCGTGCAGGATCGACTTGTGGCAGTTGCGATCGACGATGACGATGTCGCCCATCGCGACGTTGGCGTGCCACACCATCTTGTTCGACGACGAGGTGCCGTTGGTCACAAAGAACAAATGATCGCAGTTGAAAATGCGCGCAGCGTTGCGCTCGCTGGCGGCCACCGGGCCGGTGTGATCGAGCAGCTGCCCCAATTCATCGACCGCGTTACACACGTCGGCACGCAGCAGGTTTTCGCCGAAAAACTGGTGGAACATCTGGCCGATGGGCGACTTCAGAAACGCGACGCCGCCCGAATGGCCGGGGCAGTGCCACGAATACGAGCTATCCGCCGCGTAGTGGGTGAGCGCGCGAAAGAACGGCGGCACCAGTGAATCGAGATACGCACGCGCGTCGCGCAAAATGTAGCGCGCAAGGAATTCGGGCGTGTCTTCCAGCATGTGGATGAAGCCGTTCAGCTCGCGCAGGATGTCGTTCGGGATGTGCCGCGCGGTACGGGTTTCGCCGTGCAGGAAAATCGGGATTTCGGCGTTGCGAAAACGCACTTCTTCGACGAAGCCGCGCAGTTTTTGCAGCGCACGGTCGGTGTCTTCGTCGCTGCCCGCAAGCTCTTCGTCGTCAATCGACAGCACGAACGCCGACGCGCGCGCCTGTTGCTGCGCGAACGAGGTCAGGTCGCCGTAATTGGTGACGCCCAGCACCTCGATGCCTTCCTTCTCGATGGCCTCGGCAAGCGTGCGTATGCCCAGCCCGGAAGCATTCTCGGAGCGGAAATCTTCGTCGATGATGACGACAGGAAAGCGAAAGCGCATGGACACGACTCCAGGTCAGGCCAAAGAAATAACGCGGGATTATACGAAGCGCGACTGCGTCGGTGATGACAGCCGCTTCAGATTTTGGGCAGGGTCACGCCAACCTGGCCCTGATATTTGCCGCCCCGGTCGCGATACGAGGTTTCACAGACCTCGTCAGACTCCAGGAAGAGCATTTGCGCGACGCCTTCGTTGGCGTAAATACGGGCAGGCAGCGGCGTCGTGTTGGAAAACTCCAGCGTGACGTGACCTTCCCACTCGGGTTCAAGCGGGGTCACGTTGACGATGATGCCGCAGCGGGCGTAGGTGCTCTTGCCCAGGCAAATGGTGAGCACATTGCGCGGAATGCGGAAATATTCCACGGTGCGCGCAAGGGCAAACGAATTGGGCGGGATGATGCACGAATCCCCCCTGACCTCGACAAAGCTGTTCGGGTCGAAGTTTTTCGGATCGACGATGGTGCTGTTGAGGTTGGTAAACAGCTTGAATTCGCCTGCACAGCGCACGTCATAGCCGTAGCTCGATGTGCCATACGACACGATCGAGCGTCCGCCGGACTGTTTGACCTGACCCGGTTCGAACGGCTCGATCATGCCCTGCTCCGCCGCCATGCGGCGGATCCAGCGATCAGACTTGATGCTCATCAGGTATTCGAAATGACGATATTCGGAAACTTGGTCGAGTGATCGACAGCCGTTTCACCAATCTTGACCGCCACGCGACGGGCGATGGTTTTGTAGATATCGGAGACACGGCCATCCGGGTCCGCCACCACCGAGGGCTTGCCCGAGTCGGTGTCATGACGGATCGAACCGTCGAGCGGCAGCGCGCCGAGGAACTCGACGCTGTAATCCTTGCACATGCGCTCGCCACCGCCTTCGCCAAAAATGCGCTCTTCATTGCCGCACTTCGAGCAGATGTGCAGGCTCATGTTCTCGACCACGCCGATGATGGGGATGCCGACTTTTTCGAACATTTTCAGACCCTTGCGCGCGTCGATCAGGGCGATGTCCTGCGGCGTGGTGACAATGACTGCGCCAGTCACGGGCACGCGCTGCGCCAGCGTCAGCTGGATGTCACCGGTACCCGGCGGCAGGTCAACGACCAGATAGTCGAGGTCTTTCCAGTTGGTGTTGTTGAGCAACTGTTCCAACGCCTGCGTGACCATCGGGCCGCGCCACACCATCGGCGTTTCCACGTCGATCAGGAAGCCGATCGACATTGCCTGGATGCCGTGACCGATCAGCGGGTCGAGGTTCTTGCCATCGACCGATTCGGGCTTGTCGGTAATCCCGAGCATGGTCGGCTGCGACGGCCCGTAGATGTCGGCGTCGAGCATGCCGACCGACGCGCCTTCGGCGGCGAGCGCCAGCGCGAGGTTGACGGCGGTCGTCGATTTGCCCACGCCGCCCTTGCCGGACGCGACCGCGATGATGTTTTTCACGTTGGGGATCAGTTTCACGCCGCGCTGCACGCTGTGCGAAACGATTTTCGAGCTGACGTTGGCCGTTACAGCGGTCACGCCTTCAACGGCTTGCACCGCAGCTTCGACTTCGGCCTTGATTTTGCCGAACTGGCTCGCTGCGGGGTAACCCAGCAGGATGTCGAAACTGACTTTGCCCCCATCGATCTGGATGTTCTTGACCGATTTGGTCGTGATGTAGTCCTTGCGGGTGCTGGGATCGACCAGCGATTTCAATGCGGTTTGTACAGCAAGTTCGGTAACAGCCATTTTTGCTCCAGCGGGATATTCAGGTAATCGAGCATTTTAACGAATTCCGCTGCTTTAGGTGAACGGTCACGCACCAACGCGCTGTGCCCGGGCGTGCACGTGCTGTCTGGTTCCAGACAGGGCTTGGCACAGGGGGGAAATACTTCGGAATTAATAGGGTGCAGCGTGATGCGCAATCAGCAGCGCTTCGGGCACGCGCAAACGAATCGCCGCCGCCAGCTCGCTGATCGCACCCTGCCGGGGACGCAAAGACACCCACAACAGGTTCAGCCGCAAATTGAGGTCGGCAAACACCACATCCTGGTGCAGCGACAGTACGGACTGAATCGCCCGTGACGCCTGCTCGATCTCGCCGGGCGGCCGCAAGCGCAGGTGGGGAATCAGCATCATGAAATCGGTGAGGCGCTGCCCGGCGCTGTCGCGTGTCGGCGCAACCTGCCACAGCGGCAGACCGGGGCCACGTTCGGCCAGACTCGTCAACGTGGTTGAAGCATAAACGCGTATCTTCATCACGCCTCCGCGAGTGACACTCAGGACTTCAGTTGTAAACCTGCCGCGTGGTGCCGGTCGAATGGATGACGGCAATGCGGGCGCACAGTACGGACATCTTTTTTCAGAAAGTGTTCCAGCTCTTCCAGCGCCAGGCGATAAACTTCACGCTTGAAATCCACCACACTGTCGATCGGCACCCAGTAATCATTCCAGCGCCAGGCATCAAACTCTGGATGCGTACTGGCCCGCAGCCGCACATCGCAATCGCGCCCGGTCAGACGCAGCAAAAACCATATCTGCTTCTGGCCACGGTAGAGGCCGCGGTTGTCACGGCGTGTCCAGTGCGGCGGCACGTCGTAACGCAGCCACTCGCGGGTGCGGCCGATGATGCGCACATGCTCGGAGCGCAAGCCCACCTCTTCTTCCAGTTCCCGGAACATGGCCTGTTCTGGCGTTTCTCCCGTGTTGATACCGCCCTGGGGAAACTGCCAGGCGTGCTGGTTAACGCGCTTGCCCCAGAAAACCTGGTTGTGCGCGTTGCACAATATAATGCCTACGTTCGGGCGGTACCCTTCTCGGTCGATCATGGCCGCCACCATCAGTAAAATTCGATTACCTGCATTCTTCCACACCCATCACAAATTGCAAGCCGCATCGCCCAAAACGCTGACGTTAATCCTTGTTTTGATTGCACTTTTCAGCGGGTGCTCGAATCTCATGACGGCTGCGCCCGCAGATCAGGCACTTAACGGCATCCATGAATTCGGTACAACCGCACTGACTTATACGGCAGATGGCCAGCATTTCATCAGTGGAGGTTTCAGAGGTGACCTGAAAATATGGGAAACCGCCACCCTGCGACCGGTCGCAACCCTGCAGGGTCATCGCCGCGCGGTACGGGCGATTGTGGCGCTCCCCTCGGGGGATATTGTCAGCGGAGGAGAAGACGGGCGCCTGATCCTGTGGCATGGCAAGACTATCCGGCACCAGGTCTCCGGCAAGGCCATCACCGCCCTGGCGCTGTTTCAGGGCCGAGTCGTCAGCACGCATGCAGACCACACCTTGCGCGTCTGGTCTGCCGACACACTGCGTGCCCTGCAGCAGATTCCGCTGGACGATACCGCGGTCGCGTTGAGCGCGCACTACGCCCAGCTGGCAGTCGGTATGCCGCGCCGCATTGTGCTGCTGGACCCGCACTACCAGACACGGCAAACGCTCACCACCACGCACACTCCCCATGATCTGCAATTCAGCCCGGATGGCACCCGGCTCGCCGCCGGCAGCTGGTTTCGCTTGAGTGTGTGGAACCTGGCGCTCGGCACGGAACATGCATGGGCGACCGAGCACAATGGCCTGCTGACCTCGCTCGCGTTCAGCCCCGATGGCCGCTATCTGGCGACCTTGGGCCGGCATACCGATTCAGCCATCCGCATCCTCGACACCACGCATTTCAATGTGGTGAAGCGTTATCAGGCGCACGCATTGTGTGGCGCGATGATCCGTTTTAGCCCGGACGGATCGCGGCTGCTTTCCGCATCGGACGACGAAAGTGTGCGCGTGTATGACACGGCCTCCTGGCACCAGCCGCAACCTCAGCCCAGCAAGGGCGTGATGCCGGCAGCCCACTGAAACTGGGCAGCAAAGTTTCGCAAATCCAGCCCCCAGCGTTTGGACAACTCCCCCAGGTGCGGACGTATGGCCTCCAGCCTGGCGGCCGCGCCCGGCTCGGTAAAACCAAACACGATCACATTGGTTTTGTCCTGCACTGAAATCCAGCCGACTTCGCCCTCGAACGCCCGTGTCAGCCTGGCAAAATACTCGGCGAAATCACGATCCTGCCCCCACAGGTTCACCACCATCACTCCGCCGGGACGCAATACCCGACGGCAGGCATCGTAGAACGTCTGTGTCGCCAGCGCCTCCACCTGATTCCCCGCATCAAACCCATCCAGCAGCAGCACATCGGCACTGGCGGGATGCTGCCGCACATACAGCGCGCCGTCGGCTTCGATCACATCGAGCGTCTCGTCATTGGCGGGCAATTCGAATTGCCCGCGCGCTGCGGCAATCACGCGCGGATCAATTTCCACCGCGGTAATGTGTGTCTGCGGCCGGTGTTTGCGGATGTATTTGGCCAGCGACCCGCCGCCCAGCCCGATCAGCAACGCCGCCTGCGGCGCGTCGTTGAACAGGACAAAGCCCATCATGGCGCGGGTATACGCCAGCTCCAGATCCCACGGCCGGGAAATGCGCATCGCACTCTGGATCGCACGGCTCCCCAGATGCAGCAGGCGCACCCCACGCGTTTCGACCACTTCCAGTCCGGCGTCTGCCGTCCGGCGCTTACCTGTCTTCAAGCGCATGTGTCTCCCCTCAAAACCGAGCGCGAAAGATTACCCGCACGCACGTTAAAATGCGCGCTTTCGTCCTGATTATTCCACCATGCGCGCCACCCGGTTTTTCATTTCCACCACCAAGGAAGCCCCTTCTGAAGCTGAATTGGTGAGCCATAAACTGATGCTGCGCGCCGGGCTGATCAAGCGCCTGGGGTCGGGCTTGTATACCTGGATGCCGCTGGGTTTGCGTGTCCTGCGCCGGGTCGAGGCCATCGTGCGCGAGGAAATGAACCGTGCAGGCTCGATCGAACTGCTGATGCCCGCCGTGCAGCCCGCCGAACTGTGGCAGGAAACCGGGCGCTGGGCTTTATTCGGCCCGCAGATGCTGAAAATCCGTGATCGTCACGAGCGCGATTTCTGCTTTGGCCCGACGCACGAAGAAGTCATCACCGACATCGCACGCCGCGAAATCAAAAGCTATCGGCAATTACCGGTCAGTTTTTACCAGATTCAGATGAAATTCCGTGACGAAATCCGGCCGCGCTTTGGCGTCATGCGCGCACGCGAATTCCTGATGAAAGACGCGTATTCGTTTCATGCCAGCCGCGACAGCCTGATCGACACCTATCAAACCATGTACGCCGCCTACACCCGCGTATTCACTCGACTGGGACTGCGCTTTCGCGCAGTTGCCGCCGACACGGGTGCCATCGGCGGTTCCGGCTCGCACGAATTCCACGTGCTGGCCGATTCTGGCGAGGACCTGATTGCGTACTGCCCGGATTCGGACTATGCGGCCAATGTGGAGCTGGCCGAAGCACTGGCGCCGGCCACCCCGCGCAGCGCGCCGCAGGAAACTCTGCACGAAGTCGATACACCCAGACAAACAACCTGCGAGGAAGTCGCCACCCTGCTCAATGTCCCCCTGACCCGCACCGTCAAGCTCATTGCCGGGATAGCGAGCGGGCAGATGGTCGTGCTGCTGCTGCGCGGCGACCATATGCTGAATGAAGTCAAACTCGGCAAACTCGATGGTCTGGCGGATTTCCGTCTGGCCAATGAAAGCGAAATACGCGCTGCGTTCAATTGCCCCCCGGGATTTCTCGGCCCGGTCGGGCTCGACCGTTCGACGCTGCGCGTCATTGCTGACCACTCGGTCGCGGCCATGCAGGATTTCGTCTGCGGAGCGAACAAGCCCAAACTGCATCTCGCCGGAGTCAATTTTGGCCGCGACCTACCGGAACCCGATCTGGTGGCCGATATCAGGAATGTCGTCCCCGGTGATCCCAGTCCGGATGGCCGGGGCACATTGCAGCTGTGCCGGGGGATCGAAGTGGGCCATGTGTTCCAGCTGGGCAACAAATATTCGCAGGCGATGAACGCCACTTACCTGGATGAGGCGGGCAAGACCCAGGCGATGGAAATGGGCTGCTACGGCATCGGCGTCTCACGCATCGTGGCTTCGGCGATCGAACAGAATCACGATGACAAGGGCATACTGTGGCCGGCCAGCATGGCACCGTTCTTGCTGGTGATTGTGGCGATAGGTTACGGCAAGAGCGAAACCGTCAAAACCGCCGCCGACAGCCTGTATGCTGAATTGAGTGCGTCCGGGCTGGATGTGCTGCTGGATGACCGCGACGAGCGGCCCGGCGTCATGTTTGCCGATGCCGAGCTGATCGGCATTCCCCACCGCGTCACCATCGGGGAACGCGGCCTGAAAGAGGGCGTGATCGAATACCAGTCACGTCGGCGCGAATCTGACCCGGCCGACGCGTCCGGTAAAGGTCACGAAGCACAAACCCTGCCGCTCACCGAAGCGCATGGGTTTTTGACAGGATTGATGAAAAACTGACATGAAACGCTACACACTCTGGATAGCTTTACTCACTGCCTGCAGCCTGGCACAACCTGCCCTGGCCGGTGCGCAGCGTGAAGAAGCCATGTCGGCCAATGCCCGCGCCTCGCTGCAAAAATCGCTCGCGGATACCGCGGTCACACGCACTGCTTTTCGCAACACCGCTGACGAAGCGGCGTGGCTGAGCGAAATGTCGAAACGCCTAGCCCGGCGCATGCCCGACGAAAGCGAGCGGATCGAGTTCCTCACCACCCTGCATTGGGAAGCCTCACGGGCAGGCGTCGATCCGCAGCTGATGCTCGGGCTGATCCAGGTGGAAAGCGGATTTCGCAAATATGCGGTCTCGCCGGTAGGCGCACGCGGCTACACCCAGGTCATGCCGTTCTGGGTCAAGGTCATCGGCAACCCGGATCACAACCTGTTTCAGCTCCGCACCAATCTGCGCTATGGCGCGCTGATCCTGCGTCATTACATCGACATCGAGCGGGGCGACCTGTTTCGTGCACTGGGCCGCTACAACGGCAGCCTCGGCCGGCCGGAGTATCCCAATCTGGTGGTCGGGGCGTGGAAGCGCCACTGGGATTACACCGTGCCCACCCGCTCCGCCGACCGCGCGACCTCATCGCGCAGCTGAATTTCACCGCTGTCGCTGTCCTCTGCTGGTCTGTCAAAACACCGGCATCGCTGTCGCAGTGGCCGACACCCCGTCGTACCCAAGCCCCGCACCCACATCGAAATACCCTGATTTTCCGGGCCAGCAGCTCAGGCTAAGTGCTGGCACAGCTCCTGCTCGTTCTGCTCCACAGGGATAACACCTGTCAGAACCAGGACAACACGGAGAAGACATCATGGACCTTACGATGCAATTGTTTCGCACGCCCAAAGGGCAACAGGAAATTTACAGCCACAGCCATGCCTTGCGACCCCGCCATCGCCAGATACTGTTCAGTCTGGGTCAGGGACTGACGCTGTTTGAATTGCGCGCGAAGCTGCCGAACTGCGTCGATCTGGAAGAGCGGATCGAAGAGCTTTTGCAGCACGGCTTCATCCAGGCGTTGCGTGCCGCACAGCCTCAGACGCTGGCTCACAGCCAGCACGCTGGCTAAAGCCGGTACTCGCGCTTAACGCCCGGCGCGCAGCGTCACCAAGGTGCGCGGCTGGCAGTCGGCGGCAACCACAGTGCCGACTGCCGCCACAGATTTGACGACGCCATCGAACGGAGCGCGTAGCTTGGTATCACGCCTGTCCTTGCGTGCAATCGTCAGGCGCGCACGCGCGGCGGCCAGTGCAGCCCGCGCACGGGTATGCCGCAGGGTGGCCGCCTCCAGTTCCGAGGCGGACGACACGGTGCGCTCATACAGTGTCTGGGCACGCTCGAATTCACGCCGGGCATCGCGCTCGTCGGCTTCCGCACGCATGAATTCGGCTTCCGCTTCGTCCTGCCGCGCCTGCATGACGACAGCATCAAGCTTCAGCAGCACTGCCCCTTTTTTGACCGACTGACCGGGCTTGACCTGTACGCTTTCCACCATGCCGGAAACGCGCGTCGTGAGTTCGACCACGTCGGCCGCGTACACCGGCAGCGCCTGAACCAGCAGGCCGCCCAGCACCAGCACCAGCAGCATCAAGCGCGTCATGGCGTCGCTCCCGTGATGACTGGCCACGTGCCACCCGCCATGGCTTCGAGCCGCGCCCAGGCCAGCGCCAACCGGTACTCCACCTGTTTGCGGCGCAGCTGCGCCACCTGTGTTTCCACCATATTCGTCCCCAGATTGGTTTTCAGTTCCAGCTCGTATTCGGCACGTGCGCGTTCGAGTGCCCAGTCACGGTATTCGATCTGGGTGTCAGCTGCCACGCGTGCGCTGTCGCGCAGCCATTCGATCTCCTGCACCGTAGTCAGCACAGTGTCAGCCAGCTCAAAACGGGTCTGGTCGATTTCTGCCAGCAGCGCCGCCCGGGCAGCGCGCTCGCGCGCACTCAGTGCATCGACTCGTCCGCCCTGATACAGCGGAATGCTGAACACCAGCCCGGCAGACAACTCGTCGCGCGTGACCGATTCGCGGCTGTAGCCTGCACCAACCACTTCAGCATCGAGTGTCGGATAGCGCTCCGCAGCCGCCACAGCCAGGCGGGCATCGACAGCCGCCAGGCGCGCTCGCAGCACGCGCACGCGCGGATTGTGTTCATGCACCCAGGCCAGCAGCGCCGCGTAATCGGGTAACGCCCGATCATTGTCCGCAAGCCCGGGCTCAACCAGATCGTCGGCGACGGCGTCGCTACGGTTAAGCGCATGGGCGAGTTTTTGCCGTGTGCTGCGCAGGGCCTGGAGACTGGCATTGAGCCGCTCGCGGGCATCCTGAAACTGCGCCTGCAATTCGAGCCAGCGCGGCCGGCTCAACTGTCCGACTTCGAAGCGTTCGCGGGCTTGATCCTGCGCCACAAATGCCACTGCCATGAATTCGTTGTCCACCGCATAACGCCGGTCCGCCAGCAGCACATCAAAATAGCGCGCCATGATATCGAGACGACGCAGGCTTTCCACGCCGAACAGGGCGAGTTGCCCGGCTATCACCTCCTGCCCGGACGCGGCCCGTGCCTGCTCGCTACGGCCAAAGTCGAACAGGGGCTTGCGCACCACCAGACGCGCGATGTTGTCGGGTTTCCAGTCACCGCCGGGGCGTTGCCCACTGCGCAAGCTGCCGTCCAGTACCACACGGATATCGCGCTCGCTATCGACCCGCTGGCGTTCAGCCTGTGCCAGCGCCAGATCGCTTTCTGCGATGCGCCAGGTGGGGTGTGGGGCGGTGGCGGTGGCCAGCGCGGCTTCCAGCGTGAGGGGTTCGGCTACGGCCACGGACACCAGTGCCCACGCTGCCAGCACCATCCAGGCGTGATTCATTGCGCCTGTTTGTATTTGATGAATGGCCCGGCGGCGTATGCGCCACTCGACACGTAGCGTCCCAGCAACATGAATTCGGCCTTGTCTTTGCTGGGGCCGATATAGCGCGCGACTGGCTTGCCCGTCAGATCGAAGAACACCATGGTGGGCGTGGCGCGCGCCCGGTTTTCGAAAGCAAAATGCTTCTCGGTTGTCTCGCGTCCCAGAAAATCGGTCATCGGCACATCGCCATTCACGTCGACGGAAAAATTCAGGAACTGCGCGCTATATGCCTCCTGCACATCGACCTGGTTGAGGATGGTCGCTTTCATGCGGGCGCAGAAAGGACACGCATCCATTTCAAAAAACACAAAAATACCTTTTTTGCCCTGCGCTCTGGCGGTGTCCAGTTCGGCTTTGAAATCACCCAGCTTGGGCTGGAAGAAATGATTTTCCGGATCGCGTACTTCCGCAGACATCGCGGGCAGCGCGCACAGCATCAACAGCAAGGCCAGGAGTTTTCGCATTGAGATGTTGTCCTTACGCTTATTTTTTGACCGTGGCTGTCCGGCTGGCGATGAATTTTTCAACCGCTTCGCGCGTGATCGGGCCCACTTGCTCAGCCACCATCTTGCCTTGCGGGCTGAACAGGTATGTGGTCGGCAGGCCCTTCTGGGGACCGATCTGCCGCACGGTTTTCTCGTTCCCCAGCACGATGGGGTAGTTTACGCCCAGGGTATCGGCAAAATTCAGCACCTGTTTCGGATCCCGATAGCTCAGCGCCACGCCAATGACCACCATATTGTTCTTGCGATTGCCATGCAGTTCGATCAGGTCGGGAATCTCATCCAGACAGGGCGGGCACCAGGTGGCCCAGTAATTCACCAGCACCCATTTCCCCTGGTAATCCGCCAGCCGCAGCGTCTTGCCCTTGCTGTCGACGATCTCGAACGCCGCAGCCTGCCCGGCCAGCATTCCCAGCATC
>JAJXUA010000171.1 GCA_021783275.1 Pseudomonadota bacterium
TGGCGCATGAAATCAAGAATCCGCTGACGCCGATCCAGCTGTCGGCCGAGCGCATGGCGCGCAAGCTGGGTGACCGGCTTGATGGCAAGGACGCAGATTTTTTGCGGCGCGCAACCCAAACCATCGTCAACCAGGTGGCGGCCATGAAGAGCATGGTCGATGCGTTTGCCGGTTATGCACGCATGCCGCGCGCCCGTCTCGACGCGCTGGATCTGAACGCACTGGTGCGCGAAGTGCTCGCGCTGTACGACGCCAAAACCCTGGGGCTGCAACTGCATCTCGAAACACCGTTGCCGAGTATTCCCGGCGACGCCACATTATTGCGACAAGTGATCCATAATTTGATGCAAAATGCGCAGGACGCGCTGGCGGGACATGCCACACCCCGCATCGAAATCGCCACCGCCCTGTTGCCACACGCAGTGTGTCTGACCGTAACCGATAATGGAGCCGGCTTTCCGGAGCATCTGATGACGCGGCTGTTCGAGCCTTACGCAACCACCAAGGCCAAAGGCACCGGCCTCGGACTGGCCATCGTCAAGAAAATCATCGAAGAACATCACGGCAAAATCCACATCGAAAACATGAAAACAGGCGGCGCGACCATACGCATTGCGTTGCCGCTGTACGCGGCAGGGGGAGAACACACGTGAGCGGGCATATTCTCGTCGTCGATGACGAAGTGGGCATACGTGAATTGCTGTCGGAGATACTCACCGACGAAGGCTACGACGTGCATCTGGCCGAGAATGCCCAGGCCGCCCGCGCCTTTCGCGCTGCCCGCCGCCCCGACCTGGTGCTGCTCGATATCTGGATGCCCGACACCGACGGCGTCACGCTGCTGAAAGAGTGGGCCAGCGGCGGCCAGCTCACCATGCCAGTGGTGATGATGTCGGGCCACGGCACCATCGATACGGCAGTGGAAGCCACCCGGCTGGGCGCAACCGATTTCCTGGAAAAACCGGTGGCGCTGGCCAAGCTGATCGATACCGTCAACAAGGCCATCAAGCGCGGCGTCTCGCTGCCGCGCCGCACCCCCGGCATGGACCTCTCCGCGCTGGGCAAAAGCCCGCTCATACTGGAACTCAAAAAACGCCTCACCCAGATTGCCGGCAACTCCGCCCCGGTCATGTTGCTGGGCGAGCCCGGCAGCGGCTTCGAAATCTGCGCGCATTTCCTGCACCAGCCCGGCAGTCCGTGGGTCGAGATCAAGGAGCGCGCCAAACTGGTGTCCGACCCGCTGAGCTTTGTCGAAGGGCTGGGGAACGGCACCCTGTTTTTGCCCGACGCGTGCGAACTGGCGCGACTGGAACAAAAAGGCCTGGCCCTGCTGCTCGACCGCATCGAAGGCAGCGGCGCGCGCTTGGTGTGTGCCAGCAATCGCAGCCTCGACGCGATGGTGGCGGCGGGTGAGTTTGATGGCCGCCTGTATTACCGCCTGTCCAGTCTGTCCGTACAGCTTCCGCCGCTGCGCGATCACCGCGAGGACGTGCCGGAGATCGCCAATTTCATGCTGGTGCAGCTGATCGAAGCCAGCGTCTGTCCGGTGCGGCGCCTGTCTACCTCGGCGCTGAACCAGCTGCGCAATTTCGACTGGCCGGGCAATCTGCCCCAGCTCAACAACGTGGTGCGCACGCTGGCCGTGACCGCGCTGTCGAACGAAATCGACGCACCCGACGTGAACCGCGCGCTGGCCCCGCTGAAGCAGGTTGCGCCCGCAGTGGCGCAGGGCATCCCGCTGGATATTCCGCTGCGCGAAGCACGCGACGCGTTCGAGCGCATGTATTTTGAACACCTGATCCAGAAAGAAGGCGGCAGCATGACGCGCGTCGCTGATCGTTCCGGACTCGAGCGCACCCACCTGTACCGCAAGCTCAAGCAGCTGAACATCCGTCACGGCCGCCGTCTCGACGAGGAGCTGTGATTGCTGTGCAGGGTCAGGCGTGAGGCGCAAGCCAGCCGGCCATCCCCACTCCGCATGTCTTAGGTCTGACACGTCCCCATGAAAATCATCATCCTTGGTGCAGGCCAGGTCGGCGGCAACCTCGCGGAAAGCCTGGTTGCGGAAAAAAACGACATTACCGTGGTCGATCTCGATGCCGCGCGACTGGCGCTGCTGCAGGACCGTTTCGATTTGCGCACCGTACGCGGTCACGCCTCGCACCCGTCGGTGCTGAAGAAAGCCGGGGCCGATGACGCCGACATGCTGGTGGCGGTCACGCAGAGCGACGAGACCAATCTGGTGGCCTGCCGACTTGCCGCCACGCTGTTCAATATTCCCGCGCGCATCGCGCGGATCCGTTCGGTGGATTATCTGGATTCCGGAAGCCAGTTTCTGGCCGAGCATTTCGGGGTCGATCACATCATCAGCCCCGAACAGGAAGTCACCGATACGCTGCGCCGCCTGATCGAATATCCCGAGGCCCTGCAGGTGCTGGATTTTGCCGAGGGCAAGGTGCGGCTGGTGGCGGTGCGGGCCTATCACGGCGGCCCGCTGGTGGGCCACGAACTGCAGGACATCAAGCGCCACATGCCGGATCTGGAATGCCGCATCCCGGCGATTTACCGGCGCGATCGCGGCATCGTGCCGCAGGGCATTACCGTGATCGAGCCGGGTGACGAAGTGTTTTTCCTCGCCCGCAAGCAAGACATTCCGTCGGTGATGCGCGAATTGCGGCGGATGGAACGCCCGGTCAAGCGCGTCATGATCGCGGGCGGCGGCAATATCGGCCGCAGGCTGGCGGCGCAGATCGAAAACGACTACAGCGTCAAGGTCATCGACCACAACAAGGGCGTGAGCAGTCATCTGGCCGAGCAGCTGCACCACACCCTGGTGCTGCAGGGCGATGCCACCGACGAGGAGTTGCTGGAACAGGAAAACATCGGCTCGATGGATGTGTTCTGTGCGCTGACCAACGACGATGAAGACAACATCATGTCGTCGCTGCTGGCCAAGCGCATGGGCGCGCACCGGGTGATCGCGCTGATCAACCGCTCGGCCTATGTCGATCTGGTGCAGGGCGGCGAAATCGACATTGCCATTTCGCCCGCGCAGGCCACCGTGGGGCCCTTGCTGTCCAAAATCCGCCGGGGTGACATGGTGGCGGTGCACTCGCTGCGACGCGGGGCGGCGGAAGTGCTGGAGGTCGCCGTCCACGGTGATGCCAAAACCTCGCGCGTGGTGGGGCGCCGCATCGAGGAAGTTGACCTGCAGATC
>JAJXUA010000172.1 GCA_021783275.1 Pseudomonadota bacterium
TGACGGTTCCAGCGCCAGCCGCAGGCGGCGGATGTGAACATCCACCGTGCGCTCCTCGACAAACACGTCGTCGCCCCACACCTGATCGAGCAGCTGGGTGCGCGAGTAGACGCGCTCGGCATGCGTCATGAAAAAATGCAGCAGGCGGAATTCGGTCGGTCCCAGGTCCAGCGCCAGCCCCTTGCCCTGCACCCGGTGGCTGCCGGGATCAAGCCGCAGGCCGTTGATTTCAACCGGCTCGTCGGTCATCTGCGGGGCGCGGCGGCGCAGCACGGCCTTGATCCGCGACACCAGCTCGCGCGGCGAAAACGGCTTGGTAATGTAGTCGTCGGCGCCAGTGTCGAGCCCCAGCACCTTGTCGCGCTCTTCGCCGCGCGCGGTCAGCATGATGATGGGGATCGGCTGGTAGCGCTCATCGCTGCGCAGGCGCTTGCACAGGTCGATGCCCGACATGCCGGGCAGCATCCAGTCGAGCAGAATCACGTCGGGCAGGGTGCTTTTCAGGAATTTGAGCGCGTGCTCGGCGTCGCCCGCCGCCGTGACCGAATGCCCGGCCTGCGCCAGATTGAATTTCAGCAGTTCCTGGATGCCGGGTTCGTCTTCCACCAGCAGGATATTGGCAGCCATGTTGACTCCAGATTTAAGCAATGGCAGCGATACTATGACAGCAGTATGACTGATTTATGACATCACCCCACCCCGGTCAAACCCGCACCGCATCGGCCACTGGTAGAATCGCGACAGCCCCCTCACCCCCGTCTGCCATGGATAAAACCACCCACTTCGGCTACCAGCAGGTGCCCGAATCCGACAAAGCCGCCAAGGTGGCCGAGGTCTTTCATTCTGTCGCCGCGCAGTACGACCTGATGAACGACCTGATGTCGGCGGGGCTGCACCGGCTGTGGAAGCGTTTTGCCGTATCGCAGGCCGGGCTGCGCGCAGGGATGAAAGTGCTCGACGTGGCCGGTGGCACGGCCGATCTGACCCGGCTGTTTTTGAAAGAAGTCGGCGAAACCGGCACGGTGCTGCTCACCGACATCAATTTTTCCATGCTGCGCGAAGGCCGCGACCGCATGCTGAATGAAGGCAAAACCCCGCCCGCCGTGCAATGCGACGGCGAACGGCTGCCGTTTCCCGACAATTATTTCGACTGTGTGTCAGTGGCGTTCGGGCTGAGGAACATGACGCACAAGGACGCGGCGCTGGCTGAAATGCACCGCGTGCTCAAGCCCGGCGGACGCCTGCTGGTACTGGAGTTTTCCAAGGTGTGGAAGCCACTGGAGCCGGCTTACGATCTGTACTCGTTCAAACTGCTGCCGCTGATGGGCAAGCTGGTGGCAAAGGATGCCGCCAGTTACCAGTACCTCGCCGAGTCGATCCGCATGCATCCGGGGCAGGACGATCTCAAGGCCATGATGGAAGCCGCAGGCTTTGCCCAAGTCCGTTACCACAACCTGACGGCCGGTGTGGTCGCACTGCACAAGGGTTACAAGCTGTGAGCAGGAGTCACACGGCTTGATCGCGGCGGGACTACTCGAACGCAGCCTGAACCACCTGCTGCGCCAGTCGCCGGGGGCCCGTGACGCCTTGCTGCGCCACGCCGGGGCCAGCGTGCGGTTTGACCTGGCGCTGGCGCGATTCGATTTCCGCATCGCCGACGACGGCTATTTTTCCGCCGCCGTTATTGAGACGCCCGATGTCGTCATCCGTCCCACCGCCGATCTCGTCACCCGTCTGCCCTTTTTTGGCCGCGACGCGCTGCGCCACGCCGACTACAGCGGCGATCCGGCACTGCTCGCCACGCTCGACCGCGTCTTCCGCCAGCTCGACTGGGACATTGAAGCCGACCTCGCACCCATCGTGGGCGACATCGCCGCACACCGCCTGGCAACACTCGGCGCATCGCTGACTGGCCAGGTACGCCACAGTGCCGACGCGCTGGGCCGTAACATCGGCGAGTATCTGGTTGAAGAAGCGGAACTCATGGCACGCGGCGTCGATGTGGCGCGCTTCAACGCCGAAGTCGATGCGTTGGCCGACGCCGTGGCCCGGCTGGAAGCGCGTCTGAATCAGTACGCGCAATGAAAATTCTGCGCCTCGTCCGCATTGTCACAGTCGCGCTGAAATTCGGCCTAGAAGAATTCTTCCTCGGCCACGAGCGGGTGCGCCCGCTGCGCTGGGTGATCCGCGCGCTGCTGTTCTGGCGGCCGATCCGTGCGCCGCGCGCGGTGCGCTTGCGGCTGGCGCTCGAAGCGCTCGGGCCGATTTTCGTCAAGTTCGGGCAACTGCTTTCGACCCGGCGCGACCTGGTTCCGCCCGACCTTGCAGACGAACTGGCGCTGTTGCAGGATCGCGTGCCGCCGTTTGATTCCGGGCTGGCGGTGGCCGCAATCGAAGCCGCGCTAGGCAAGCCGCTGGCCGCCGCCTACGCCGATTTCGAGCGCACGCCGGTCGCCTCCGCCTCGGTCGCACAGGTGCATTTCGCCACCTTGCACGACGGCAAGGCGGTCGCGGTCAAGGTGCTGCGCCCCGGCATCGCGCCGATCATCGCCAATGACGTGAGCCTGATGTATGCGCTGGCCTGGCTGGTCGAGAAACTCTTCGCCGATGGCCGGCGGCTGCGCCCGCGTGAGGTCGTCGGCGAATTCGAGAAACACCTCGCCGACGAACTGGATCTGATGCGCGAAGCGGCGAACTGCTCGCAGCTGCGGCGCAATTTCCGGGATTCGCCGCTGCTCGCTGTGCCCGAGGTGTACTGGGACGGGTGCGCGACCGGGGTGATGACGATGGACCGCATGGACGGCATCCCGGTGTCGCAGATCGCGCGCCTGCGCGCATCGGGCTGCGACATCCCGAAGCTTGCGGCAACCGGGGTGGAAATCTTCTTCACCCAGGTATTCCGCGACGGGTTTTTTCACGCCGACATGCACCCTGGCAACATCCTCGTGCGCGCCGGTTCCGAGCAATATATCGCGCTCGATTTCGGCATCATGGGCACGCTCACCGAGGTGGACAAACAATACCTCGCGCGCAACTTCCTCGCTTTTTTCCGCCGGGATTACAAGGGTGTGGCGCAGGCGCATATCGAATCGGGCTGGGTGCCCGCCGACACCCGCATCGACGAGCTCGAATCGGCCGTGCGCGCGGTATGTGAGCCGGTGTTCGACCGCCCCTTGAAGGACATTTCCTTCGGCAAGGTCTTG
>JAJXUA010000173.1 GCA_021783275.1 Pseudomonadota bacterium
TGTTGGCCAAGGCCCGGAAAATCTACGACGACGCCGGGCGCGGCGATGCCGGTGCCGCGGTGCTGGCTTCGGCGACCGCCGACGTGCGCAAACTCAATAACGAAGGCGTCGTGCTGGCACAGAAGGGCGACTACAAAACCGCCGTCGAAAAGCTGCTCACCGCCTGCGGTGAGGCGCCTTACAACCCGCGCATCATCATGAACGCGGTATGGGTGATCCTCAAATACATCGACCAGGTGGGCATGGACGAGAACATGATCAATATTGCCCGCAAGCATCTGGCCGAAGCCGAGCGCCAGGCCCCCGGACATTCGCGTATTTCTGGGCTGCGTCTGCACCTGAAGGAAGTTGAAACGCGTTTTGGCATGAACCGGACATGACCGGACATGAAATGGGAAGAGCAGGGATGAAATTTGACGGCACCGCCCTCTATGCAGCCCTGATCCATGAGCTGAAAAACAACCTCGGCCTCTTGTCGATGACCCTCGACAGCATTCCGATGCAAGTCGAGCCGCAACACGACGGCACCGTCAACGACGCGAGGCTGCTTTGCCAGAGCGTGATCGACCGGCTGCAACAGGCCTTGCTGATCTACAAGGCCAATAACCAGCAACTGCAGCCGACCATCGATGCCTACTCGCCGCACGATCTGCTGCGCGAACTCGTGGAACGGGCTGGCGCCCTCTCCCGCGGGCGGCTGAAAATCGACGCCGGGATGGCGGCAGATGTCCCCGCCGTCTGGTTTTTCGACCGCGAACTGATCGAGATGGCCCTGGTCAATGCGATCCAGAATTCGCTGGCCTATGCGCGCTCGATCATCCGTATCGAAGCCTCCATGGTCGACGGCTGCCTGGCGCTGTCGGTGCGCGACGATTCGGACGGCTATCCGGAACATATCCTGACCAGCGTGGCCACCAACACGCCATACCGTGCCACGGGTACGGGTCTGGGCCTGCAATTCGCCCGGATGATTGTGCAAACCCATGAAAACCGGGGACGGCTCGGCGAACTTCGGCTATACAACGAATCGGGTGCGGTTTTCAGCCTGCTGCTGCCCTGAGCAGGCCCGCACATCGGCTTTCGACTAAGCCCTACCGGCAAGGGGCTTGAAAATTCCACGTCTCACCGCAAAATAGACAGCCTTATTCAGGTGTATTCCCGCTATGGCAACCAAGAGAGAAAGCGCTACCCTGCTGGAACCGGTGAGCGCAAAGGTCAAACCACCGCCTTTGTACAAGGTTTTGCTGCTGAACGACGACTACACTCCGATGGAGTTCGTGGTGCATGTTCTCAAGAAGTTTTTTGCGATTGACGAAGAACGCGCGACACAAATCATGCTCAAAGTGCATACTGAAGGTGTAGGCGTGTGTGGCGTATTTCCCAAGGATATTGCGAGCACCAAGGTTGAGCAGGTTGTGGATTTCGCGCGGCAGCACCAGCATCCGCTGCAATGTACGATGGAGGAGAGTTAAATGATTGCCCAGGAACTTGAAGTCACGCTGCATATGGCATTCATGGATGCGCGGCAAAAACGCCATGAATTCATTTCAGTGGAGCATCTGCTGTTGGCGATGCTGGACAATCCTTCCGCGATGGAAGTGTTGCGGGCCTGCGGCGCCAACATCGAAACCATGCGCGAGCAGCTCGATCATTTCATTACGGAGCACACGCCCAAGGTGGTCGCCGAGGGCGAGGTGGACACCCAGCCCACGCTCGGCTTCCAGCGCGTAATCCAGCGCGCCATCCTGCATGTCCAGTCGTCCGGCAAGAAGGAAGTGACCGGCGCCAACGTGCTGGTGGCGGTGTTCGGCGAAAAGGACTCTCACGCCGTTTACTTCCTCAGCCAGCAGGGCATCACGCGGCTGGACATCGTGAACTTCATTTCCCACGGCATCAGTAAAACGGCAAACAACGAGCAGCCCCCACGCGCAGACGAACCGGCCGAAACCAGTTCCGAGGCTGCGGCCGCTTCGCCGCTGGACAGCTTTGCGCTCAACCTGAACACCCAGGCACTGGCAGGCAAGATCGATCCCCTGATCGGACGTGATCAGGAACTGGAGCGCGTCATCCAGACCCTGTGCCGCCGCCGTAAAAACAATCCCTTGCTGGTGGGCGAGGCAGGAGTAGGAAAAACCGCGATTGCCGAAGGGCTGGCGCGCCGTATTATCGAAGGCTCGGTGCCGGAAATTCTGGGGCAAAGCACGGTGTATGCGCTGGACATGGGGGCTTTGCTTGCAGGCACCAAATACCGGGGCGATTTCGAGCAACGCCTGAAAGGGGTGCTGAAGCAGCTGGCGGATAACGACAAGGCCATTCTGTTCATCGACGAGATTCATACCCTGATCGGTGCTGGCGCGGCCTCAGGCGGCACCCTGGATGCCTCCAATCTGCTCAAGCCCGCCCTGTCTTCGGGGCAGTTGCGCTGCATTGGCGCCACCACATACACCGAATATCGCGGCATTTTCGAGAAAGATCACGCCTTATCGCGGCGGTTCCAGAAAGTCGACGTGCCCGAGCCTTCGGTCAATGAAACCGTGGCGATCCTGCGCGGGCTGAAGTCGCGGTTCGAGGATCATCACGGCGTCAAATATACGGCCGCCGCGTTGACGACCGCTGCCCAGTTGTCGGCACGGTACATCAACGACCGCCATTTGCCCGACAAGGCGATCGACGTGATCGACGAAGCCGGCGCGGCGCAGCGCATTCTGCCGAAATCGAAGCAGAAGAAGGTCATTACCCCGCGCGAGATCGAGGACATCATCGCCAAAATTGCGCGTATTCCGCCCAAGACGGTCTCCCTGAACGACAAGAACGCGCTCAAGACGCTGGATCGCGATCTCAAGGCCGTGGTGTACGGGCAGGACGCGGCTATCGACATGCTGGCTGCGGCCATCAAGATGTCGCGTAGCGGCTTGGGCAATCCGCAAAAGCCGATCGGCAATTTCCTGTTTTCCGGCCCCACCGGCGTCGGCAAAACCGAAGTCGCACGCCAGTTGGCTTATGTGCTGGGGGTTGAGCTCATTCGCTTCGATATGTCTGAATACATGGAGCGTCATGCCGTATCGCGCCTGATCGGCGCGCCTCCCGGCTATGTCGGATTCGATCAGGGCGGATTGCTGACCGAGGCGGTTAACAAACAGCCCTATTCGGTGGTCTTGCTTGACGAGGTTGAGAAAGCCCATCCGGACATCTT
>JAJXUA010000174.1 GCA_021783275.1 Pseudomonadota bacterium
GCGTTCGCCGGTTCGGTGTGCGGCGTGTTGTTCGGTGTACTGCGGATCGGAGGTCATTTCGAAGCTGCGCGCGTCGGCCCAGGCTTCGAGGTCGCTGATGGCGTACATCACGCGCCGACCGAATTTTCGAAAGCGCGGCCCGCCGCCGATGACGCGCTGCTTCTCCAGCGTGCGCGGCGACAGCCGCAGGAACGCGGCGGCTTCGTTGTTAGTCAGGTAGCGCGCAGACTGCGTGGTCTGGGCAGGCTGCTGGGTGGCAGCGGGTACGGGGTACTGCCGTAACGGTGCGGGTCGCATGGCAAGGGGCTCCATCGGTCAAGATCGCCGACGAAGCAATCGCCGCCGGATGGAAGCAGTTTCGGGAAAGCCAGGCGTGCTGCGCAGGGACGTTTTGCGACACCGATCTAACGTCCCTGTGTGGTGCTGCCGGGTCGCAGCAGGTGACGGTAGCCGCCACCCATGAGCGTCTGACCGCGTCGGATGAGGCGGCGAACCTGGGCGCGCAGATCGCTGTCGTCATGCCAGCGCTCGGCGACGGCGGTGATGCCGAACAACACTTCGGCCACGCCGCGCTGCGACGCACCGGCCAGCGCGCCATCGAGCGCCTGCAGGGTGCGCATGTGGAGCATGGCCGTGCGGCCAGGTCGGTCCGTGGCGATAGCGCTGTGGTGCGCGCTGTTGGCGTCGAGCATTGCCAGATCGGCTTCGATTGCGCGCCAGCGCTCGCGAAGCTGGCGACCGGCGCGGACGGCATAGGCGTAAGCCATGCCGTCTTCCAGTGCGGGCGATATCGCCATGCGCAGCTTGCGGTCGACGAGATGGGTGGTCAGCACCAGGCGCTTGCCGTCGTGCATCAGTTGCTTGCGCCCGGGTATGCGCCAGAGCTGGAACAGCAGCGCATCATCAGTGGGATCGGCATCCGGATAGACCTGGACGACCGAGGAGGGGTCAGGGAACCAGTCGGGGTGCGCGTCGCGTGCATCGCGCGCAGGGTCTTCCAGCAGGCGCAAGCCCCAGCGCTGCGCATCGTGTTGCGGACAGAGCCGGTGGTGTCGCCAGGCGAGCCGGTATTCCGGGTTACGCCGCAGATACTCCCATGCCAGCGCGGGGCTGTCCAGATGCAGCACATACAGATAGGCGGCGCTGGGATGCCAGTGAACGGCGCTCGAATCTGCCATGGCGAAACCTCCTCTCGAATAGAAGGAAGTCAATCGCAATGAGGGACACGGCCGAAGCCCTATCATCGACCTGCGTCGGCAAAGCTGTTGCCACGGCTGTGGATAAGCCTGGCACTCTGCAGCAGTCAATAAGGTGGCCTAACAATAGGCCGCGCATTCGCATTATTTTGGATAGCGTAGCACAGCTGTTTTACCTATTAGTGTCAGTACAAGAAAGTCTGGATCCGGCGCCAGGAAGTCGTAATGTGAACCGTTGCGGCATCGAACGGAGTGACCCAGCAGCGGCTAGCAAGGGATCGATCAATCGTTGATTGATCCGTCAGCCTCAGCCATCCGGACATACTCGGATAGACGGTGCTTGGGCGTGAAATGCAGATCACATACAACGGCCAGGTTCCGCGGCCCGCGAATGCCTTCCAGGACGGACAAGCGCACGTGGCCGAGTTGCGGCGTGCCCATGCCGAGGTCGATCAGGCCGAAGGCAGTGTCACCGTCGTCGGGATCGAGTTCGGTCAACAACCAGGTCGCGTGCGCGTCCAGGGTGAACAGCTTGACGACCGGCAACGGGTCGCACTGCTCGCCGCACGCAGCGGCAGCCCCGTTTTCCAGCAACTGGACGCGCTGGGCGTCGGTGATGAGGGGTTTCATGGTCGCTGTTCGGAAACGGTCACGATCAGCACCGTGCCGGTATTGTGCAAACGTGCTGATGCGCCAAAGCGAGTCTGTGCATGTGCACTTTTGCGCCCAAGCGCCAAAGCGGATTTCACCGAATCCGTGGAGGGTCGAATCGACGAATACGTAAGTACGGAAGCCATGATTTCAGTAAAAGCGGTTTCAGCATAGACACACCCGACGCAAGTTTACGCAGGGAATGCTACAAATGAACACTATAGATTGTAGTCCTATAGGGTTCTATCGGATGTCATCGTCGTTTTACACGAAACGACTTGATGTCACCGAAGAATACATTCCCTGCGGCGCTCAAGACAGTCAGAAAAGCCCGTGGCCTCAGCCAGGAAGCTTTCTCGGACGTGTCGAGCCGAACTTACATGAGTTCGCTCGAACGCGGCCTGAAAAGTCCGACCCTGAGCAAGGTCGCCGAACTGTGCGAGGTCATGGACGTGCATCCGCTCACGTTGCTGACGCTGGCCTATGGCGGCGACAACAAGGGTGTGAGCGAAGTCATCGAGCGCGTGCGGCGCGAGCTGGCCGCTATCCAGGCCCTGAAGGGCAAATAAGCGAATAAAATAAAAGGCGCTGCCCAGCGGCAGCGCCCGCGCCCGCGTGACGGCTACGTCATGATGCGTCCCGCCAGCCGCGCTTCGCGCGCATAGGCACTGATCGCTTTCGTCGCAATGAAGTGCAGGTCCCTCTCGACTGGAAGGCCAAGTCGGCCACGCACGGATTGCAGCTCGGCCAGACTCACATAGCCCAGTTCCGGAAAACCCTGGCCCAAATCGCACAGCCCGAAAGCATGGTCGTGGTCATGCGGGCCGATCTCGGTGAGCAGCCAGGTCGCACCGGCATCGGGCGTGAACAGCTTGACCACGGGTGGTGGGTCGAAGTCGTCATTGTCAAGGGACTGCCGGCCGTTGGCCAGCAACTGTGCACGTAGCGTTTCGGTGATGAGGTTCATGATCGCAACGCCTTGAATGGACGCTCCCGATCGGAGCGCTGCGATCCGGGCGCACGCGCAAAGCGCGGCCGTCACACCCCTAACACGGGCGAAGCCGGCGCGGGCCGGGGGTTGACGGGCGTGCGGCGTGCGCCAAGCTGCGCTGCCTATCCGGTCGGTGATGCGGCCATGCCGGACAGGCGTGACGTCGTCATGAAGGACTCGGCTTCCAAAACGGAAAATAAAGCAC
Source organism: Pseudomonadota bacterium (assembly GCA_021783275.1). GTDB lineage: Bacteria > Pseudomonadota > Gammaproteobacteria > Burkholderiales > Thiobacillaceae > Thiobacillus. The sequence continues at coordinate 3,044 of JAJXUA010000174.1, forward strand.
GCTAAGGCAAAGCCGACCCCGCCAGACTTGCTCCGCCCTGTAACGACGCAATCAGCGGGCACGAAACATTCCCGTGCCGCGAGTGGCAGGCGCATACGAGTTCGGACAGCACGGTTTCCATGCGCGCTAACAGGC
>JAJXUA010000175.1 GCA_021783275.1 Pseudomonadota bacterium
TGGCATTGCCGTGGTCACCGTCTCACCCGGCTACATCGCTACCCCGATGACCGCGGTCAACCCGTATCCCATGCCGTTCAAAATGAGCGCCGCGACGGCCGCCGAAAAAGTTGCCCGCTGTATTGCTCGCCGCAGCGCCCATCGCGTGATCCCCTGGCAGATGGCTGTCGTGGCGCAAGTGCTGAAATGGCTGCCGGTTCGGGTCTATGATGCGATATTCGAGAAAGCGCCGCGCAAGCCGCGCGGCCTGCCCACCTGAATGCGCCATAACAATACGCACGGAGAAAACATGCCCGCTCCCCTGAATATCATCCTGATCGACGACCACCCGCTGCTGCGCATGGGCGTTGCCGGCTACATCCAGCAGGAGCCCGATCTCAAGCTGACCGCGCAGCTCGCCGATGCCGCCGAGTTGCGCGCCTGGCTGGAGACTGGCAATCGCGCCGACGTCGCTCTGCTCGACCGCTCGCTGCCGGATGCCGACGGCCTCGACCTGGTATCGGAACTGCGCGACCTCGGCATCAAGGTCATCATGCTCACCATCGCCGATTCCGACGAAGAAATATCCGAAGCCATTTCTTCCGGCGTCGACGGCTACGTCGTCAAGTCCAGCGAGCCGGACCGCGTGCTCGCCGCCATCCGCAGCGTATGCGAAGGACAAAGCAGCTTTCCGCTCGCCATCATGCAGAAAATGGCGCGCGGCGAACTCAACGCCAGCGCGCTGGCTGCGCTGACCGCGCGCGAAATGGAGATCGTCAATTACGTGAAAGAAGGCCTCTCCAACAAAGTCATCGCCTACAAGCTCACCCTGTCGGAAAACACCGTGCGCAACCACCTGCGCAACATCATGGAAAAACTGGGTTTGAAGAACCGCGTCCAGGTCGCCACCCTGGCGCTGAAGGAAGATAGAAAGCGGCACTGAGCCGCTTCATCCAGCCGGCGCGGCACTGAGCCGCTTCACCCAACACGGCGCGGCACTGAGCCGCCTCGTCAAGTTCGTTGATTTCTCAACACGCGCGCCAAGTTGCCGGGCGATCGCGGAATGCATTCCCCCATCAAAAACGGCGGCCATCTGGCCGCCGTCCGCGTGTTCGAAAGCAAGCGATTAGCGGGAAGTGCGGCGGCGCACGCTAAAACCGATCAAACCCAGGCCGGCCAACAGCAAGGCGTAGGTGCTGGGCTCGGGAACAGCGCTGACATTGACGTTGTCCAGGATCAGGCCCAGGTTGTCGCCGCCTGCGTGGTCGAACGACAGGCTGGAGGACATGCTGCCCAGAACCGTGATGGCGCGCGTGACGTGTTGCAGGCCGGCGCCGGACGCCAGCGTGAAGGTCTCGCTATAGCTGCCCAGCGAGACGACGACGCTATTCGTCTCGCCGCGCGTGGAGCCGCCAAGATCAAAATCAAGCTGGTACGTCATGCCTGGCGTCAGTGAAAACAGGGTATTGGTGGTGATCTTGCCGGCATTACCCGTGGTGCCGTCCAAGTCCAGATAATGGCCGTTGCCAGGATAAAAGTCGAAAAACCCGCTGCCGATCACGTCGATCGTGCCACCGCTTACATCCCAGTTCGACAGCGATGCATTCAGCGCCAGGGCTTCGCCATCGAAATTGTCGTTGAACAGGACGGTTGCGCCTGCGCTGGCAGAGGCCGCCATCGCGGTAGAAAAAATGAAGGAAAGCAGGGTGTGTTTCATGATCGCTCCAGTAAGTAACAGGCCACTCGATGCGGTGGCGATACACGGGGTAGAGCAAGTTCAGTGCCAGGTTTTTTTGGGGCAGCCTTCAGGCGAACATCGCCAAATTAGCATGGGCTTGGCGCATGAAAAACGGCGACCCGCAGGCCGCCGCGTCATCGGGCGTGAATACGGTCAGCAAATACGACGCCGTGCCGAGAATCCGACCAGTCCCAGCCCAGCCAGCAGCATGGCCCAGGTTTCGGGTTCGGGGACGGTTGCCACACTCAAATTGATGTTGTCCACCTGGGCATACACGGAGCTGAACACCAGCTTGTTCACGCCCTTGAATTCATCACCAAAGGTGAGGGTTTGCAGGGTGGCGTAGGTGTAGGTCAGCGGGGTGTATTTGTGGAAATAGCCGCCTTCGGGGTAGTAGCCGTACACATCGAAATGGGGATAGTTGTTAAGCAGACCCACATCCATGCTGAGGAGGTCGAACACGCCGCCGTCTTCACGCTCCAGCACAAAGGCGCTGCCGTAGTTGGTGATCACCCCAGAATACACGGCGGGGGAGCCCATCCATTGGCCATGACTGGACGTGAGGGCGTAGATCGTACCGCCCGCATAACCCGTATAGGGTGAGCCGGAACTGGTGGTCAATTTAAAGCCGTCTTCAATGTAGGTCGAGGGAACGACGACAGTGGGATTCGTGGTCACCGTTTCCAGGGAATTGAAATCGATAACTGTGGTGGCGGCCTGAACAGGCAACGCCGAAAAAGCACACAAGGAGGCCAGCACCGCAGTTTGCAGGGTTCGAGTCACGCGCATTTTTGTTCTTCCTGAAGTGAATTGTTGTTAGATGATGTCGCGCGTTCCGGGCCCTCAGGCTGAAACGCGGCCATCTTTCAGGAAAAAGCAACTGCCGTGCCAGAGATTGATTTTTGGCGGAAAATCAACGTGCTGCAAGGCACGGCTCACGCGGAATGCGGCGCGGGACGCCGCTGCGTGTAAAAAATCCCGACGCTGTTATTCGACGGTGACGGACTTCGCCAGATTGCGCGGTTTGTCCACATCCGTGCCCTTTTGCAGTGCAGCGTGATACGACAGCAGCTGCAGCGGGATGGTGTGGAGGATGGGCGACAGCGCACCGTTGTGGCCGCCGGGCAGCTTGATGACGTGGACGAAGGGCGACTCTTCCAGATGCACGTCGCCGTCGGCGAAGACGTACAGTTCGCCGCCGCGTGCGCGTACTTCCTGCAGGTTGGATTTGAGCTTTTCGATCAGCTGGTCGTTGGGGGCGATGGTGACGACCGGCATGTCCTCGTCCACCAGCGCCAGTGGACCGTGCTTGAGCTCGCCGGCGGGATAGGCTTCGGCGTGGATGTAGGAGATTTCCTTGAGCTTCAGTGCGCCTTCGAGGGCGACCGGGTAATGCACGCCGCGGCCGAGGAACAGCGCGTGGTGCTTGTTGGCAAAGCGATGCGA
>JAJXUA010000176.1 GCA_021783275.1 Pseudomonadota bacterium
TTGTTGCGCCGGTGCTGGTGCTGGCCAGCTACTTCGTGGCGCCGCGGCCGCTCGATCTGGCCTTCGGGCGAGCCGAGGTCGGCGCGCTGTTCATCGCCGTCCTGATCGGCAGCATGGTGGTCAGCGACGGGCGCTCCAACTGGTACAAGGGCGTCCAGCTCATCACGGTCTACGCCATCATCGCCTTGATGTTTTACCTGATGCCGGATTTGTCGACCGCGGGTTGACGCAGCAATCCGCTGCGCGGTGGGTGAAGAAATTTACGTGTTGCGCTGGCTCGCTGCGTTTCGATTCACCCGCCATTGAGCCGGCGTGGCGCCGCTCCAGCGCCGGAATGCACGCGTGAAGGCACTCGCGTCGGCGTAGTCGAGCGTCAGGGCGATCTGGCTGATATCCATCCGCGAGTCTTCGAGCATCTGCCGCGCGATTTCGAAGCGGCTCTCATCCACAAGACTCTGAAAGTTCGTGCCGAATGCATGCAGGCGACGATTCAGGGTACGGCTGTGTATCGAGAAGAGCGCGGCGATCTGATCGGCGCTTGCATACCCCGTCAGCAGCGCGGTTCTCAACACAGCCCGCACCTGCCCCGGCAAGTCGTCGCCGTATCGGGCCTCCAGCGCGTCAACCTGCTTCAGCAGCAAACCGTGCAACTCGGGATCGGCTGCGGGCAAGCGATGGTTCAGCCAGTCGGCCGCGAACACCACCGCATTCTTTTCCGCATTGAAAACCAGCGGGGCCCGGAAGAAATTACGGAACGGCAGGGCATCATCCGGCTCGCGGTGGGCAAACCGGACCTCGGTGGGCTTCCACCCTGGTCCGCACAAACTGCGCATCATGTTGTAGATGGTGGCGAGTGCTCCGTCCCCGATCTGATCGGTAGCCTCGGCACCTGGCTGATAAATTTCATAGCTCAGATTTGCCGAGTCGGGGCTCGTCTCCAGATGCGTCGTCGCGCCACGGACGTGAAGATGCAGGAAATTCACGACACTGCGCAAGGCCGTTCGCACATCGGGCGAGTATTTCGCCAGCAGGCCAATCAGCCCCAGAGATTGCAAATCATTTTGCTGGCCGATCAGAAGCCCCAGATGCCCGCAACCGGTTCTGGCCACGCAATGCGCGATCAGACGGCTGCGAGCCACGTAGGCAATCCGGTTGTCGGGGTTGTCGAACAGATGGGCATCCAGACTCACTTCGGCCAGCATCCTGGCCGGGTCCGCACCCAGGTCGCGGAGAATCGCCGGAAGCGCCATGGTCGCGCCGATACGCAGCGCAGTTTCCGGGGAGGAAGGGTCGGTACTGTTACGTGTCATGGCGCCTGTTTGCTGGTTGACGGGTCATGATCAGCATCATAAGCAGCCCTGTCCGAAAATGTCCATTTGTTGTCTGAACATGTCCAGTGGAACCGGCATTCAGGATGCTAATGTCAGCCATATTCAGGGCTGACGTCAGGCACAAATCCATTCCAATTGGGGCGATGTGGGTCTAGCTTACCGTTAGCTGGCTTACGACATGAGCAGCGGCAAGCCGCTGCAGGATGTCGAATTCTGAGCGCAAACCCGATGATCCAGAGAGGAGAAAACCGTATGAAACAACGCACCCTTTCAATGCTTGTACTGGCCGCTGCGATGATCGGCGAGGCTGGCGCCCAGCAGTATGTTTATCCCGCCAAGGGGCAGACGCCACAACAGCAGCAGAACGACGAATCCGCCTGCCATACCTGGGCCGTCCAGCAGTCCGGGTTCGATCCGGCCAACCCCCCTGCCCCCGCACCGGCGGCAGCGCCCCCCACCACAGCCACCGGCACGGCACCGGGTGCCGGGCTGCGCGGTGCGGCACGCGGCGCGGTGGTCGGCGAAATTGTCAGCGACGACGCGGGTACCGGCGCGGCAGTGGGTGCCGTCGCTGCGCGCGGCCAGAGCCGCCGGCAGAACGCCGCTGCGGCCGGCCAGGCGCAGCAGCAACAGCAGGCCAACACGCAACAGCAGCAGCAAGCCTTTGCCAAGGCACGTGCGGCATGCTTTGAAGGCCGCGGCTACACCGTCAAGTAAACCTGCAGCAACGCCTGCCTCATTCCGGATTGCCCGGACGCATTATTCCAAGGAGAAATCTCATGCATAAAAATTTCACCCCAACCCGCCAGATCATCGCCCTCGCCCTGATCGCAGCGACGCTGTCTCCGGCCGCCATAGCACAGAAGCCTGCTGCGACAGGCGACGCCGTGCTCGTCAGCGAGCCGGGCAAGGCGGCGCTCATGCAGACGGTACAAGTCTCTGCCGAGGTCATCGGCATCGAAAAGGCGACCCGCACGCTGACGCTGAAAGGGCCGAAGGGCGAAGTCGTTGACCTTGTCGCCAGCGACGAGGTGAAAAACTTCGACCAGATCAAGCTGGGCGACAGGGTGATTACCCGCTATATCGAGGCGCTGACGCTCGAACTGCAGAAACCCGGAACGGCCGCCAGTGACGCCGTGACCGTACGCAAGGACGCCGCGCGGGCCAAACCCGGCGAACGGCCTGCCGTTGCCGGTGCGCGCCAGGTCTCTGCGCTGGTCAAGGTCGTCGCCGTCGACCCGAAGGCCAGCACGATCAGGGTCAAGGGTCCCAAAGGCAACGAAACGACGCTCAACGTGCAGAACCCCGATCAGTTCAAGGTCGTCAAGAAAGGCGACCTGATCGAGGTGACCTACACGGAAGCGATTGCGCTGAGTGTCGAGCCTGCGGCGAAACCGGCTGAGGCAAAGAAGAAGTAAGCCTGTTCACGACCTGCGCAAGCGCAACGAACGTTCGCCGGAATGCGGGCACCTATTTTTATGTCTTGACTTGATTAGGAATAAAAATGAACACCAGATTGTTGTCGCGTCTCGCCGTTGCCGCTGCCCTGCTTGTCCCCACAATGACCCTCGCGGCACCTGCGGACGAAGAGAAGAAGGTTTTTGCGGAACTGTCCGCACTCATACCTAAGGACCGCGTCGCTTCCGTTGACGATCTTTACAAGAAGTGGGTGGACGTTCAGGCGAAAAAGAGCAAGGCCGTGATTCTCGATATCCGCACGGGCGCAGAGTTTTATGCCGGCCACCTGCTGGGGTCGAACAACATCGATTCCGGCAACCCGTATCTGGTGCCGAAGAACTGGCCCGACCCGGAAACCGAGATCTGGGTG
>JAJXUA010000177.1 GCA_021783275.1 Pseudomonadota bacterium
CCCAGACCGCTCCCGCCCAGCCCGCCCGCCCCCATTCGCACTGAAAGCAAACGTATCCAGCCCGTCGATTTTCCGGCGCTGACCTTGAGCCATCCCCCCTGCCTGGCCAACACGTTGACGTTTGCGCCTTTTGCGGCGCTACCCGCCACCGCCGAAGCCGCACTGGGCTGGAGATAGAGTTTTTCGCTGCGCAGGACGGTACCCGATGCGGCCAGCGCCGATGTCGCGCTTACTGCCATTGCCAGCGCCATGGCAGGAACCCATGCGTTTTTCATTGCAGTCTTCTCCTTATGTCTGAAACGATGAAATTACAAAACGGCCGGATTGCAAAACTGTATGGCCTGCCGCGCTACAGTGCAAGCTGATTGCCGGTCGCGCGTGCGCAGCGCCCGGCCTTGGCGTTAAGATACCCCACATGAACTACCTTGCTGCATCCATTGAATCGCTCGGCGCCAAAGTCACCGGGTGGTTCGCTGTCGGTTACGGCATGTTTTCCTTTCTGGTTCAGGCCACATTGCTGCTGCTGGACCGCAGTACCTGGAACCGCGCCACTTTCGACGTGGTGGTCAAGCAGGTGTATTTCACCGCAGTGCAGATCCTGCCGGTTTTTCTCGGCTACGCGCTGATCATTTCCTGGCTCATGATCACGATCATCCTATCCACCGCGCGTGACTTTGGTCTCACCGAGTTTGCCAGTGAAATGACCATCCGTGTGCTGGTGCTGGAACTGCTGCCTTTTCTGACTGCACTATTCATTGCCTTGCGTTCGGGCAGTGCCATCAATACCGAAGTGGCGCTGATGCGGGTCAACAATGAGTTGGATGCATTGGCGCACTGCAAGGTTCCACCCATGCAATTCGAATTCCTGCCGCGCCTGATCGGCGGTGTGATTTCGGTCGTATGTCTGGCGGCGCTGGCAGGATTGCTGGCCCTGCTGCTGGGTTATCTGGCCATCTACGGTTTGTCGATGGCGGGCTTTGCTGCGTATACCCAGACGCTGGCCAAAATTTTCAGCTTCCCGATTGTCGCCGGCCATCTCATCAAAAGCGCGCTGTTCGGTCTGGCCGTCACGCTGATTCCCGTGACTGCAGGACTCGAAACGCCGAAGAAGCTGTTCATGGTGCCGGTATCCGTACTGCGCGGCATGATGCGGGTGTTTTTTGCAATCGTCACGATCGAGGTGGTGTCATTAGCGCTCAAATACATCTGACACTGTTTGCCGACCGGAGCGAATTGCTGGCGTCCGTGAACAGCCTGCCCGACGACGTGGCGCGCGTGGCGCAGGAACTGCCGCTGCGCGCCAACCTGTCCGCGCTCGACAACATTGCGCTGATTCCGCTTTACCAGCGCCATCACAGCGCGCAAGCCGCCATGCAGCAGGCGCAGGCCATGCTCGAGCAACTGGGACATCCGGATATAGCCGCGCTGCGTGATGCCGACATGACCCCGGCGCAACGCTTCGTGGTACAGCTGGCGCGCGCGCTGATGCTCAAGCGCCCGCGTCTGGTGATCGACCGTCCGGGTGCCATGCTTTACGATGTGCCCTACCCGCTGTTCATCCGCCAGCTCGCCGCCCATGACAGCCTGGACGGAACGTGGGAAATTTTCGACTTCAGCTGGAACCAGACGCTCTATCCGCAATGAACACAGTCAAATCAAATCCCCTGCATTTCAAGGTTGGCCTGTTCGCGGTGGCGTCGCTTGTGCTGGCGCTGGCCTTCATCATTTATCTGCTGCACGCACGCGGATTTTTCGAACCCACGCATCGCCTGCAACTGGCCGCCGCCAGCGCAGATGGTGTCGCGCCTGGCGTACCGCTGGTGTTTTCCGGCATCGAAATCGGCACCGTGGCGTCGCTGGAACTCGACGATGCCGGCGGCATCGTCATTTACACCGAGCTGCTGTCACGCAATGCAAAATGGTTGCGCCAAACCAGCACTTTCACTCTCGACAAGCCGCTGGTCGGCGGCGCGAAAATCCGCATCGACACGCCCGACCTGAGTGCGCCCGTGCTGCCGGATAACGCCACCATGCTGTTGCAGACCTCCGACATCAGCAAGGAGCTGCCGGTGCTGGTCGAACGCGTCAAGGCCATCCTCGCTAATGTCGAACACCTGACGCGCAAGGGTGGGGAAATCAACACGACACTGGCCAATGTGCAAACCGTGACCGGGCGCATGACCGGTGAATACGGCATGCTCGAAAGCGTGCTGGGCAGCCCGGAAAAAGCCCGCAGCGTTACCGATGCCCTCGACAGCACCCGTGATCTCATCGCCAAACTGGATGGCATCGCCCTGAAAACCGATGGCTGGCTGTTTGCCAGGGACGGGCTGGCCGAGAACACCCGCGACGCCTTGGCACAGGTCCAACTGATGCTGAAAGACGCGCAGTCGAGCCTGAAAAAAGCCGATCAGCTGATGGCCAACGCCGTCGATATTTCTGCCAACGTCAAGGACGGCACCCAGGATATTGCGCAACTGCGCGCCGAGATAGACGACGCCGTGCGCAAGGCCAACAGCCTGGTCAACGAAATCAACAAGAAGTGGCCGTTTGCACGCGACCCCGAGGTGAAGCTGCCATGAAGACGCTGCTCGCCTGTGCCTGCGTATTCCTGCTCGCTGCCTGCGGCAGCGGCGGCCCCCCTCCGCCCGACTGGAAAACCGATGCCGCCGACTTGATCACGCGCTACCAGAAACACGCGCTGCTCGGCGAAAACACCCTGGCTGAACGTTATTTCCAGCAGGCGCTGGCCGCCACCGGCGGTGCAGGTCAACTCGAGGAAACCGCGCGACTGTGGCTGGTGCGCTGTGCCACCCGGCGCGCCATGCTGATCCAGGATAGCTGCGACGATTACCGTGTCCTGGTCGAAGCCGGGGCACGCAATGACGACCTGGCGTATTACCAGTGGATCACCCTGCAATGGCAGACCCTGAACCCCGCGCACTTGCCCGCGCACTACGCCCGGCTGCTGGGGGCAGAGCCCGGCCAGCGGAGTGCGCAGCTCGCCGCGATGACCGACCCGCTGTCCCGCCTGCTCGCCGCCAGCCTGCTCATCCAGCAGAACCCGGACGATGCGCCCGCACTATCCAGCGCCATCGACACCGCCTCGGCGCAAGGCTGGCGA
>JAJXUA010000178.1 GCA_021783275.1 Pseudomonadota bacterium
CGGAGGTTTTTCTGCCTGCTATCGTTGCGCCATGAAGCTGACCGAACGCCTGTCGCTCTACGAAAAACTGATGCGGCTCGACAAGCCCATCGGCATCCTGCTGCTGTTGTGGCCTACCCTCTGGGCGCAGTGGCTCGCCAGCCATGGACGACCGGACATGCTGATCCTGTGGATTTTCATCATGGGCGTGGTGCTGATGCGCTCGGCAGGCTGTGTCATCAACGATTATGCCGACCGTGACATTGATCCGCATGTCGCTCGTACCCGCGCACGGCCCCTGGCCACGGGCCAGGTCTCACCCCGCGAAGCGCTGCTGCTGTCAGCCGGGCTGGCCGTGCTGGCTTTTTTAATGATCCTGCCGCTGGATGCGCTGGTGCTGAAACTATCCGGCGTGGCGCTGTTTCTGGCGATCAGCTATCCGTTCACCAAGCGCTTTTTCGCGTTGCCGCAAGCGTATCTCGGCGTCGCATTCGGTTTTGGCATTCCCATGAGTTACGCCGCGCTGTGGGGGTCGGTCCCGCTCGAAGCCTGGCTACTCCTGCTGGCCAATGTGTTCTGGGCGATTGCTTACGATACCGAGTACGCGATGATGGATCGCGAAGACGATCTAAAAATCGGTATCCGGACTTCCGCCATCAGCTTTGGACGATTCGATCTCGCCGCGATTGCGCTGTGCTACGCCGCCGCGCTCGCGATTCTGGCCTGGGTCGGGGCGCAGCGCCACATGGACTGGCCGTATTACGCCGGACTGGTGGTCGCTGCCGGGATCGCGCTCTACCACCTGAAGCTGATCCGTCACCGCGATCCGTCTGCCTGCTTCCGGGCTTTTCTGCACAACACCTGGCTGGGGGCCGCGGTGTTCGCTGGCATCGTGCTGAACTATCTGCTGCGCTGATCAGGTCGGACACGCCACCCGCGATTGCCGGCTGTTCGGATAGGTCTGCCGGATATCGCCCAGGTTTTTCAGCGCGTCAGGGTCTTCGCTGCGCACCAGAAAATAATAGCCGCTGCCCGGCTGAGCCTGTATTTCAACGCGCGTTCCCAGCACCCCCCGGTCTTCGACTTCACGCACCCGCCGCGCCGCACTGGCTGCATCGGTAAACAGTCCCAGTGAAATGGCGTTGCGCCAGATGCCTTCTTTGATGAGAAAGGTGTCCTGCAATCCCGCAGCGGTCAGCTCACTCAATTTTGCAGCGGCAGATTCTGCGCTCGGCAAGGGCGGAAAAATAACCCAGTAGCGGGTTTCCAGCGGCACCTCGGTAAACGACATGACGCGCTCGCCAACCAGTTTTTTCAGTTGTTCACGCGCCGCCACCAGTTCATCGGGTTTCAGTCCGCGCCATTCCATGCACAGGGCAGCGGAAGCCGCGCCCGAAGCCTGCGCGGATGCGCCCCCCGGCAAGGCGCTCTGGCTGCGCAGACTGAGCCGATCGACATGGATGGGCGCCATCTGCCCGGAAACAGTTCGGGGCCAGTAAGTCTGGCCGACGAACCATCCAGCAACAAGTAGGTTCGCCAGCAATAACAAGCCTGTGATCAATTTCATGATGTGTCGTGCTCCCGGGTCACGCGTTCGATTCCTTCGAGTATCAGGGTGGGGACGAACTCGGCCGTCAGGTCAAGTGCGGGCAGCAATGCGGCCGCATCCCCACCAGTAATCAGGCATGCGGGCACGTCTCCTGCCCGGGCGGCAAGCCGTGCATGCTGCAGGCGTATCGCCCCGCACAGGGCCAGCAGCGTGCCGCTTGCTACTGCAGTGGCCGTGCTCACGGGGAAGGGTTCCAGTGCCGCTGCGCCCACTTCACCCACACCGGCGGTACCCTGCTGCAAAGCCTGCCGCATGAGCCGCAATCCCGGCACGATCAAGCCCCCCAGAAAATCGCCTTGGGCCGACAGGGCATCGACCGTCATCGCGGTGCCGGCCGAGACTACCAGGACCGCAGTCTGCGTACGTTCACGTGCGGCAATCAAAGCCATCCAGCGATCCACGCCCAGCCGGGCGGGGTCTTGATAGCAATTCCGCACATCGGCAAACTGCGGCGCAGCGGCCAGTCGCTGCAGAACGATATTCCGCGACGCCAGCATGTCGGCAAGCTGTTTTTCATCAGCGTCGCGCGCGACGCTCGCCATGCAGGCATGAGTGACAGGTTCCAGCCATTTCGCCAGCTCAGTCAGATCCGAATATTCCGCGACGCCCTGCGCCAGCCATCTCTGGTCATCGACCACGGCCCATTTGAGACGCGCATTGCCCGCATCCAGCAATAAGCGCGGATTGCTCATCGCACCCCATCCAGTCGCAGGCTGATTTCGCCTCCACTGTAGGTATGCAGTGTCTGTCGCGCATCACGCAGCAGCAGGGCCCCCGTGTCATCCACGCCGGAGGCCGTGCCTCGGGCAGCCGTTGCACCGGGTAGCGACAGCATCACCTGTTTTCCGGCATAGGCATCCAGCGCCATCCATTCGGCACGCAGCGCCGCAAACCCGCCATGGCGAAAAAGGCTGAGCACGCTGTGCAATTCTCGCAGGCAATCGGCCAGCAATTGATTGCGTCCCACCGTCACGCCCATTTCATCGAGATCGATCACGGCCTGGTCTATCGCATCCCGCTGCGCAGCATTGAGCGACACATTCAAGCCCACTCCCACCACGGCCAATGCTGCACCGTGCATATCGCCTTGCACTTCCACCAGGATGCCGGCCAATTTACGGTGGTCAACCAATACATCGTTCGGCCATTTCAAGCGTGCCGGGTAGCGGCTATGCCGATTGATTGCCCGCGCAATGGCCAATCCCACGGCCAGACTCAGACCTGCCATGGACTGTAGCCCGTGCTCAAATCGCGCCAATATCGAAAACGTCAGACTGCCGCCCAATACACCATGCCATGGCCGCCCGCGCCGCCCCTTGCCAGCCGACTGATACTCGGCACAAAAAACCGTCCCGTCGCAGGCACCGGCAAGCGCGGCGGACATCAGGGCGGCATTGGTCGAATCGACCGTGTCCAGAACCCGAATCACCCCCTGTGCGCCCAGGTCGCCCAAATGCGCTGCCACAGTGTCACTATCCAGCCATTCGATGGCTGCGGGCACACGATAGCCGCGTCCGCGTACCGCATGAACAG
>JAJXUA010000179.1 GCA_021783275.1 Pseudomonadota bacterium
GTTTATTACCGCATCGACCCCGCGCAGGCTGCACTGGCAGCCGACCGGATTGACGCTTTGCTGAGCGTGATGGCAGGGCATTGCGGCCAGCCACCGCGGCGGATGAGCCGCTGTGACGATCCAGAAACGTGGATGGAGGTTTATGAGGGCATTGCCGACTTCACGGCATTTGCCTCGACCTTGAAAACGGCAGTTCAGACCTTTAATTGCACGGATTTCATCCAGGGCGAACGGCACCTGGAGTGTTTCTCCCTCACCGGCAGTGGGCCGCCCGGATCGACCGATCCGCGCAGTTGAGCCTCCTCTACTGGGCGCCGCCCGGCTTGAGACCCGAGAGGGCATGCCGCCAGTTGACCGCACCTTTTCAGGGTCTGCGTAAAGAGACGGGACAGGTTGGTTTTCTGCGTGCGCATCCTATAAAAAAGTCATCCTACCTACTCAAGGAGACGATCATGCTGGACATCAACAAAATGGTGGCGCAGGAACATGCGGGCCCCTCTACGCGGGGCCATCTCATCGAACTGGAACCGTGGACGGAAGAACAGGCCATCGAGATGGCGCGGCGGGACGGTCTGGAATTGACGGATGACCATCTGGCCATCATTCGCTACCTGCGCGACTGCTATGCCGATCACGGCGGCACGATCAACGCGCGCATGCTGGTCAGTTCGCTGGAAGAGGAATTTGCTGGACTGGGCGGACACAAGTTTCTTTACAACCTGTTCCCGCTGGGGCCCATCGCCCAAGCCAGTCGCTACGCCGGACTGCCGATGCCGCCGGGCACACGCGACCCGTCGTTCGGCACCACGCACTAGGGGCGCGCTAGTCGGTTTCTTCAACCGGGACACGTGCTGCCAAGGCACACAGCAGTTCATAGCTGCTGGTGCCGGCGGCCGCTGCCACCGCATCCACCGGTAGGCCCTCCCCCCACAGCACCACGGGGGTGCCCACGCCTGCATCGGCGCACTCGCTCAAATCCACGCACAGCATGTCCATTGACACTCGCCCCAGGGTCCGGCTGACGCGACCATTGACCAGAACCGGCGTGCCCGTCAGCGCGTGCCGCGGATAGCCATCCGCGTAGCCGCAGGCGACCACGCCCACCCGCATCGCATGTTCGGCACGAAACATCTGACCGTATCCCACCCCCTCGCCCGCTTGCAAGGCCTGCACACTGATGATTTCAGATTGCAGCGTCATCGCCGGACGCAAATCCAGCTGCTCGGCCGACACGTCGGCAAACGGCGAAGCGCCATACAGCATCAGCCCCGGCCGTACCCACGCCCCCTGCGCCTCAGGGTAGCGCAGCAGCGCCGCCGAATTGGCGCTGCTCCACGGCAGGTCGTGGCCGGCCATTTCGTGCAGAAACGGCTGCAGCTGCCAGTCAATTCCGACGGCCTCGTCCGCTTGGGCAAAGTGGGTCATCAGGGTGATGCCGGCCACCCCGGGAAGGCTTCGCGTCCGTGCGACGATGGCGGCATGATCAGCAAGCGGAAATCCCAGCCGATGCATGCCGCTGTCGAATTTCAGAAAAACTTGAATGGGTCGCGCGGGCGCTTGCTGCTGCAGCCAGTCGAGATGCGTGGCGTGATGCAGCACCGGCCACAAATCGAGTTCGACGCAGGTGGCGATTTCATCCGCGCCGAAGAGCCCCTCGAGCAGCAGAATGGGCTGCTCCACGCCCATCTGCCGCAGATTGGCGGCTTCTTCAAGTGTCAGCACCGCAAAACCGTCGGCCGCCGCCAGCGCGCGGCGCGCACGCGACAGCCCGTGTCCGTAGGCGTTGGCCTTGACGACCGCAAACGCGTGCGCCGTGCCTGCATGACTGCGCGCCACACGCAGGTTGTGCGCCATCGCACCGATCGAAATCCGCGCCTGGATGGGCCGCATAGTCAGCCCTGATGTGCCCCAAATTCGCCTGATGATCGCGCCGAGTCTTGGCTGTCAGGGAAGTTTTGAGAAGGAGCGGCGTAGTGATTCATACGCCCGACTGAACAAAATCTTTCATGGCGGACAAGAATCAAGCGAGGGCAGGTGAATTTGGGGCACATCAGGGCTTATTAATAGGAGCCCGGCTGCGCCAGCGTCTCGAAGCGCGTGTATTCGCCGAGGAAGGCCAGCCGCACCGTGCCGATCGGACCGTTACGCTGCTTGCTGATGATGATTTCGGCCGTGCCCTTGTCCTGCGTATCGGGGTTGTAGACCTCGTCGCGGTAGATGAACAGGATGACGTCGGCATCCTGTTCGATGGCGCCCGATTCGCGCAGGTCGGACATCACCGGGCGCTTGTTGGGGCGCTGCTCCAGACTGCGGTTCAACTGCGACAGCGCGATCACCGGTACATGCAGTTCCTTCGCCAGCCCCTTCAACGCACGCGATATTTCGGAAATTTCGGTGGCCCGGTTTTCGCCCCCGCCGCTGCCCGACATCAGCTGCAAATAGTCGATCACGATAAGTCCGAGCTTGCCGCACTGGCGCATCAGCCGCCGCGCGCGGGCGCGCAGTTCCAGCACGTTGAGCCCGGGCGACTCGTCGATGAAGACCGGCGCCTCGTTGAGCTTGCCGAGCGCGTAGGTGAGGCGCTGCCAGTCGTCCTCGCCCAGCTTGCCGGTACGCAGCCGATGCTGGTCGAGCTTGCCGACCGAACCGATCATCCGCATCACCAGCTGGGCACCGCCCATTTCCATCGAGAACACCGCGACCGGCAGACCTGTGTCGAGCGCGACGTTTTCGGCGATGTTGATCGAGAAGGCGGTCTTGCCCATCGACGGCCGCCCGGCGACGATGATGAGGTCACCCGGCTGCAGGCCCGAAGTTTTCTGGTCGAGGTCGTGGAAGCCGGTGGGCACGCCGGTGACACCGGAATCGTTGTCGCGGTGATAGAGCTCATCGATGCGCTCCACCACTTCCTTCAGCAACGGCTTGATTTCGGTGAACCCAGCCTGGCCCCGGCTGCCGGATTCGGCAATCTCGAACACCTTGGCTTCGGCCTCGTCAAGGAGTTGCGAGGCGCTGCGTCCGGCGGGCGCGTAGGCAGTGTCGGCGATCCCGGTCGCCACGTCGGCGAGCCGTCGCATCACCGAGCGCTCGCGCACGATTTCGGCATAGCGGCGAATGT
>JAJXUA010000180.1 GCA_021783275.1 Pseudomonadota bacterium
GCGCAAGCCGGGCATCCCGGCGTTGCCGCAGCGGGCAATCTGGTCATCCTCACCTGGCGTGAATTCAACGGCAGTGTTTATGTAGCGTACGCGCTGCGTTCGGACGACGGCGGCGCAACGTGGCGCGCGCCGATGCGTCTGGCCGAGGCGGCAGGCATCGCCGATTATCCGCTGCCGCTGATCGACGGCACGCGCGCGTGGGTGGTGTGGAATACCGCCGCGGAAGGCCTGCGCGTGCTGCCGGTTGAATCCGGGAGCGGCAAATGAAAACCGCCTTCGCCGGACTCGCGCTACTGCTCGCCGCATGGGGGGCGCCCGTCTGCGCGGCCGAACCCCTATCGTTCACCGCGAACAGCCTCGCCACCATCAAGGCGAAATACGCCGGGCGTCCCTTCATCCTCAGTATGTGGTCGGTCAACTGGTGCGGCCATTGCGTCACCGAGCTGACCATGCTCGGCAAGACCGCAAAAGCCCACAAAAAATTGCCCCTGGTACTGGTTGCAACCGATACGCCGGAGTTCTCGGTGGCGATCCAGCAAACCCAACAACGCCTTGGTCTGGCCAGGGCGGAAAGCTGGGTGTTTGACGATGACATCCCGGAACGCTTGCGCCAAGCGATCGACCCGACCTGGCACGGCGAATTGCCGCGCACTTATTTATACGACGCGCAGCATCGGCGCGAGGCGGTGGTAGGGGTGCTGAGCGAGCAGAAATTGAAGGCGTGGCTGCAGCAGCATCAATAAGCAGCGTGCGCTGATTGTTACGGAGGAAGACAAAAATGAAAATGAAACCCATCGTGCTGGCGCTGGCGAGCTGGGCTGCGCTGCCGGCAACAGCGGCCGAACCGTCCACTGGCGGGGAGGTCGCGCTGGATGAAATGGTGATCCAGACCAGCAAGCCGGCCGTTCCGGCGAACCTTCCAGCCACCACCGAAGGCGTGACGGCGCTGCAAATTCTGGAGAGCGTCAATACCGTCACCTCGGCGGAAACCATCCAGTATTTGCCCAGCGTGCATGTTCGCCAGCGTTATATCGGCGACCGCAACGCAATTGTGGCGATGCGGATGAACAGTTCGATCGCCAGCGCGCAGACGATCGTGTATGCGGACAGTTTGTTGCTGTCCAATTACCTGAACAACAGTTTCAGCACCCCGCCACGCTGGGGGATGGTGTCGCCGGAAGAAATCTCGCGGGTAGACGTCATTTATGGCCCGTTCTCGGCTTTGTATCCCGGCAATTCGATGGGCGGGGTGGTGTTGATGACTACCCGCATGCCGGAACGCTTCGAGGCGCATGTGGCGCTCGATGGCTTCAGCCAACAGTTCAAGGAATACGGCACTGACGACACCTTCAATGGATGGCATGGCTATGCATCGGTGGGCAACAAAGTGGGCGACTGGTCGTTCTGGATCAGCGGGGACCATCTCGACAACCACGGCCAGCCGCAGACATTCGGCAATACCACCAAGAAATCCGGAGCCCCCGCGGCGGTCGGCAGCTTCACCGTGGTGGACAGTTCGAAGGTTTACCGTGACATCGACACTTCCGGTAATCCCCGCATCATCGTGAGCTCCTTGGGCGCGGACCACACGGTGCAGGACACCGGCAAGCTCAAGCTGGCGTACGATTTTTCTCCTACATTGCGTGCAAGTTACACGCTGGGGATATGGCAAAACGATTCCGATGTGCGGGTGGACAGCTATTTGCGGGATGCGCTGGGCAACACGGTTTTCAATACCATCCCGACCACGGTCAGTTCACCCAATCCGCTCAATTTTGTCCGGATCGACGGCGTCGATTACACGGTGAGTTCCGCCGTTCCCAGCCAGAGCAGCAGCGAAAACTGGCTGCACGGCCTGTCGCTCAAGTCGAATACGGGCGGGGTCTGGGATTGGGAAGTGATCGGAAGTCTCTATGACCAGAAACAGGAAATATCCCGACAGGCCGCGCCGACCAGCGGCTTCGATTCCAGTCAGGGCGCGGTTCGCCCCGGCGGGACGATCACCAACGGCGACGGAACCGGCTGGCAAACCCTCGACCTCAAAGGCGATTGGCGTCCGGGCGGCGACATGAGCAGTGCGCACCAGGTCAGCATGGGCTACCACTACGACCATTACGAGCTGGTTTCCGACACCAACAGCACGACAGACTGGCTGAGCGGAGCGGCGGGCGCCTTGACCACCAATTCACGCGGCCAAACGCAAACCAATGCGGTTTATCTGCAGGATGCCTGGGCCTTTGCCCCGGACTGGAAGCTGGTGGCAGGCGGACGCTACGAGTATTGGGATGCCTACGGCGGCAGTAATTTCAGTTCGGCCAATACGCTGCCGACCCCCAAGAACGTGGTGTATGCGGACCGCACCTCCAGCGCGTTTTCGCCCAAACTGTTCCTGTCCTGGCAGGCGTCGGAAGACTGGCTGTTGCGCGGATCATTCGCCAAGGCCGTGCGTTTTCCGACCGTGGCGGAAATGTTCCAGTTGATCAACTACGGCGCGGGCACGCAACGGACCAACGACCCGAATCTCAAACCGGAGTCTGTGCTGTCGGGCGAACTGGCTGCCGAACAGGCGCTCGCGACCGGCATGTGGCGCACCTCGCTGTTCTGGGAAGACAAGCGCGATGCGCTGATTTCGCAGACCGACCTCACGGTGTCGCCCAATGTGTCGAGCATCCAGAACGTTGACCAGGTTTTTACTGCAGGGATCGAAACCGCGCTGCAGGTCAGCGATTTGTGGATTGCCGGATTCGACCTGACGGGCAGCGTCACCTACGTCAAATCGACGATCAAGAAAGACACCCAGAACCCCGGCCTGGAAGGAACCGATCAGCCGCGCATTCCGGACTGGCGAGCAACGGTGGTCGGGGTATATCGCGCGAGCGAGCAGTTGTCGTTTAGCATGGCGGCGCGTTACAGCGGGCGGCAACATAACCAGCTGTTCAATACCACGCTGGGACGCTACAACGATGTGAATCCGAACGTGTACGGCGCGGTCAGCAGCTATACGGTGGTGGATGGCAAAGTTGTCTACAAGGTCGACAAGCAGTGGACGGCGTCGCTGGGGATCAACAACATTGGCAACTACAAATACTATGTCAATCCCAATCCCTACCCGC
>JAJXUA010000181.1 GCA_021783275.1 Pseudomonadota bacterium
CTTGTAGATTTCAGCCTGCGCGGGGGCAGCCAGAATCAGGGAAAACAGAAAAAGGATAGGGAGTTTTTGCATGGGGATCAGTGTAACGTACCCAAATCATTACGGACTAAACCGAACTTTCTGAAGCAGCCGAACGCTTCGCGGCGGGTCGGCAGGCATAAAAAAGGGCAGCCTGGGCTGCCCTTTTTCCTGTTTGCGCGTGGCTTACAGCGAGTAATACATTGCAAATTCGACCGGGTGTGTGGTCATGCGGAACTTGGTGACGTCTTCCATCTTGAGCGTGATGTAAGCGTCGATCATGTCGTTGGTGAACACACCGCCACGCGTCAGGAACTCGCGATCCTTGTCGAGCTCGTCCAGCGCCATTTCCAGGCTGTGGCAAACCTTCGGAATCTTCGCGTCTTCTTCCGGCGGCAGGTCGTACAAGTCCTTGTCCGACGGGTCGCCGGGATGGATCTTGTTCTGGATGCCGTCCAGACCCGCCATCATCAGCGCGGCAAAGCACAGATAAGGGTTGGCCATCGGATCGGGGAAACGCGTTTCGATGCGGCGCGCTTTTTCGCTGGCGGCGATCGGAATGCGGATCGAAGCCGAACGGTTGCGTGCCGAGTAGGCCAGCATCACCGGCGCTTCAAAACCCGGAACCAGACGCTTGTACGAGTTGGTCGACGGGTTGGTGATCGCGTTCAGCGCCTTGGCGTGCTTGATGACGCCACCGATGTAGTACAGAGCCAACTCGGACAGGCCGGCGTAGCCGTTGCCCGCGAACAGGTTCTTGCCCTCTTTCCACAGCGACATGTGCACGTGCATGCCGGAACCGTTGTCGCCAACGATGGGCTTGGGCATGAAGGTCGCGGTTTTGCCGTAGGCGTGCGAGACGTTGTGCACGATGTACTTCAGCATCTGCGTCCAGTCGGCGCGCTTGGTCAGCGTGCTGAACTGGGTGCCGATTTCGCACTGGCCAGCGGTCGCCACTTCGTGGTGGAACACTTCGACCGGAACGCCGGCTTCTTCCAGCGCCAGCACCATGGCGGCGCGAATATCCTGCAGCGAATCGACCGGGGGCACGGGGAAATAGCCGCCCTTGACGCTGGGACGATGGCCTGTGTTGCCGTTTTCGTATTTTTCGGCAGAGGACCAGGCCGCTTCTTCGGAGTTGATTTTCACACTGCAGCCCGACATGTCGTCGTGCCACGTGATGGAATCAAAAATGAAGAACTCGGGCTCGGGGCCGAAATAGGCGGTGTCAGCGAGGCCGGTGGACTTGAGGTAAGCCTCGGCACGCTTGGCGACCGAACGTGGATCACGCTCGTAGCCTTTGCCGTCGGACGGCTCGATGACGTCGCAGGTCAGGATCAGGGTGGATTCGTCGAAGAAGGGGTCGATCCAGGCCGAATCCGGATCGGGCGACAGCAGCATGTCGGATGCCTGAATGCCTTTCCAGCCGCTGATCGATGAGCCATCGAACGGGTGGCCGGCTTCAAACCACTCGGCATCCACCAGGCGGGCGGGGATCGACACGTGTTGTTCCTTGCCAATCGTATCGGTAAAGCGCAGATCAACGAATTTGACTTCGTTATCCTGGATCATTTTAATTACATCGGCCACGACCATGCGGGTTCTCCTCAAGCTGAAATAAGATTAAACGACATATTCGATATGTACGGGATGTTCAGCCAGCAGAAACCGTGCCACACCTGAAAATATCTGTCTGGCATTGTGCCACAAGGGCAGGTCGCGAAGACAAGCCCGCTTGCCACTGAATGAATGCACTATTTTGTCGCACGACAGATTTCAGCGCACTAATTAAGTGCACAGAACAAGCTGTCAAGCGCTTCCTATACTGTGGAAAACAAACTGGGAGCCAAATCATGGGACGCATTACCGAATTGCTCAACGCTGCCCACACCCGCAGCAAGGCTCAGGCATGGCCATATATTGGTGCACTGCTGCCACATGAAGCGCATGAACTATTGCAACTGGCGCCGGGCGCGCAACTCATCGATGTACGTTCGCGTGCCGAACTGGAATTGACTGGCACCCTGCCCGGGGCCGTCCACGTCGAGTGGCAGTCCTGGCCGGGCTGGGTGATCAATCCGCATTTTCCCGCGCAGTTGAAACAGGCGGTCGATCCGGAGTCGCTGCTGTTTTTTATCTGCCGCAGCGGCCAGCGCTCGCACCGCGCCGCGATCGTGGGCACCGAAGCCGGCTTGCGGCAGTGCTACAACGTGCTGGAAGGATTCGAGGGGGATCTCGACAAAAGCACCGGCCACCGCAATGCGCAGAACGGCTGGCGGCAACGCGGGCTGCCCTGGACACAAACCTGAGCTGCGGGCTGTCTGCGCTGCTTTAGAATAGCGCGCCATGACTGATCGCTACGCTGTATTCGGGCATCCCATCGCCCACTCGAAATCCCCGCTGATCCACGCCGCGTTTGCTCGCCAAACCGGGCAGGACATCAGCTATGAAGCCATACTCGCGCCACTGGACGGCTTTGCCGGCAGCCTGGCGGCGTTCATCGCAGCAGGCGGGCGCGGCGCGAATGTCACGGTGCCGTTCAAGGAATCCGCGTTCAAACTGGCACATCGCCTGAGTCCGCGTGCCGAGCGCGCCGGGGCGGTCAATACGCTGAGCTTCGACAGCGACGGCATCCTCGGCGACAACACCGACGGCGCCGGCCTGGTCGCCGACCTCACTCACAATCTGCACTGCACACTGGGCGGCAAGCGCATCCTGCTGCTGGGCGCCGGCGGCGCAGCGCGCGGGGTGATCGATCCGCTGCTCGATCAGCAGCCCGCAGTGCTGGTGATCGCGAACCGGACCCTGGGTCGCGCACAGGACCTGGCCGGGCTGTTCGGGCGGGGCGTCAGCGCCTCTGCGTTTGAAGCCGCCGACACGCCGTTTGATCTCGTGATCAATGCCACTGCGGCCAGCCTGGCAGGCGAGTTGCCCCCGCTGTCCCCGCGCATTTTCGGTGCGAACACACTGGCCTACGACATGATGTATGGCCGCGATACGCCTTTCCTCGACTTCGCGCGTGACCACGGCGCCAC